>NZ_JBEBOW010000027.1:0-30737 GCF_040396215.1 Diaphorobacter ruginosibacter | reverse complement strand
TTGTTCTTCTTCTCCATAACCCGCTCCCTCCGAACTTGCGGGCCCTTGCCTGCCCCGCCTGTTTCTACGATTCATCTGCAGATGCGGCGCATCCGCCGCTCTCCACGCGCTCTCTTGCACATATTCACATGCAATCCCTCGCGTTTACATACCATTCTCTTGATGCCTCAGCTTGAAATTCCGACGTGAATAAATCAGCCGGTCATTCTTGTTGCAGAGCACACCTGGATGCCTTGATGAAATCGATGCGCGCAGAGGCCTATCCCGCCATAGGAGGGGGTAAATGCAAACCATTGAAAATTTGCGCCTGCCTCACATTGCAGGCTCAGCCGTGATGCGAAGGCGTCAGAGCGAAGACGTCCGTGCGCAGGGCCTGCGCGGCAGCGGGGAAGCGCGGGGGCCCTTTTCTTTCTTTTTCAAATCACATAGTCGCACTCGACGAATTCGGAATTCAGGGCGTCCTGGACCACGTCGCGCGTAAGGGTTGGAACAAATGTTTCGATGAAGCTGTACGCGTAGCTGCGCAGCCAGGTGCCGCGCCGCAGCCCCAGCCGCGTGAGGTTCACCTCGAAGAGATGGCGCGCGTCGAGCGCGAACAGATGCCTGTCGCGGTCGGGGTCGAAGGCGATCGATGCAACGATGCCCACGCCCATGCCCAGCTCCACATAGGTTTTGATGACGTCGGCATCCATGGCCGTGAGCACCACGTCGGGCGTGAGGCCCGCGCGGGCGAAGGCTGCATCGATATGGGCGCGGCCCGTGTATCCCGACTCGTACGTGACGATGGGATGACGCATGAGCTGCTCCAGCGTGATGGCGCCATCCTCCACCTGCAGCAGCGGATGGTCTGGCGGCACGATGATGGAATGCGTCCAGCGGTAGCACGGCAGCGTGACCAACTGGTCGTAGCCCGCGAGCGCCTCGGTCGCCACGCCGATATCCGCCTCGCCCAGAAGCAGCATCTGCGCGACCTGGTCGGGCGAGCCCTGCCGCAGATGCAGCGACACGTCCGGGCACACTCCGCGAAAATCCCGAACGACCTGCGGCAGCGCATAGCGCGCCTGCGAATGGGTGGCGGCCACCACCAGCGCGCCGCTCTGGCTGCGCCCGAAATCCTCGCCCGCGCGCTTGAGGTTTTCCGCCTCGAGCAGCAGCCGCTCGACGATGGGCAGCAGCACCTGCCCGGGCTGCGTGAGTCCTGTCAGGCGCTTGCCGGCGCGCACGAAGAGTTCGACGCCAAGCTCCTCCTCCAGCTCGCGGATCTGGCGGCTGACGCCTGGCTGGGACGTATGCAGCATGGCGGCTACATCGGTAAGGTTGAATCCGCGCCGTATGGTTTCGCGCACGGAGCGTAGTTGCTGAAAGTTCATGTTGCTGTGGTTGCTGGCCCGGCCGGGGCTGAAGGCATGCGCTTAGAGCTTGGCGAGCGATACGTCGGTGGCTTTCACCAGCGCCACCACCTCCGATCCGGGGGCGAGCCCCAGTTCATCGACGGAACGCGTGGTGACCACCGAGGTCACCGTGCCGGACGGCGTCTGCACGTCGATCTCGGAGAGCACGTCTCCACGGACGATCCGGGCGATCCGGCCCCGGAATTGATTGCGGACATTCACTGCTTTGATCGACATGGCATCTACTCCTTGAAGTGGCGCTAACAGGCTTTGTGATGGGGGTCAGTACGAGATCGTGAAGCCGAGCGCCTGCGTGAACTGCACGGGCCCGCTGCGACGGATTGCCGCTGCCGGCGCGAGCAGCCCCCAGGCGACGGCGGTGACTTGGAGCAGCCTGCGCTGAATGGTTTGGCTGGAATGCGACATGATGAAAAACCTCTTGTTCATTGAAGCGCCGCCATGGCTCAGTGCAGCTTCTTCGTATAGATCTGATCGAAGCTTCCGCCGTCGGCGAAGTGCGCCTTGTCGGCCTTGGCCCATCCGCCAAAGGCCTGGTCGATGGTCACCAGCGTGAGTTGGGGGAACTGCTTGTCGAACTTGGCCTTGGCCTTCTCGCTGGTGGGACGGTAGAAGTTCCGGCCCGCGATGTCCTGGCCTTCGTCTGAGTACAGGTATTTCAGGTAGCCGTCGGCGATCGCGCGGGTGCCCTTCCTGTCCACGACTTTATCGACCACGGCAACGGAGGGCTCCGCCAGGATCGACAGTGAAGGCGCGACGATCTCGAACTTTTCCGTGCCGAATTCCTTGAGCGCGAGAAATGCCTCGTTCTCCCAGGCCAGCAGCACGTCGCCCACGCCGCGCTGCACGAAGGTGATGGTCGAGCCGCGCGCGCCGGTGTCGAGCACCGGCACGTTCTGGTAGAGCTTGCCGACGAATTCCCGCGCCTTGTCATCCGAGCCGTACTTGCGCTTGGCGAATTCCCACGCGGCCAGATAGTTCCAGCGTGCGCCGCCCGAGGTCTTGGGGTTGGGCGTGATCACGCCGACGCCGGGCTTGACCAGGTCATCCCAGTCCTTGATGCCCTTGGGATTGCCCTTCTTCACCAGGAAGACGATCGTGGACGTGTAGGGCGCCGAGTTGTGCGGCAGGCGCTGCTGCCAGTCGGCCTTCACCAGACCCGCCTTGACGAGCGCATCGATATCGCCACCCAGCGCCAGCGTCGCCACGTCCGCGTCGATCCCGTCCAGGATGGAGCGCGCCTGCTTGCCCGAGCCGCCGTGGGACTGCTTGAGCTGCACTTCCTGGCCAGTGGTGGCCTTCCAGTGCCTGGCGAACGCCTGGTTGTATTCCACGTACAACTCACGCGTCGGGTCGTAGGAGACATTCAGGAAACTGACCGGATCGGCGCCAAACGACGGCATTCCCGTCAGGGCCAAGACCCCAAAAAGGCCGAGTGCGGCTGGAAACTTGATAAAGTGACGGCGATCTTTCTTCATGGTGTGCTTTCTGGTCTGTAGGAGCTTGAAAAACTTCGGCGACGCATTGATTCCGGCGCCGATGCCATGAATTCTGGAAGTGATCGATCAAAACTGGAACAACTAAGATTTCAGTTCTATATTTGAAAAACATCTAATGAAGGGTGACCCCATGGCACGTACCGTCCACTGCATCAAGCTCGGCCAGGATGCCGAAGGCCTTGATTTCCCGCCCTATCCGGGCGAGCTGGGCAAGCGTATTTACGAGAGTGTGAGCAAGCAGGCGTGGGCCGACTGGCTCAAGCACCAGACCATGCTGGTGAACGAAAACCGCCTGAATCTCGCGGATGCGCGCGCGCGCCAGTACCTGGCTCGCCAGATGGAGAATCATTTCTTCGGCGGCGGCGCGGAGGCGGCCGCGGGATATGTGCCGCCGAGCGAGTGATTCACTGAAAGCCGATATTTGTCCGCGATCAAGTGATGCGGATTGATCACGGCTCTTCCACCAGCGGCGGCGTACAGTCGCCGTTTTGCTTTTCAGCCCCGATAAACCTTCATGACCGAGCCTCTAGCCCGGCTTCCCGACGGAACGCCTTCCAGCCCCAAGACCCATGACGGTGATCAAAGTAATCTCGATTCATCGCCAGAGGTCTTTCTGCGCGGCTGCGGCCTGCCGCAGGCGTGGGCGGGCCAGCCGCAGTGGCGCATTCTCGAAACCGGGTTCGGCCAGGGCCTGAATTTCCTGGCCACCTGGAAGGCATGGCGCGATGATCCGCAGCGCCCGCGCATGCTGCATTTCATCTCGTGCGAATCCCGGCCCGTGAGCGGAGAGGATCTACTGCGCGCCGCGCCGCAGGAACTGCTCCCGCTGGCCCGGGAGCTGTCCGGGCAATGCTGGGGACTGCTGCCCGGCGTCCACCGCCTGGCGTTCGATGAGGGCCGCGTGCTGCTCACTCTCTATATCGGCGATGCGCAAGCCATGCTCCGCCAGCAGACGCCGCGGGCCGACAGCATCTATCTCAGCGGCCCCGGACCACGGGCCCATCCCGAACTCTGGAGCACCTACATGCTGAAGGCCGTTGCCCGTTGCTGCCGCCGTGGCACGCGACTTGCATCGCGCCACGGTGAGCAAGCAGTGCGCGAAGACCTGGCGCAATGCGGCTTCGAGACAGCTTCAGGGACGGATTCCCCGGCGGATCACGGCGTGCTACACGCGGTTTTCAACCCCAAGTGGGAACCCCGCCCGGTGCGGGAAGCAGTGCCCGACGTGTCCATCGGCGAGCCGGGCACCTGCCTGGTGATCGGCGCGGGCCTTGCCGGCAGCGCCTGCGCGGCCAGCCTGGCGCGGCGCGGCTGGCAGGTCACGGTGGTGGATGCCAAAGGGCCCGCGGCGGGTGCATCGGGATTGCCCGCCGGGGTGTTCGCACCCCACGTCTCACCCGACGACAGCCTGCTCTCGCGCCTGTCGCGCGCGGGCGTGCGATCGACCATGCAGGTGCTGCAAGGCATGCCGCGCGATGCCGAATGGAGCGGCTGCGGCGTGCTGGAGCACCGCGTGGATGGCACGCCCGGCATTCCCGATGCATGGCGGCAGCCAGCGCACCCCGGCGCCGACTGGAGCCAGCCGGCCACCGCGGAGCAGCGCGCGCGCAACGGCGTTCCCCTCGATGCCATCGCCTGCTGGCATCCACGGGCCGGCTGGGTGAAGCCGCCCAGCCTGGTGCGCCATCAACTCTCGCATGGCCACATTCGGGTGATGCCCGATGCCAGGGTCGCCCGACTGGTGCGCGGCGCGGCCGACGGGCCCGCACGACAAACCGCCTGGCAGGCGCTCGACGGCAACGGAGCGATGCTCGCCCAGGCCGACATGGTGATCGTCACCGCGGGCTTCGACAGCCAGGCGCTGCTGGAAAACCGCTGGCAGTTCCAGGCGCTCAGAGGCCAGATCAGTTGGGGATACAGCAGGCAGAGCCCGCCCACGACACCCTGGCCGCGCGAGCCGGTGAATGGTCACGGCAACCTCGTTCCACGCTTTCCCATCGGCAGCGGCCCGGAGCCGGAACCGGGCTGGGTGATCGGCTCGACCTTCGAGCGGAACATCACCGAACTGCCCCCGGGTCCGGCGGACGTCGCCACGGCCCATGCCAGCAATTTCAAGAAACTCGGCGCCCTGGCGCCCGCGCTGGCCGCGAGCCTGGAGACCGGTTTCGAGCAAGCGCGCATGCGGGCAGCCCAAGGCATCATGGGGGAACAGGGCGACGGCGCCGCCGATGCCCCGGCCGTGCGGACCTGGGGCGCTGTGCGCTGCGCATCCCATGACCGGCTGCCCATCGTCGGCCCGGTCGATCATCAGGCACTGCCCGGCCTCTGGGTATGCACGGCCATGGGCTCGCGCGGGCTCACGCTGTCGGCCCTGTGCGCCGAGCTGCTGGCCGCCCGCCTGCACCACGAACCCCTGCCCACCGAAGCCGCGATCGCCCAGCATCTCGGCAGCGAGCGGATGGAGCAGTCGCGGCACCACGATCCGGACGCCTGAAAAAGCCCGGCCTGCCCGGCCCGCCATTCACGGGCGGTCCATGCGCAGCCCGCCATTGCCCGCGCGGCATCCCCTGCGGCAGGCTCCGCGCGGCCGCGTTCTTCATCAAGCCCCCCAGGCAGATACTTATATCTCTTATGCATTTTTATGCATATATGCGTGAATAAATATTCGTTTGAAATATTAAGAGGCGGTCCTAAAGTCACGTACTTGCTGACCATGGTCATCACGGAGCCGTGAGTCAGCGCACCACGAGCACAAGCAACCGCCATGTATCAACACACCGAATTCGACAAACAGTTCATCCGCCTTCGCGCCGAGCAATACCGCGATCAACTGGAGCGCTTCCAGGCTGGCAAGCTCACGGACGACGAGTTCAAGCCGCTGCGCCTGCAAAATGGCTGGTATATACAGCGCTACGCGCCCATGCTGCGCGTGGCCGTGCCCTACGGCGAGCTCTCCAGCAGGCAGTTGCGCGTGCTGGCGCGCGTGGCCCGCGAATTCGACCAGCCCGATCCCCAACTGCTGGCCGACGCGCAGGCGACGCAGGAAAAACTGGGCGACATCCCGCTGGCCGACGGCCGCCGCATCGGCACGCGGTTGAAGTATGGCTACGGCCACTTCACCACCCGCACCAACGTGCAATACAACTGGGTTCCGCTGAACAAGAGCGCCGACGTGATGGAGCTGCTCGCGTCGGTGCAGTTGCACGGCATCCAGACCAGCGGCAACTGCATCCGCAACATCACCAGCGACGCGCTGGCGGGCATCGCGGAAGACGAGATCGCCGATCCCCGCCCGTTCGCGGAAATCCTGCGCCAATGGAGCACGCTGCACCCTGAGTTCTCCTTTCTGCCGCGCAAGTTCAAGGTATCGCTCAACGGGGCCAGGGAAGACCGCGCAGCGCTCGGCTGGTACGACGTGGGCCTGCAACTGCTCAAGAATGATGCCGGCGAGCTGGGCTTCCAGGTCCGCGCGGGCGGCGGCATGGGCCGCACGCCGCTGATCAGCCCGGTGCTGCGCGAATTCCTGCCCTGGGATCAGGTGATGAATTACCTGGAGGCGGTGATCCGCGTCTACAACCGCTATGGCCGCCGTGACAACCTGTGGAAGGCGCGCATCAAGATCCTGGTGAAGAGCGAAGGCCAGAACTACATCGACCAGGTCAACGCGGAGTACCGCGCCATCGTGGAGGACGAAGGCGGCCCGCACACCATCACGCAGGCCGAGTACGACCGCGTGGCGGCCAACTTCAAGGAACCCGAGCTCGACCTCACGCCCTCGGACGCCGAGGCCGAGACACTGGCGCTGCTGCGCACCGCCAGCGCCGAGAACAGCGACTTCGGCCGCTGGCTGCACAGCAACGTGCTGCCACACCGCCTGCCGCAGTTGCGCGCCGTGGTGCTGTCGTTCAAGCGCCTGGGCTATGCGCCCGGCGACGCGACCGCCGATCAGATGGACGCCGCCGCCGACCTGGCCGACAGGTTCTCGCACGGCGAACTGCGCGTGACGCACGAGCAGAACCTGATGCTGCCCTGGGTGCGCCGCGACCAGCTTCCCGAGCTGTACAAGGCCGCGAAGGCGCTCGGGCTGGCCAAGGCCAACATCGGACTGCTGACCGACATGATCGCCTGCCCGGGCGGCGATTTCTGCTCGCTTGCCAACGCGCGCAGCCTGCCCATCGCCGAGGCCATCACCGAGCGCTACCAGGACCTGGACGAATTGTGGGACCTCGGCGAGATCGACCTGCACATGAGCGGCTGCATCAACTCCTGCGGCCACCACCACAGCGGCCACATCGGCATCCTGGGCGTGGACAAGGACGGCAAGGAGTGGTACCAGATCACGCTGGGCGGCGCGGACGGCACGGACCTCTCCGGCCCCTCCACCCCGGGCAAGATCATCGGCCCTTCGTTCAGCGCGTCCGAAGTGCCCGCCGTGATCGAGGCGCTGCTGGCCACCTACCGCTGCCTGCGCGAAGCCCTGCCCCATGACACCGCCAGGGCCGCGCACGGCCAGAAGCACGAGAACTTCATCGACACCGTGCGCCGCGTCGGCATCGAGCCGTTCAAGGCCGCCGCCAATGCCGTGCGCCACAACGCCCACGCCGCCGCGGCCTGAGACACAGCCATACCCACGGATTCGGAAACGAGATCATGAAAATCCTTGCCGCCAACGAACACCAATTGCCCGGCTCCGGCGCCATCGAGCTGCCCAACGATGCCGATCCGCTCGCGCTGGACCTCAGCGGCGTGACGCGCATCGACCTGCACTTTCCCAAATTCACCGATGGCCGCGCGTTCAGCCAGGCGCGCCTGCTGCGCCTGCGCCGCAAGTTCACGGGCGAAATCCGCGCCACCGGCGATGTGCTGATCGACCAGCTCGTGCAGATGGCGCGCTGCGGATTCGACGTCGCCGTCCTGCGCGAGGGCGTGGACGCCTCCGACGCCCAGCGCCAGTTCGATCGCTATCATGCCTTCTACCAGGGCGACGTGAACCAGCCCCTGCCGCACTTTCGCGAAGCGGCCTGAGCCATAGAAAAGAAAGAAGCATCCGATGAATGCCCGTACGGAACCCGCGCTGCTCTCGCAGTTGAGCAACCGCCATCTCGATGCGCTGGAGGAAGAGACCATCTTCATCCTGCGCGAAGTGGCTGCCGCATTTGAACGCCCCGCCCTGCTTTTCTCGGGCGGCAAGGATTCGCTGGTCATGCTGCGCTGCGCCGAAAAGGCGTTCGGCGCGGGCCGCCTGCCCTACCCGCTGCTGATGATCGACACCGGCCACAACTTCCCCGAAGTGACCGAATTCCGCGATCTGCGCGCCAGCGAGCTGGGCGCGAAACTGATCGTGCGCAGCGTGGAGGATTCCATGGCGCGCGGCACCGTGCGCCTGGCGCACCCCGGCGAATCGCGCAACGTGCACCAGTCGGTCACGCTGCTGGAGGCGATCGAGGAATTCCGCTTCGACGCGCTGATCGGCGGCGCCCGCCGCGACGAGGAAAAGGCGCGCGCCAAGGAGCGCATCTTCTCGCACCGAGACAGCTTCGGCCAATGGCAGCCCAAGGCGCAGCGTCCCGAACTCTGGACGCTGTTCAACACGCGGCTGGCTCCCGGCGAACATTTCCGCGTCTTCCCGATCAGCAACTGGACCGAGCTGGACGTGTGGCAATACATCGACCGGGAACGGATCGCGCTGCCCTCGATCTACTACACGCATCAGCGTCAGGTGGTCGAGCGCAAGGGCCTGCTCGTGCCCGTGACGGAACTCACCCCGCCACGCGACGGCGAGCAGGTGCAAACCCGCGACGTGCGCTTTCGCACCGTGGGCGACATCACCTGCACCTGCCCGGTGGAGAGCACGGCGGCCACCGCGGGCGACATCGTGATCGAGACACTGGCAGCCGAAGTGAGCGAGCGAGGCGCAACCCGCATGGACGACAAGACCAGCGAAGCCTCCATGGAAAAGCGCAAGAAGGACGGATATTTCTGATGAGCACCGAAACGATTGAACGCCCGCAGCACTCGGATGCGGCGGCGCACCAGCCCCATGAATCAGCCCTGCGCTTCATCACCTGCGGCAGCGTCGACGACGGCAAATCAACCCTGATCGGCCGGCTCCTCGTGGACACCCGCGCCGTGCTCCAGGACCAGTTCGCCGGCATCACCAAGAGCGGCGAGACCGATCTCGCGCTGCTCACGGACGGCCTCTCCGCCGAGCGCGAACAAGGCATCACCATCGACGTCGCGTACCGCTATTTCTCGACGGAACAGCGCAAGTTCATCATCGGCGACACGCCCGGCCACGAGCAATACACCCGCAACATGGTGACCGCGGCATCCAGCGCCGATGCCGCCATCGTGCTGGTCGACGCCACCAAGCTCGACTGGCAGAACCCGCAGCTCGACCTGCTGGCGCAAACCCGCCGCCATGCGCTGCTGGTGAATCTGCTGCGCGTGCCCTCGCTGGTCTTCGCCGTGAACAAGCTCGACGCCGTGCAGGACCCGGCCCAGGCATTCGCGCACATCCGCAACCAGCTGGCCGCGTTCGCGCAAGCCGCGGGTATCACCGTGCGCGCCACCGTGCCGGTATCCGCGCTCAAGGGCTACAACGTGGTGGACGCCAAGGCGGACTGGGCGGGCTACGAGGGCCCGAGCCTGCTGCAGGTGCTGCACACGCTGCCAGCGACGCCCGCCGACCGCGAGCTGCCCCTGGCCTTTCCGGTGCAGTGGGTGGAGAAGTTCTCCTCGTCATCCGACACCACCCAGGGCCGCCGCGTCTTCTGGGGCCGCGTGGCGGTGGGCGAGGTCAGGCCGGGACTGCAGGTCACCCTGCTGCCGAGCAACCAGACAGCCACCATCGCGCAGGTGCTCGACCACGTCCGCCAGCCCGGCGAAGTGGCCGCCGGCCGGAGCGCGGGCATCGTGCTCGATCGAGAGGTCGACGTCTCGCGCGGCGACTGGATCGTCGCTTGCGTGGAAAACCCTGACGCCGTGGCCGGCGACGACTGGGGCGACGCCCCGGCCTCCCGGCCCGCATGGGAAGGCCAGCGCGAGCTGCAGGCGACGGTGGCATGGATGGACGACGAGCCGCTGGTCGCCGGACGCGTGTATCTGGCCCAGCACGGCCATCGTTGGATCAAGGTCAAGGCACGCCGCGTGGTGCACCGCCTGAACATCAACACGCTGGCCGAGGAAAATGCCGACAGGCTCGAACCCAACGCCATCGGCCATGTGGAACTGCTGCTGCAGGAGCCCGCGCCCGTCGCCGCCTTCAACCAGGCCCGGGTCCTCGGCTCCATGATTCTGGTGGATACCGCAAGCCACAAGACCGCAGGCGCCGTCCTGGTCCGCGCCTGAGTCTGTCGATGAAGCGGTTCAACTCGGGAGAAATTTCCCGAGTTACCGCATCAAGGCAAGGGGTGCGCTCCACTCTTGCCGCCATAGCGCCTAGAATCAGGGAATTCCCCAAATAAAAGAACAGATTCCACATGACTCACGTCGTCACCGAAAACTGCATCAAGTGCAAATACACCGATTGCGTGGATGTTTGCCCCGTTGACTGCTTCCGCGAAGGCCCCAACTTCCTCGTGATCGATCCCGATGAATGCATCGACTGCGCGGTCTGCATTCCGGAATGCCCCGCCAACGCCATCTTCGCGGAAGAAGACCTTCCCGCGGATCAGCTGGGCTTCATCAAGATCAACGCCGACCTGACGCCCTCGTTCAAGAGCATCACCAAGCGCAAGGAAGCCCTGCCCGACGCCGACGACTGGAACGGCAAGACGGACAAGCTCCAGTACCTCGAGAAGTAAGCCGCTCCCCCCGCCGGCAAGCCCGCAACACATGGCCGATCCCGCATCCAGCGCCGCCACATCCAGCCCCATCGCCGCGGACGCCGTGGTCATCGGCGCGGGCCCGGTCGGGCTGTTCCAGGTATTTCAGCTCGGCCTGCAAGGCATCCCGGCGCATCTCGTGGATGCGCTGCCGTATCTGGGCGGCCAATGCGCGCAGCTCTACCCGGACAAGCCGATCTACGACATCCCCGGCACACCCGTGTGCACCGGGCGCGAACTGGTTGATCTGCTCGCGCGGCAGATCGCGCCCTTCGCACCCGCCACGCATCTGGGCCAGCAGGTATCCGCCCTGCAGCCGCAGGCCGACGGCCGCTTCCTGCTCGCCACCACCGCCGGCACACAGTTGCTGGCGCGCAGCGTGTTCATCGCGGCGGGCGTCGGCGCCTTCGTGCCGCGCACCGTGAAGGTGGACGGCATCGAGGCGCTGGCCGGGTCTCAGGTGCTCTACCACCCTGCCACGCCACAGGCGGCAGCGGGCAGGAACGTGATCGTGCATGGCGGCGACGAAGAGGCGGTACGCGCCGCCATCGAGGCCACGGACATCGCGCGCAGCGTGACGCTGCTGCATCGCCGCGACGTGTTCCAGGCCGACGCCGCCGATCTGCAGCGGCTCCAGCAACTGCGCGATGCGGGCCGCATTCGCGTGGTGGCGGCCCAGATCACCGGCATCGAGACCGACCCATCAGGCCGCCTGAACGCATTGCGCGTCCTCGATGCCCAGGGCCAGGAGCAATCCGAGCCGCTGGACCTGCTGCTGGTCTATCTGGGCATTTCGCCGCGCCTGGGCCCGGTGGCCGACTGGGGCCTGGCGATCGAGCGCAAGCAGCTCGTGGTCGATACCGCGAGCTTCGCCACCAGCGTTCCCGGCATCTACGCCGTCGGCGACATCAACACCTACCCCGGCAAGCGCAAGCTGATACTTTGCGGCTTCCATGAGGCGACGCTCGCCGCCTTCGCGGCAGCGGAATACCTGAGCGGCGCAGCCGTCGCGCTGCAATACACGACCACCAGCAGCAAGCTGCACGAGCGCCTGGGCGTCGAACACACCTGAGCCTGGCCGCCAGCGCTCGCACTTTTTCCCCACGGCAATGACTTCCGGGCTTGCGCCCGATCCGCATCCAATGGCTGATCGAGCCAGCGCAAGCGGCTGTGAATGGCTATACTGCGCAGCTTCGCCAGGGGTGTTGCGGCCGATTCAAGCGGCGCGCGGCTGAGAGAGTCCCTTTGAACCTGTGAGTTAATCCTCGCGCAGGGAAGCCGCGAATTCCGGAGCCGACCACCGCATGCCCTGCCCGGCCTGCTCCTTTCGGCTCCCGCGCGCCTGTTTCATCAAGAACCCATCCGGAGCGCGCATGCAAGCCACCTCGTCCCCCATCGCCAACGAAGCCCTGGCGCCGCTGCCGGCGGACCGCCGCGCCTTCCGCTGGCATGACCACGCCTCGCTGTGGTTCAGCCTGGGCGTCGGCCTGCTGGTCATGCAGGTCGGCGCGTTCCTCATTCCCGCGCTCAGCATGCCGCAGGCGCTGCTGGCCATCGTTCTGGGTTCGTTCATCGGAGCGGGCCTGCTCGGCTGGGTCGCCAAGATCGCCTGCGAGAGCGGACTGGCCAGCGCCGGCCTCATGCACACCGTCTATGGCCGCAAGTTCGCGAGCCTGCCCATCGTGCTGAACATCGTGCAGCTCATCGGCTGGGGCACCTTCGAGCTGGTGGTCATGCGCGATGCGACGGTGGCGATCGGCCGCCAGTCGGGCGCCATGTCGCAGGCCTGGTGGCCCATGGTTGCCACTCTGGTCTGGGGCGGCGTGGTGGTGGCGCTGATCAGCGGCTCCATGGTGCAACTGGTGCGCAAGGTGATCGCGCGCGTCGCGCTGCCGCTGGTCGTGCTGTCGCTGCTGTGGCTGACATGGCAGTTCCTGGCCGTGGCCTCCCATGCCGGCTTCCAGGCGATCTGGGAGCGCCCCGGCGAAGGCGGCATGGGCGTGATGCCCGCGCTCGACCTGGTGATCGCCATGCCGATCTCCTGGCTGCCCCTGGTGGCCGACTATGCACGCCACGGCGTCAGCGGCAAGGGCGCGCTGCGCGGCACGTGGATCGGCTACGCCATCGCCAACATCTGGTGCTATTCACTGGGCGTGCTGGTGGCTCTGGTGCTCCCAAGCGCGGATCTGGTCACCGCGCTGCTGCTGGCACAGGGCGGACTGATCGCGCTGTCGCTGATCCTGATCGACGAGGTGGACAACGCATACGGCGATGCCTATTCAGGCGCGGTTTCCACCCACAGCCTGCTGCCGCGCCTGAGCGTGCGCCGCTGGGGCCTGGTGATCTCCGTGGTCTGCACGCTGCTGGCGCTGCTGCTGCCGATGCACAGCCTCGAGCCCTTTTTGCTGCTCCTGAGCTCGGTATTCGTGCCGCTGTTCGGCGTGATCCTGGGACGGCTGGCCGGGCTTGGGGAGGGCGTGGTGCAGTTGCTCTCGCAGGCGCGCGGCATACATGCGGCGCCGGTCGCGATCTGGATCGCCGGCATTGCCTGCTACCACCTGCTTCCCCTGGCGGCTCCGGCGCTCGGCTCGGCGCTGCCCACGCTGGCAGCCTGCTTCGTGGCTTCCAGGCTGCTTTGCGCGAATCGGACATGACCGGACGGGACGCGCTCCGGGATGAAATACGGATGTGGCGCACGATATCCCCGGCTTGCGGAAATTAGCGGGAACTTTGGCCGGCGCATGCCCTCCCTTCCTCAGTTCCTCCACATTTTGTGGAGATTCATGAAAAGGAGAATTCCCCCAGTGCTACGTACAGCCACATCCCGCATCACTCCCCGTTTCCTGTCGGCGCGTTCGATCGCAACGTGCGTCGTCGCGGCCAGCATGCTGGCGTCAGGCTGGGCCCAGGCCCGCGAGTTCGTCAGCGTCAAGGGCAGCACGGTCAACATCCGTGAACAGGCCAACACCCGCTCCGCGACCTTGTGGGAACTCGGCTCAGGCTACCCGCTGCAGGTCGAGCAACGCAAGGGACAGTGGCTCAAGGTGCGCGACTACGAAGCATCGCTGGGCTGGGTTTACGCGCCGCTCACCAACAAGACTCCGCATCGCATCGTGACGGCGCGCGCGGCCAACCTGCGCGCCGCTCCCTCCACCAAGGCAAGAATCGTCGGCAAGCTGGAGCGCAACGAGATCGTGCGCACGCTCAAGAACTCGGGCACATGGGCCCAGGTGCAGACCGAGAGCGGACGCCGGGGCTGGGTTGCCAGGAACCTGACCTGGGGCTGGTGAGCCCCGCGCTTCAGCCGATGACCACCTGCGCCACCGGCGCATAACCATGATTGAGGGGGCCGTGGCCATGGCCCGTGCGCACCTGCGCGCCCGCAGCGATCGCACCCAGGATGTAGGCGCGGGCCTTGGTCACCGCCTCGATCAGCGGCTCGCCCAGCGCAAGCTGCGAGGCGATGGCCGACGACAGCGTGCAGCCCGTGCCATGCCCGTTGTGCGTGACGATGCGCTGCGAGCCCAGGCGATGATGCTCCCCCCTGGCGAGCGCCAGCACATCCACCACCCAGTCTCCCGGCAGATGCCCGCCCTTGAGCAGGACGGCACGCGCGCCCATGTCCAGCAAGGCATCGGCTGCCTCGTCGAGGTCCGCCTCGCCCGCGATCTCGCGGCCCAGCAGCCAGCCCGCTTCGTCGAGGTTCGGCGTCACCACATCGGCCAGCGGAAAAAGTTCATTGACGAGCGCGGATTCGGTTTCACTGGCGATCAGCCGGTCGCCGCTGGTGGCCACCATCACCGGATCGAGCACCACCCGCGGCAGCCGGTGACGGACAATCGCCTCGGCCACCACATGCACCACCTCGGGCGAATGCAGCATGCCGATCTTCACGGCATCCACGCCGATGTCCTCCACCACCGCATCGATCTGCTCCCCGAGCATCTGCGGTGGAATGCCATGGATGCCGCGCACGCCCTGCGTGTTCTGCGCCGTGATGGCGGTGATCGCCGTCATGCCGTAGCAGCCCATCGCGCTGAATGTCTTGAGATCGGCCTGGATGCCGGCGCCGCCTCCGCTGTCCGAGCCCGCGATGGAGAGAACCCGGGCATATCGGCGCGGCCCCTGGGGCGTCTGTTGTTCGTTGCTCATGCAAAAATTATCGTTGATTCCCGAGCCCGTTCTTCAACGCACGAAATCGCTATGGGCAACCGATATAACGCGAGGGACATGAACCAGTTCAACGTTTTGCGACCCGTCATTGTGTTGTAATGGCCCTTCGGACGAAACAGGGGTGCCGCATGCGCGATATGTCAGCATGCGGCTGAGATCACACCCTGGGGCCGCCTGGCCCCGCTACCCGATCCAGATCATGCTGGCGTGGGGAGTTTCTGCATTGCGGCACCGGCGTGTTTTGTCCTTTTGTCGTCTCTTGAGCTGGAATTGGACACATGCTTCCTCTGCAGAATAAATCCACGATCACGATTCTTGGCGCGGGCCTGATGGGCCGGCTGCTGGCCGTCGAACTGGCTCGCAAGGGCCATGCTGTCGAGGTTTTCGAGGCGCAAGGCCCCGACGCGCAGGGCGCGGCAGCCCGCATCGCCGCCGCCATGCTGGCGCCGCTGGCCGAATCCGCCGTCACCGAGCCCGGCGTGGTGCGCATGGGCCACTACGCGCTGCCGCGCTGGCAGGAACTGATCGGCCGGCTATCGCAGCCGGTCTTCTTTCAGCAGAACGGCACGCTGGTTCTCTGGCACAGACTCGACGCGGGCGAAGCCAGCCGCTTCCAGCACAAGCTGCAGCAAACGCAGAAGGCCGTTCCCGAACTCCCCGCGCTGCAGGCCTTGAACGGGCCGCAGGTCGATGCGCTGGAGCCCTCCGTCGCCTCGCGCTTCGCGCACGGCATGTATCTGCCGGGCGAAGGCCAGCTCGACAACCGCCAGCTGCTCTCGGCGCTCGAAACCGCCATGCGGGAGCTCGGCGTGAAAGTGCACTGGAACACACCCAGGTCCACCGACGACTTCACCCCCGGCAGCGTGGGCCAGCCCGATCTTGTGCTGGACTGCCGCGGCCTTGGCGCCAAGCCTCGCTGGAACACGCTGCGCGGCGTGCGCGGCGAAGTGGTGCGGCTGCACGCGCCCGAAGTCACGCTCGAGCGCCCGACGCGCCTGCTGCATCCGCGCTATCCGATCTACATGGCGCCAAAGGAAAACCATGTATTCGTGATCGGCGCGACGGAAATCGAATCCGAGGACATGTCCCCGCCAAGCGTGCGCTCGACTCTTGAACTGCTGTCCGCCGCCTATGCCGTGCATTCGGGCTTTGCCGAAGCGCGCATTCTCGAGATTGCCACGCAGTGCCGCCCCACCTTGCCCGACAATCTGCCCGCCGTCCGCAGCGTGGCCGGGAACGTGCTGGAGGTGAACGGCCTGTACCGCCACGGCTTCATGATCGCCCCCGCCCTGCTGGACGTGGTCATGGAACTGCTGGAGAGCGGACAATCCACGCTCGCACCCCGCTTCGATCTTTCCGTGCAGTTGGATGGAGCCACTGCCTCTTTGCCATGAACGTGACCGTAAACCAGCAAGACATCATCCTGCCCGACAACGCCACCGTCGCCGACGCCGTGGCGCAGGTGCAGGCCAAGCCGCCGTTCGCCGTCGCCGTGAACATGCAGTTCGTGCCCAATACGCGCTACGCGCAGCACCTGCTGGCGTCTGGCGACGCCATCGAAATCATCTCTCCCGTCACCGGCGGTTGAGCGTCTTCGGGACGGCTGACACAACAAGGTTGAACCCATCATGTCGAACACCACACCCTTCGCAGACCAGGCCAGCAACGACGATCCGTTCGTGCTCTATGGACAGACCCTGCAAAGCCGCCTGCTGCTGGGCACGGCGCGCTACCCCTCGCCCGCCGTGCTGCAGGCCGCCGTCGCTCGCGCCAGGCCCGGCATGGTGACCGCGTCACTGCGCCGCCAGGGCAGCAACGCAGCCGAGACCGGCAGCAGCTTCTGGGAACTGCTGCGCAGCCTGGACGTGCCGGTGCTGCCCAACACAGCGGGCTGCCACAGCCTGCAGGAAGCCATCACCACGGCGCACATGGCGCGCGAGGTGTTCGGCACCCAATGGATCAAGCTGGAGCTCATCGGCGACGACTACACGCTGCAGCCCGACACGCTCAACCTCGTGCAGGCCGCCGAGCAACTGGTGCGCGACGGTTTCTGGGTGCTGCCCTACTGCACCGAGGATCTGGTCGTATGCCAGCGCCTGGTGGACGTCGGCTGCCAGGCCATCATGCCCTGGGCCGCGCCCATCGGCACGGGGCGCGGCCCCATCAACCCCTATGCGCTGCAGATGCTGCGCGAGCGCCTTGATGTGCCCATGCTGGTCGATGCGGGGCTGGGCCTGCCCTCGCACGCCTGCCAGGTCATGGAATGGGGCTATGACGGCGTGCTGCTGAACACCGCCGTGGCCCTCGCCACCGACCCGGTCGCGATGGCCGGAGCCTTCGCCGACGCCGTCAGCGCGGGCCGCGCCGCGCGCGCCGCGGGCGCGATGACGCCGCAGGAATCGGCCGAGCCCAGCACGCCCGTGCTCGGCACACCTTTCTGGCACCACGACAATGGTTGAGAGCTCCACCGCTTCCGAGGCCTCGATGAAACTGGCGATCCTGGAGCGGCACGCCGGCGCGTTCGCCGATTTCCCCGCCCAGCCCACGCCCGCCGCCAGCGATAGTGATAGTGATCCCGTCCATCGCGCCGCGCTGCAGGCCTGCGCCCAGCTCGGCTTCATCGCGCACGATGCCGACTGCATTGCCAAGGCCTGGCAGGCGCAGACGCTGCGCATGGGACATTTCGACGCCGCGCTCTGGCCCGTCGAGCCGGAGGACTTCGGCCTTCAGCCTCTGCCGCACGCCAGGCCATTCGCCGCCTGCCCCCAGGCCCTGGGCCTGTATGCCGTGCTGCCCGACGCCCAATGGGTCGCTCGCATGGCGCGCGCGGGGGTTCCCACGGTGCAGTTGCGCTTCAAGTCGCAAGACACAGCGGCCATCGATGCCGAGGTACGAGCCGCCGTCGATGCCGTTCGCGGCACCGGCGCCCATCTCTACATCAACGACCATTGGCGCATCGCCATTGCCGCCGGCGCATATGGCGTGCACCTGGGCCAGGAAGACCTCGACGCGCTTTCCGCTACGGAGATCAGCACGTTGCGCGACTCCGGCGTGCGCCTCGGCGTGAGCACGCACGGCTACGCCGAGATGGTGCGGGCCGATGCCGTGGCGCCCAGCTACATCGCCATGGGCGCCGTGTTCCCGACCACCCTCAAGAAGATGGCGACCGTGCCGCAGGGCGTCGCGCGGCTCGAGCGCTATGCCAGGTTGATGCGCAACTACCCTCAAGTAGCGATTGGCGGCATCGGACTGGAGCAGTTCCCGCAGATTCTGGCAACCGGCGTTGGATCGATTGCCGTGGTGCGCGCCATCGTCAACGCAGCCGACCCGGAAGCCGCCGCGGCGGCAATGATGCATGCCATGAAGGAATGACGTCGGGAGAAAATCTCACATCTGGCGACCCACGCATTCCAGCGCCCATGCCGCCATAATTGCGGCATGAGCAGCAGCACCATTACTTTTTCTCAGGTCGGTCTGGTTGGCACGGGCGCCATGGGCCGGGGCATCGCGCAAATCGCCGCGCAGGCGGGCAGCACGGTATGCCTTTTCGACACCAATCCGGACGCCGCCGTATCCGCCAAGCAGCAGATCGAGCAGCAATGGCGAAAGCTGGCCGACAAGGGCCGCGTCGAGCCGTCCCAGGTCGAGCGCTGGTCCACGCTGCTGATCCCGGTCGCCAGCCTGGATGAGCTGTCCGCCTGCGATCTGGTGGTCGAAGCCATTGTCGAGCGCCTGGACGTCAAGCGCGAGCTGTTCGCCCGGCTCGAGAACATCGTCGCGGACACCGCCGTGCTGGTGAGCAACACGTCGTCGCTGTCCGTGACCGCAATCGGCGCGGCGCTCAAGAGCGCGCATCGCTTTGCGGGCTATCACTTCTTCAACCCGGTTCCGCTCATGAAGGTGGTGGAGGTCATCGGCGGCCTGAAGACCGACGCACCCACCTGCGCGCGGCTTGCCGCCTATGCGCGCGAGATGGGCCACACGCCGGTCAGCGCCAAGGACACGCCCGGCTTCATCGTCAACCACGCAGGCCGGGGCTACAACACCGAGGCGCTGCGCATCCTGGGCGAAGGCGTCGCCGACTTCTCCACCATCGACCGCATCCTGCGCGACCAGGTCGGCTTCAGGCTCGGCCCGTTCGAGCTGATGGACCTGACGGGCCTGGACGTGTCCCAGCCGGTGATGGAGTCGATCTACCACCAATATTACGAAGAGCCCCGGTATCGCCCCAGCGTCATCGGCGCGCAGCGTGTGGCCGGCGGCGTGTTCGGCCGCAAGACGGGGGAAGGCTTCTACCGCTATGACAACGGCGCGCAGCAGGTATTCGAAGAAGCCCCCGTGCCCCGAGTGGACAACATCCCGCCGGTGTGGGTATCCACGCGCGCGGCGCGCCGCGCCGAGATCTTCCAGCTGCTCAAGGAGCTTGGCGCGAAAATCGAGACCGGGCAATCGCCCTCCGCCGAAGCGCTGACGCTGGTCGCGCCGCTGGGCTTCGACATCACCACGGTGGCCGTGGTCGAGCGCCTGGATCCGGCGCGCACGATCGGCATCGACATGCTGGTCGAGGACGCCGCCACCAAGCGCCGCGTGCTGGCGACCAACCCGGCCACGCGCGCCGATTACCGCGACGCGGCCCATGCGCTGTTCGCGCGCGACGGCAAGGCCGTCTCGGTCATCCGCGACAGCGGCGGCTTCGTGACCCAGCGCG
This sequence comes from Diaphorobacter ruginosibacter, assembly GCF_040396215.1. Lineage (GTDB taxonomy): Bacteria > Pseudomonadota > Gammaproteobacteria > Burkholderiales > Burkholderiaceae_C > Diaphorobacter_A > Diaphorobacter_A ruginosibacter_A. The sequence goes on along the minus strand of NZ_JBEBOW010000027.1, from coordinate 11,122 downwards.
TCGTGGCGGCCATCGTCAACATCGCCAGCGACATCTGCCAGCAAGGCATCTGCACGCCAGAGGACCTGGAGACCGCCGTCACACTGGGCCTGGGCTATCCCATGGGACCGCTCGCCATGGGCAACCGCTGGGGCCCGGCCAACATTCTCGAAGTGCTGTTCAACATGCAGACCGTGTATGGCGACACGCGCTACCGCCCCAGCCCCTGGCTGCGCCGGCGCGGCGCCATCGGCCTGAGCCTGATGCACGAGGAAGAGTGACCTCTTCGTGCCCGCCAACGCACATTTCCCACAACGAACGAGACAAGCCCGTCCATGTCCGCAGAACTGAAAAGCGCAAGCCACAATCACACGATGGTGCTCACCATCAGCAACCCGCAGTCGCGCAACGCGCTGGACCCGGCCATCTACGCCGCGGGCGTCGAGGCGCTCAACGGAGCCGAACGCAACCGTGACATACGCAGCGTGATCATCACCGGCGCCAATGGCATGTTCAGCTCGGGCGGCAATCTCAACCGGCTGCAGGCGCGGCGCCAGGAAAGCGCCGAAGAACAGGCGCGCGGAGTGAACGCCCTGCACGGCTGGATCGACACCATCCGCAACTTTCCCAAGCCGGTGATTGCCGCGGTGGAAGGCCCGGCGGCGGGCGCGGGCTTCTCGCTGGCGCTGGCCTGCGACTTCATCATCGCATCGCGTGAAGCCGTGTTCATCATGGCCTATTCGCGCGTGGGGCTCTCGCCCGACGGCGGCGGCACGTGGAGCCTCGCCAACGCGCTGCCGCGCCAGCTCGCGATGGAGATACTGATGGGTGCGGACAAGGTGGACGTGCAGCGCCTGCACGCGCTTGGCGTGGTCAACCGCCTCTCGCAGCCCGGACAGGCGCTTGACGATGCGCTCGCGTTCGCCGCCACGCTCGGCCAGCGTGCGCCGAACGCGCTCGCCAGCATCAAGGAACTGGTGGGAGACGCGCGCGCGAACGATCTTCACCGGCACCTCGACCAGGAACGCGACCATTTCGTGCGCAATCTCTCGCACGCCAACGCGGGCGAGGGCATCGCGGCATTCCTCGAAAAACGCGCCCCCCGTTATCAGTGACAATCAAAGGAAGGACGGCCCGCAGTCCACGTCGCGCGCGTGACAGAGGCCATCTCGTCAGTCACACAAAAGACAGCCTATGGATGAGCCGATTCTTAGCATAGAAGAACGTGAAGCGATCAATGGTGGTCGCTGGTTTTCTTCGTTGTCGCCTTCGCTGCGGCACGACATTCTTCGATGCGCCTACGTCAAACGATTCCGGGATGGGGGACTGATCTGCGCCCGTGGCGATCCGCCGGACGAGTGGATCGCCTGCGCCCGTGGCGCGGTGCGCGTGAGCTCGACATCCATCTCCGGAAAGCAGATCACGCTGACCTACGTCGAGCCGGGCATCTGGTTCGGCGACGTGGCGATGTTCGACGGAGACCGCCGCACGCACGATGCCTATGCGCATGGCGACTCCACGATCCTGTGCGTGGCCAGGGCCGATTTCAAGAAGATACTCTCGCAGCACGCGGAACTCTACGATGCGTTGCTGCAACTGCAGTCGCGCCGCATCCGCCAGCTTTTCGGCCTGGTCGAGGACCTGAACACCCTGCCCCTGCGCTCGCGGCTGGCCAAGCAGTTGCTGCATCTCGCGCGCAGCTATGGCGTTCCCAGCCTCGCGGATGGCGACGAGATCCGCATCGGCCTGCAGCTCGCGCAGGAAGAGCTGGCGCAACTGCTGGGCGCCTCGCGCCAGCGCGTGAACCAGGAACTCAAGGCGATGGAGCGCGAGGAAGCCATCCGCATCGAAGCCGGCGGCCTCGTGATCCGGGACCGGTCCACGCTCATGCGGATCGCCGAAGCCAGCCACTAGAAAAAACCCTCCGCCCGGGCCGCGAGCCCGGCGGCAAAAAGAAGCCCCCACGCTTGCCCGCGTCGTGGGGCTTTGTGCGCGTCTTCGGGCGCTGCGATTTCGCACTCGCGCGCCTGCGCGAAGCGCCCCTCGAAGCAGCACGGACACCAGCATCGCCTCGCAGCATCCCTGCGCGCATCAGCATGCGCGCATGCCTGCGTGCGCCCATTTCATCGACAAGGAGCAAGCTCAATGAGCCAGTTTGACGCATTCATCGGCACCAGGCCGGTCACCGAACGACACCGCTTCGATCTCTCCTCTCTCGCCGCATGGATGAACGGGAACATCGACGGGTTCGCCGGACCTCTGACGGTGGAGATGTTCAAGGGCGGCCAATCCAACCCCACCTACAAGCTGATCACGCCATCGCGCAGCTACGTCATGCGCGCAAAGCCCGGCCCGGCAGCGAAACTGCTGCCCTCCGCCCACGCCATCGAGCGCGAATACCAGGTGATGAATGCGCTGGCCGGCACCGACGTGCCGGTGCCGCGGATGCTCGGACTGTGCGAGGACGAGTCCGTCATCGGGCGCGCGTTCTACGTCATGGAGTTCATGCAGGGACGCGTGCTGTGGGACCAGTCCCTGCAGGACATGGACAGGCCGCAGCGCGCCGCGATCTACGACGAAATGAACCGCGTGATCGCCGCGCTGCACACCGTGGATTTCACCGCGCGCGGGCTGGCCGGGTATGGGCGCCCCGGCAATTACTTCGAGCGCCAGATCGCACGCTGGAGCAAGCAATACCAGGCCTCGGCCACCGAATCCATCCCGGAGATGGACACGCTCATGACCTGGCTGGCCGAGCACATGCCCGCCAGCGCGCGCGATGAACGGCTGGTCTCGATCGTGCATGGCGACTACCGGCTCGACAACCTGATGTTCCATCCCGTCGAGCCGCGCGTGGTCGCTGTGCTCGACTGGGAGCTGTCCACGCTCGGCCACCCGCTGGCCGATTTCAGCTACCACTGCATGTCGTGGCACATCCCGCACCAGCTCTCGCGCGGCATCGGCGGCCTCGATCTCGCGGCGCTCGGCATTCCGGATGAAGACAGCTACATCACGCGCTACTGCGAACGCACCGGCATCGCGCGATTCTGCGAGGAGCACGGCATCACCACGCGCGACGAACTGCGCGCCGACTGGCCCTGGTACATCGCCTACAACATGTTCCGCATCGCCGCGATCCTGCAAGGCATCGCCAAGCGCGCGGAGACAGGCACCGCGGCAAGCGCCCAGGCCAAAACAACCGGAGCGCAAACCCGACCGCTCGCGCAACTCGCCTGGGCCACCGCCCAAACCTTCGCCCGCGCACGCTGATAGCGCCGCGCCCCATCGACAACCATGCGGCGCTGCGCCGCCACCCAGGAGGATTTCATGGACTTCGACTATTCGCCCAGGACCCGTGAACTGCAGGCCCAGCTGCTGCGTTTCATGGACGAGCACATCTATCCAGCCGAGGCCGGATACGCGAGCGAGCTCGCCGCCCATACCGCCGCGGGCAAGCGCTGGACGCCCATTCCGGTGATCGAGCGGCTCAAGCAGCAGGCAAAAGCCGCCGGACTGTGGAACCTGTTTCTCCCACGGGACACCGCCGAGATCGCCGGCTATCCGGGCGCCGGCCTGACCAACCAGGAATATGCGCCGCTGGCCGAAATCATGGGACGGGTGCCGTGGGCCAGCGAGGTCTTCAACTGCTCCGCGCCCGACACCGGCAACATGGAGACCATCGCCCGATATGGAAGCGAGGAGCTGAAGGCGCGCTGGCTCAGGCCGCTGCTCGATGGCGAAATCCGCTCGGCCTTCGCGATGACGGAACCGGAGGTGGCATCCTCCGATGCGACCAACATCTGCACGCGCATCACGCGTGACGCCGACGGCTACGTCATCAACGGCCACAAATGGTGGATCTCGGGCGCGGCCGACCCGCGCTGCAAGGTATTCATCGTCATGGGCAAAACCGACCCGGATGCACCCAAACACACGCAGCAGAGCATGATCGTCGTGCCCGCCGACACGCCCGGCATCCGCATCGTGCGCCCGCTCACCGTGTTCGGCTACGACGACGCGCCGCATGGCCATGCCGAAATGTTCTTCGACAACGTGCGCGTGCCCACCAGCAACGTCCTGCTCGGCGAGGGCCGCGGCTTCGAGATCGCGCAGGGCCGCCTCGGCCCGGGCCGCATCCATCACTGCATGCGGACCATCGGCTTGGCCGAACGCGCGCTCGAACTCATGTGCCGGCGCGCCAACGAACGCATTGCGTTCGGCAAGCCCATCGGCGCGCAGACCGTCACGCAGGAGCGCATCGCCGAGGCGCGCTGCAAGATCGACATGGCCCGGCTGCTCACGCTCAAGGCCGCATGGCTCATGGACACCGTGGGCAACAAGGTCGCCAGGACGGAAATCGCCATGATCAAGGTGGTGGCGCCCAGCATGGCCTGCCAGGTCATCGACTGGGCCATCCAGGCGCACGGCGGCGGCGGCATGAGCGACGATTTCCCTCTGGCCTATGCCTACACTCTGGTGCGGACCCTGCGCTTCGCGGACGGCCCGGACGAGGTTCACCGCAATGCCATCGCCAAGTGGGAACTGGGAAAATACGGCGGCAACGGCAAGAACGGCGCCGCACCCGTGACGCGTGGCAGTTGAGCGAATCCGACCGCATTCGACCGCGGTCACCTCCATGGCCGCACGATGCACCGGGGCAGCGCGCGGCCAGCCGCGCCCCGGCCGCTTCAGCCGTCCATCAGCCCCCAGACGCGCCGCAACTGTGACAAGGTGGCGACCAGCCTGGGATCATGCGCGGCCGAGCGCGCGTAGATGAACCCAAGCTGCGCCGGCATGCGCGCATGGGGCCAGATGGTCAGGCCGTGTTTTTCCGCCAGCGCGACCGCCTTGTCCTCGCGCAGCAGCGTCAGCCCCAGTCCTGCGCGCACCAGGTTTTCAGCCGCGGCGGAGGTGTCCGCCTCCAGAATCCGATGAGGGGCCAGCCCCTGCCGCGCGAACAGCGCCTGGAGCAGTTGCTGCGTGTGGTGCTGCGCGGGCGCCGCGATCCACGGCAGTTGCGCAAGATCCCGCCAGCCTGCCTTGAGCACCACGTCGCGCATGCTGGCCGGCGCGACGATGCGATAGTGGCGCGTCTGCAGCACCAGGGCTTCCAGTTCCCGCGGCATGTACGCGGCGAGGTAGAACGCCCCCTGCAGGCTGCCGGACATCACCTGCTCGCACAGCTCTTGCGCGAGCCCGTGGCGGGTCCGGATTTCCAGCAGCGGCAGCGCGGCGACCAGCGCGCTCAGCAGCGACCCCAGCCGCAGCGAGTCGGGGTCGGTCACTGTGCCGATGATCATCTGTCCCGTGATCTCGCCTTGCAGTTCCTTGGCGCGCCCCTGAAGCCAGCCCGCCGCATCCAGCACTTTTCGCGCATCGTCGAGCAACGACTCGCCTGCCCGCGTCAGGCTGATGCGGCCGGGCCGGCGATCGAACAGGGCGACGCCAAGCTCCTCCTCCAAAGCCTTTATCTGCGCCGTGATCGCGGGCTGGGTCACATGCAGCGCCTCGGCGGTCCGCGTCACGCTGCCCAAGGTGGCGGCCGTGACGTAGGCTCGCAACTGATACATCTCCATGCCTGCGAGCCTAACGCAGGCGCGGCCGCCATCCGGCTACTGGAATTCCCGTAGAACCGGGGAAGAAGCGCGCGCCGCGACCCGTCACGCCTCGAGATATCGCAGTTGGGTGGGCTCGATGCCCAGGCGCACCACCGTTCCCGTGGGCAACAGGTCGATGCCCGCATAGTGCGCCTGATCGGCCACCACGGCGACGTCGCCCACGCGCACGCGATAGCGCGAGAACTCGCCCAGGAATTCGGCACTCTCCACCCGCCCGTCCATCCAGACGCGCGAGGCGTCGCCCATTTCGTCACGCACCGTGATCTGCACCTGGTGGGGCCTGAACGAGACCGCCGCGCGCCCGATGGCGGGCACCTCGGAGGGCGTGGGCAGCAGAAGATCGCCGATCCCCGGCACATGAAAGGACAGCGACTCGCCCGTCACCCGCATCACCTCGCCCTCCAGCACATTGGCGGTGCCGACGAAGCTCGCCACGAAGCGGTTGAGCGGATAGTCATACAGCCCGGCGGCCGAGCCCACCTGCTGCAGCACGCCCTTGTCGAGCACGGCCATGCGGTCGGCGGTGGTCATCGCCTCCTCCTGATCGTGGGTGACGAAGACGGTAGTCAGGCCCAGCTTGTGCTGCAGGTTCTTGAGCTCCTCGCGCATCTGCACGCGCAGGTTCTTGTCGAGGTTGGAAAGAGGCTCGTCGAGCAGCAGCAGCTTGGGCTCGATCACCACCGTGCGCGCCAGCGCCACGCGCTGCTGCTGCCCCCCGGAGAGCTGGCCGGGCCTGCGCTGCGCGAATTGCGAGAGGCCAACCAGCTCCAGCACCTCGCCGACCTTGCGCCTGATGGCATCGCGCGTCTCGCGCCGTTCCACCAGGCCGAAGGCGACGTTGTCGAACACCGTCATGTGCGGCCACAGCGCATAGTTCTGGAACACCATGCCGATGTTGCGCGCATGCGGCGGCACGTTGGTGATGTCCTGCCCGTCCACGAGCAGTTCGCCGCGCTGGTGGCGGTTGAAGCCCGCGATCAGGCGCAGCAGCGTGGATTTGCCCGAGCCCGAAGGCCCGAGCAGCGCGAAGAACTCGCCGGGTTCGATCTTCAGGTTCACATCGCGCAGCACCTCGTTGTTGCCATACGAGAGGCTGACGTGGCGGCATTCAAGCGATACAGGATGGAGTTGCATGATGTGGGCAATCCCTCGTTCATTTCACAAAATTCAAACCGACTGCACCGTGGCGCGCGAGCGCTCCACGAAGCGATGCGAAAAATAGGTTCCCAGGCCCACGACGATGACCGCGAGCACACCGAGCGCGGCGCCCGGACCACGGCCCGCCACGCTTTGCATGTAGAGATAGATGCCGTAGCTGATCGGCGCCTGGCTCTCGCGCGAGACCAGCATGATGGTGGCCGACAGCTCGACGGCGGCGGTGATGAAGCTGGTCACGAAACCCGCCATGATGCCGCCCGCCATCAGCGGCACCATCACGCGCCGGATCACGCTGATGCGGCCCGCGCCCAGGCTTTGCGCGGCCTCCTCCAGCGAGATATGGACCTGCTGCAGCGCCGCCATGCACGAGCGCAGCGCATACGGCAGGCGGCGCACGGCATAGGCCAGCATGATGAGCACCCACGACGCGATCACCGGCGTGTCGCTGAACGGCAGGTTCACGCCCCGGAACATGCGCAGATAGCCGATCGCCAGCACCAGCCCGGGGATCGCCAGCGCAACCGACGCCATGTAATCGAGCCACTGCCGGGCCGGCAGCCGCGTGCGCAGGATCAGGTAGGCGATCGCGGTGCCGATCACCACGTCGATCGTGGCCGACAGCAGGCAGTACAGCAGCGTATTGCCGATCATGTTGCCCGAATCGGTGAACACCGTCACATAGTGCTCGAGCGTGAAGCTCTCGGGCAGCACGGAGAAGCTCCAGACCTTGGCGAACGACATCAGCAGGATGCCGAAATGCGGAGCCAGGACGATCAGCAGCACCAGCACGATCCAACCATACGCGAGCACCGCCTCCCACCTGGACAGGCGGCGCTTTTGCAGCGCGCTGCCGCCCTTTTGCAGCGTGGCGTAGTCCTTGCCCTTCATGAGCCGCGCGGACATCCACAGCGCGACGATGGAGAACAGGATCATGATCACGCTGATCACGTAGCCCAGCGGATCGTCGAGCCCGACCGAGGTGATGCGCAGATACGCCTGGGGTGCGAGCATGTTGGTCACGCCCATGACCAGCGGCGTGCCCAGATCGTCGAACACCTTCACGAAAACCAGCGCCGCGCCAGCCAGATAGCCCGGCATCGCCAGCGGGAAAATGATCCGCCGGAACAGCCGGAACCCGCGCGAGCCGAGGTTGAGCGCGGACTCCTCCATCGCGCCGTCGATATTGCGCATCGCCGCGACGAGGTTCAGCAGGATGAACGGAAAGTAGTGGATGCTCTCGACGAAGACCACGCCGGTCAGACCATCCATCACCGGCACGGTGAAGCCGAACCAGTCGTCGAGCAGCAGGTTCACCGAACCGCTGCGCCCGAAAATGAGCTGCAGCGCCACGGCGCCCACAAAGGGCGGCATGATGAGCGGCAGCACGCCCAGTGTCTGGATCAGCAGCGCGCCGCGAAACTCGAAGCGCACCGTCAGATAGGCCAGCGGCACCGCGATCACGCTCGCGAAGAACACGCTGGCTAGCGCGACCAGCACGCTGTTGACGAAAGACTCCATGAACACCGTCTGCCCGAAGAAGTTGACGAAGTGTCCAAAAGTCAGGCCGCCGGTCTCCGTCACGAATGCGGTGTAGATCACCATGCACACGGGAACAATGAGAAACACGAGGAGAAACAGGCCGATCAGGATGAACGCGATCCAGGGCCCGATGCCCGACAGCGCCGTGGCCGGGCGCGCCGGAACGCCGGCGCCCCGCGTCGCAAGAGTTGCACTCATGATGTAGAAGCTCCCATGGCGCGCCGCCCAGGCGGCGGCGCGCCACATTGCCCAGTCGTTGGACGGTTTACCTGGCCATGCCCTTGGCCTGCTGGGCCAGTTGCTGCGCCTTGGCGTAATTGGCCTTGGCCTTGTCTGCCCACATCTGCTCCATGCCGGTCAGCTCCTTGGCCACGGCCACGTCGCGGCGGCTCTTCTTGAAGAGTTCGAGAAACTGCGGATCCTTGGCATTGGCTTCGCCCACCAGCGGAGAAAATGCAAGCGAACGCGCCTGCGCCAGCAGTTCCCTGCCCTGCGCGTTGGGCTTTGCCTTGAGCGCCTTGTCGGCCTCGTGAATGGCCTTGGTTGCCGCCTGCAGCTCCTTTAGCCGGAAAGTCACCATCTGATCGAACATGTTGATGACGACCTGGTAGCGCGACTCGGCCAGATGGGTGTCGAACTGCACCTTCGCGCGTTTGGCGACTTCCTGCGGAACAGGATAGCCCGCTGGCGCCTTGAGCATGTTGTAGGGCAGGATGGGTAGGCGGCTGATCTTGGGATCGAACAGCAATTGCTGGCCTTCCGAGGACATGGTGAAGGTCATGAATTTCCTGGCCTCATCCGCATTCCTGGCGCCGGCGATCAGGGCGATGTTCGCCGGAACGACCGCCGTCACGCTCGGGTAGACGAAATCGACGGGGTAGCCCGAATACTTGCCCGCGAGGCCGAAAAAGTCGATCACGATGCCCAGGCCGTACTGGCCATTGTTCACGCCGTCGGGCACGGCGAAGCTGCGATCGGTGACGGCGGCTGCGTTGCCCATCATTTCGAGCAGTTGCGTCCAGCCCTTCTCCCAGCCTTCGCCCTGCAAAATGGTTTCGACGGTGAGCTGCGTGGTGCCCGAGCGCGAAGGCGAGGAGATCGCCACATGGCCGAAGTATTCGGGCCTGGTGAGGTCGCTCCACTCCTTGGGGGCATCGAGCTTGTGCGCCTTCAGGTAGCGCGTGTTCCACATGATCCCGTAGCCCGCGAGCGCCTGCCCGTAGTACATGCCCGACGGATCATTGAGCGGATAGTTGCCGATCTTGGCCGGCGCGTTCTTGTTGACCGTCTCGGGCGCCGGCGTGAGCAGCTTGGCGCGCGCCAGCACTTCGAACGCATCCGGCGCGCTCGCCCACATCACGTCCGGACGCTGGCCTTCGGGCAGTTCGCGCACATAGGCCACGGCCGCCGTCGTGTTCTTGTTCAGGATCTCGACCTTGATGCCGGGGTTGGCCGCTTCAAACGCCTTCTGGTATGCGCTCGTGAGCTCCTTGGGAAACGAGGTGAGCACGGTCACCGTTCCCGCCTGGGCGAAGCCCGCCGCGGCCAGCGCGAATCCTGTGGCAATCGCTGCCGCCACCCATGTTTTCTTCTGCATGTCGTGTCTCCTGAGTGAATGAGTACTGGGATGCTCGCACTCTAGGAAACATGCCGTGCGAACGCCAATCACAACTTCTGATGCACCCTATCAGTCAACCTGGTGATCGGGTTTACCCTTGCAGCCGGGAAGCGGCCGTGCCTGCTCCCGCAAAAACACATTTCACAAGATAAAATGCACGCATCGAGAGACACACGGTAATCCATGAAGAAAAACTACTCAGATATTCCCGCCAAACCCAGCGTTCAGGTGCTGGAGCGCATGTTTGTTCTCATCGACGTGCTGGCTTCGCGCGAAGAAGCGATTTCACTCAAGGAAATCAGCGAGAAGACCGGACTGCATCCATCCACGACACATCGCATCCTCAACGACCTGGCCATAGGCCGCTTCGTGGACCGGCCCGAATCCGGCAGCTACCGCCTGGGCATGCGCCTGCTCGAACTGGGCAACCTGGTCAAGGCGCGCCTTTCGGTGCGCGACGCGGCGATGGCTCCCATGCGCCAGTTGCACAAGCTGATCCAGCAGCCGGTGAACCTGAGCGTCCGCCAGGGCGACGAAATCGTGTACATCGAACGCGCCTACAGCGAACGCTCGGGCATGCAGGTGGTGCGCGCCATCGGCGGCCATGCGCCACTGCACCTGACCTCGACCGGAAAACTCTTCCTGGCCGCCGATGACCCTCAGCGCGTGCGCGCCTACGCCACCCGCACCGGCCTGCCGGGACATACGCGCAACAGCATCACACAGTTGCCCATGCTCGAACGCGAACTGGGCAAGGCGCGCCAATACGGCATCGCCCGCGACAATGAAGAACTGGAGCTGGGCGTGCGCTGCATGGCGGCCGGTGTGTTCGATGACCAGGGCCAGCTGGTTGCCGGCCTGTCGATTTCCGCGCCCGCGGACCGCCTTGACGACAGCTGGCTGCCCAAGCTGCAGAACACGGCTGGCGAAATCTCCCATGCGCTGGGATTCCTCGAAGGCCAGCGCACGGCTTTCAACGGACCGATCAACAATTGATCACCCTTTATCTTGGGGCGGCCCGGCGACAAAACAGAACCCCCACGCTTCCCCGCTGCGCGTAGTCCGCTGCCCCCCCCCGAGGGGGCGCTTTTTGTCTTGGGGCGGCCCGGCGACAAAACAAAACCCCCACGCTCCCCCGCTGCGCGTGGTCCGCTGCCCCCCGAGGGGGCGCTTTTTGTCTTGGGGCGGCCCGGCGACAAAAAAACCGCGC
>NZ_JBEBOW010000026.1:0-31040 GCF_040396215.1 Diaphorobacter ruginosibacter | reverse complement strand
TTCGTAATGAGAAGGTCGCGTGTTCGATTCATGTCTCCGGCACCAAGTAAATAAAAGAAAGCCCGCTATTCAAAATAGCGGGCTTTCTTGTTTTTGAGTTCATGCATCCCTGATGCGTCCCAAATCCCCCCGAATTCGTACCTCATCCCCTGGCCGCGCTTGGTCGTTTGGAAGGCTCAGGCGATGATCTCTGCCCCATGTATATCCCAAGCGCGAAATTACGGGCGGCCCCGAAATACCTGGGGCATCCAGGTATCACGTTGATCTAGTTCTCGCGCGTGATGCGCCCCGGTACTTGCCAGGGTTCATCCGCCGATAACAACGCATCGCGCTCAACCGTTTTCGCTCACGCGTCAGATTGCTCAAGAGGAGCAGCCTTGGCAAACGCCGGAAGCTGGCTACAGGCCGTATCGACTGAGCTGATCAGTGGCCAATGGGCCATGTCGACCTTGAACCTCCGCGCACTCTCCACTTGCGGGATCAGGTACACGTCCGCGATCGTCGGGCTGTGCCCAAAACAGAAATCACCTCGATCCCGGTCTTTGGCGAGCAAGGCTTCGATGGCGTCGAAGCCTGCGGTGATCCATGTCGCGCACCAGGCGTTGAGCGCGGCCTCGTCGGCGCCGAGTCGTTTGCCGAGGTATTGCAGGATGCGCCGGTTGTTGATGGGATGCACATCGCAGCCGACGATGGCGGCGAGGGCGCGCACCTTGGCGCGGGCCTCGGGGTCCTTGGGGAGCAAGGCGGGGGCGGGGTAGCGTTCTTCGAGCCATTCGATGATGGCGGGGGACTGGATCAGGGTCTGGCCGTCTTCGAGCGTCAGGGCGGGCACCAGGCCCTGCGGGTTCACCGCTTTGAATGGGGCCTGCGCCTGCTCGTCGACACGCAGGTCCACCGGGATGTAATCCGGCGCCAGCCCCTTGAGGTTGAGGGCGATGCGCAGGCGGTGGGATGTGCCGCTGCGAAAAAAACTGTAGAGCTTCATTCGGAACGTCCTTATTCGGGCTGGCCAACGGTGAGCTCGAGCGTGCCGACGCCCTCCACCCGGCCGGTGATCTTGTCACCGGGCACCACGGCGCCCACGCCTTCGGGCGTGCCCGTGTAGATCAAGTCGCCAGGTTGCAGGTGGTAGAACAGGGACAGGTCAGCGATGAGTTCGCGGATATTCCAGATCAGCTTGTCGACGTTGGATTGCTGCTTGACCTCGCCGTTGACGCTCAGCTCGATCAGGCCGGACTCGATCACCTTGCCGGGCATGGGCACGATTTCGGAGGACACGGACGAGTTCTCGACGTCCTTGCCGAGGTCCCATGGACGGCCCTTGTCGCGAGCCACCAATTGCAGGTCGCGGCGTGTCATGTCCAGACCGCAGGCATAGCCATAGATGTATTCATGCGCCTGCTCGGCCGGGATGCGAAAACCCGCCTTGCCGATGGCGAGCACGAGCTCCATCTCGAAGTGGTAGTTCTTGGTCTCGGGCGGATAAGCCACGGTCGATCCCGACAGCGTCAGCGTCTGTGGCGCCTTGGTGAAATAGAACGGGCGCTCGACGCTCTTGTCCACCGGGCGGCCCATTTCAACGGCGTGGGCGTGGTAGTTGCGGCCAACGAAGAACAGGCGGTTGATGGGCATGCGCTGATCGCTGCCGCGAACGGGCAGGGATTGAACAGGAGACGGAGCCCAGAGATAGTTGGAAGCGGTCATGGATAACTCGTTTTGAGAAGAATGAATTGGAATTCGTTGAAATGAAGATGCCGAATCAGCGCGGCGCGTCCACCTGCGAGCGGTAGGCATGCACGGCTTCGTAGATCGGCGTGTCGGCGAAGCGGAACATGTCCAGCGCGGGGCAGTCCGCGTCGCAATGCGCCGTGAAGGACTGCCACGACGGCACGACAAACATGTCGCCGCGGCGCACCGCCCACTGCCGATCGCCGATGGTGACGATGCCTGCGCCGTCGAAAACCTGGAACACGGCGGAGCCCACTTCGCGCTTGGTCAGCGTGCTCGCGCCACGTTTCACGCGATGCATCTCGCAGCGGATGGTGGGCAATACGTCGCGGCCGTTGGTGGGGTTGGAATAGCGCACGGCGGCGTGTCCCTTGCTGACTGTTGCCGCACAGCCCTCTTCCTCCAGAGCCAGTTGTTCATTCAATGCGCGGTCGGTATCGACCCAGCGGTAGGCGAGCAACGGCGTGGCGACGGCATCCTCCATCTGCGACACCGGACGAAGACCCGGATAGGCCCAGAGGCGCTCGGAGCGCGAGAACTCGGGCGTGGCATGTTCCTGCGGGCTCAGTTGCATACGGCCGTGTTCGAAGAACTGCGACTCGGTGTAGTAGGCGAACGGGATATCCAGTCCGTCGATCCAGGCCATCGGTTCGCTGGCCGCATTGTGGTGCGCATGCCAGTTCCATCCCCCTTGCGGAAGAAAGTCGCCGCGCGACATGCGGATGGAATCGCCGTTGACCACGGTCCACACACCCTCCCCTTCGACGACGAAGCGGAACGCATGCTGCGAATGTCGATGCTCGGGAGCGTTCTCGCCAGGCATCAGGTATTGGATGGCGGCCCAAAGATTGGGCGTGGCAAAGGGGCGTCCGCCGAGCGCCGGATTGGCCAGCGCGATGGCGCGGCGCTCGCCGCCGCGACCCACCGCGACGATACGGCCTGCCTCGTCAGCGAGCTTGAGTAGATGCTCCCAGCGCCACAGGTGCGCCGCGGCCTTGCTGCCTGGATGGGCGGGCATGAGATCGCCGATCTCGACCCACAAGGGCACCAGCATTTCCTGCTCGAAGCCGCGATACAGGCGCTCGAGTTCGGGGGTGGGCTCCGGCTGACCGGGCGCGGACACGGCGGCGAGCCTGACGGGTGAAGGGAGGGCGTTCTGGATGGTCATGTGGGCGTCCTTCAGGCTGGAATGGCCGTTGCGTCATCGAGCGCGAGGCAGCGATCCACGGTCCAGCCGTAGAGCCACTCCATGGCGTCGTAGAAGCGCTCGGGCGAGCGGCCCTTCCACAGGTCATTGCGAACCAAACGCTCCACGCCCTTGGCATGGAAGATGCGGCCCATTTCGCGGGCCGACAGCACCACGCGCGCCGTGCGGGCGATGCGCGAGCGTTCATAGAGCTGCAGCGCGCTCGGCCAATCGTGGTTGCAATGCGCGAGCGCTTCGCCGAGCGTCACCGCGTCCTCGAGCGCCATGCACGCGCCCTGGGCGATGTACTGCAGCGTCGGATGGGCCGCATCGCCAAGCAACGTCGCGCGGCCGAAGGTCCATTGCCCTATGGGCTCGCGGTCCGCCGTGGCCCAGCGCTTCCAGCTCTTGGGAAGATCGATCAGTTGATGGGCACGCGGACAGCAGTCGCGGTAGTAGCTCTGCACTTCTTCGCGACTGCCTTCCCGCACGCCCCACTCCTCTGTCTCTCGGCTGTGAAAGGTGACCACGACGTTGTACTGCTCGCCACCGCGCAGCGGGTAGTGCACCAGATGGTAGTTGGGGCCGACCCAGATGCTCGCCGCGTTCCAGCGCAGATCCTCGGGAAACTCGTTCTTCTCGACCACGGCGCGGTACACCACATGGCCGGATACGCGAGCTGGATCACCCACGTAGTGCTGGCGCACGACGGATTTCACTCCGTCCGCGCCGATCAGCGCCTGGCCCTTGTAGTCATTGCCATGCTGGTCGAAGACCGTAACCACGTCGCCGTCCTGCTCGAGGCGCTCGATGCGCGTGTCGGTCAACGTCTCGATGTTGCCATGCGCGCGCGCGCCTTCGAGCAGCGAGGTATGGATGTCAGCGCGGTGAATCACGGCATAGGGATTGCCAAAGCGCGCGCGGAACGCCTCATCCGTGGGGATGAGGCCGATCAGCCGCTCGTCGAGCGCGTCGTGCATCACCATCTCGTCGGTATAGACGGCTCGGCCACGCGCGAGTTCGCCGATGCCAAGCGCGTCAAACGCCGCGAAGGCGTTCGGACCGAGCTGGATGCCCGCGCCGATTTCTCCGAGCTCGGGCGCCTGCTCGAGCACCTTCACCGCGTAACCCTGACGCGCCAGCGAGAGTGCCGCAGCCACTCCGCCAATGCCGCCGCCCACCACCAACACCGGTAAATCTGATGCACGCATCTTTGACAACGCTCCTTTATCCTGCATGAAATCGAATCAATTAAACAGTATGCTTACTATCAGTGTACTGTTCATATATCGAAATCGACCACTAGGGTTTATCCTGAAACGGTGGTCAAACCCGCGCAAAGAAAGCGTGCCCGGTGCGCTCCGCCTGCTGGTGGAGCGCTATGATTCCACGAGCCGAATTACCGGGCACGCCATTGAAACCAGCCTCAACAATGAGCGAGCCATGGCGCACGACATGAAAAAATACTCTCCCGCCGAACTGGAAAACTATCCGGGCTATCACATCCGCCGCCTGCAGCAGATCGCGGTTGCGGTCTTCGTTGAAGAGACCTCTGCCTGGGGCGTGACCCCCGTGCAATACGCCGCGCTGTCGGCCGTGCTGCGCAAGCCCCATGTCGATCAGCGCACGTTGGCAAGGCTGATCGGCTTTGACGCGTCCACCATTGGGAGCGTGATCGACCGGCTCGAGGCACGCGGGTTGATCGCACGCATCGGCAACCCCAAGGATCGCCGCTCCAAGATGCTCGAGGTGACGGCCGAAGGCCGGCAGTTGCTGCTCGATGCCGAGCCCGCCGTGCTCAAGGCGCAGGAGCGCATGCTCGATCCGCTGCCGCCCGGCAAGCGCAAGCAGTTCATGGAGACGCTGGCATTCCTTACCGAAGCCAACGGCGACATCGCTCGTGCGCCGGCCAATGGCAGTTTCAAGAGCGGCAGCGAAGGCGCCTGATACCGTCACAGGCACTTCGCCTTCCCTGATGCCTGATGCTTGATGCCTGACGCGCTCCGGTATGCGCTTTGCGCATATCAGCCTCTGAGCTTCTCATCTTGTTGCATGACAGCCTGCCGCCGAGAATCATTTTCAGATTCTTCAACACCGGCAACTGCTGACAACTCACGAGAAAAAAGCGTCATGGATAGACTCAAGGACAAGGTCGCCATTGTGTTTGGCGCGGGCCCCAACATCGGCGGCACGATTGCTCACTTCATGGCCCGCGAAGGTGCGCGCGTCTGCGTCACCGACGTAAGCGAGGCCGCGGCAAACGATACGGTCAACTTTCTGCGCGAACGCGGCCTCGAAGCCTTCGCCATGCAGGGCAATGCGCGTGTCGATGCCGACGTCAAGCGCGCAGTCGACGAAACCATGGCGCGCTACGGCCGCCTGGACATCTCGGTGAACATGGCCGGTCGCGTGCATTGGAGCCATGTGCTCGACATGAAGCATGACGACTGGGACGACTCCGTCGCGAGCTTCGCCACGGCCGCGCTCATCACCACCCAGCATTGCGCGCGGGCGATGATCGAATCGGGCAATGGCGGCAGCATGATCCACATCCTCTCGACCGCCGCCCACTTCGGCGAGGCCGACGGCGCCGCCTACTGCTCCGCCAAGGCCGGTCTGCTGAGCTTCGTGCGATCGTCGGCACTCGACCTCGCGCACCTGGGTATCCGCGTGAACAGCGTCACGCCCTGCTCCATGGAGCACCAACTGTGGACCACGATGCGCGACGAGATGTTCAATCCCGAATGGAAGGTACCAGCGAACAAAGGCTTCTACTCGCGTCAGGAATACCTCGACCAGATGCCGCTGCGCCGCTTTCCACGAGCCTCCGATCTCGCGTGGGCGACCGTGTTCCTCGCATCGGACGAATCGGCCTGCATGACGGGCTCGGACATGGCCGTGGACGGCGGCCTGCGCCACAAATACCCCACCTGGTCGCCGGGCCGCCACTACCCGCTGAGCATCAAGGATTACGCCCGCTCCATCGAGTGGACGAAATTCGGAGAGCCGCAAGGCCCCCTCACGGACCTGATGGGCGAGCCCGTCTGAACCAGTACTTACCCCACCGGAGACAAGCAATGAGTCAACTCGACGAACGCCGCCTCGCGCGCGCCGCGCAATTTAACCGCCTCACCGAAAGCGGTCCCGACACCGACATGGGTAAGCTTCTGCGCCAATTCTGGCAACCCATTGCGCTGACGGAAAGCGTCGAAGTGGGAGCGGCCATTCCGCTGAAGATCATGCATGAGGAATTGACGCTGTATCGCGGCGCCAGCGGCAAGCTGCATCTCGTGGGCGGACGCTGCGCGCACCGCCGCACGCTGCTGCACACCGGTTGGGTCGATGGCGAGCAGATCCGCTGCATCTACCACGGCTGGCAATTCGACAGCACGGGCGCTTGCGTCAAGCGCCCTGCCGAAGCCGACACCGGCATGCCGCGCACCAAGATCGCCGGTTATCCCGTCAAGGAATACCAAGGACTGGTGTTCGCCTACATGGGTGAGGGCGAAGCGCCCGAATTCGATCTGCCCCGCAAGCTGCTGACGGAGCGCGAAGGCGCCATCATCGCCAACGGCATGGAACGCTGGGACAACAACTGGTTCCAGCAGGTCGAGAACTCCATGGATGCCGTGCATGTGAGCTTCGTGCACATGGCGCTCACCGTGGGGGCCTTCGGCAAGGCCGTGACGACCGGCATTCCCGAGCTCAGTTACGAGGAAACCGCGGCAGGCATCCGCCAGACCGCGCGCCGCAGCAAGGACAACGTGCGCCAAAGCGACTGGACGTTCCCGAACAACAACCACATCACCGTGCCCGGCCTTCAGCCCGAAGACCCCTGGCTCGACGTGTTCGTCTGGATGACGCCCAACGACGACCTGAACACCACGCGCTTCATGATCTACAGCCTGCCGCCTGGAGCCAGCGAAGCCTCGCGCATGCGCTTCAAGACCTACTTCGCCAAGTACGGCAAATACGACCCTGCAGATCACCATGACGAGCTGTTCAGCTCTCGCGTCTGGAAGAACCCCGAAGACACCTTCGTGGGTCTGACGGCCGCGCAGGACTACCTGTCCATCCGTGGCCAGGAACGCGTGACCAAGCGCGAGGACGAAATCCTGGGCCGCTCGGATCTTGGAATCGTCACGCTGCGCAAGCTGTTCTGGCGCGAGCTCGATCTGGTGCGCGCCGGCCAACCGATCAAGGCCTGGTCGTCCCTTGAGCACCCCGTCGAACTGCCTCACCAACCCGGAGACGAGCCCGCGGTCGCCGCACAGGCCTGACGCTCTTTCACCCGCGCCGTACGCCGCCGAGCCCCGTGGCTCGACGGCGGTGCTGGCAGAGCGCTTTCCGTCTCCTGTCAGCCTTTCCTCCCGATTCTTTTTCAGGTTTGTCGATGCTCGACCTCACCCCTCACGAAGCGCTCCCCGAAGAGTTGCTGATGTTTCGCGAATCCGTGCGCCGTTTTGTCGAGAAGGAACTGATTCCGCTCGAGCACAAGCTGGACTCCGCCGGCCTGCTGGATGACGCCACGGCGCAGCAGGTGCGCGAGCGCGCCAAGGCCGCGGGCCTGTGGCTGCTCGACGTACCCGAGGCGATCGGCGGACAGGGCCTGTCGCTGCTGCCGTTGACCGTGTTCTGGGAAGAGGTCGGCCGCAGCACGGTCGCCTCCTGGGTGCGCGACCATGGCCTCTTCGGTCCGATGGTGGGTCCCATCCTGATGGGACTGAACGAAGAACAGCGCAAGGAATACCTCTACCCCGTCGTCGAAGGCCGCAAGCGCTTTTGCTTTGCACAAACCGAACCCGATGCGGGCTCCGATCCGTCTGCGATGCGCACGCGCGCCGTCAAAACAGGAAAGGGCTACCGGCTCAATGGCGTGAAGCGTTTCATCACTCGCGCTGCCAGAGCCGATTTCGCGCTGGTGATGGCCGTAACCGATCCCGAGAAGGGCGCACGCGGCGGCATCTCCTGCTTCATCGTGGACATGAAGGCGCAGGGCGTCACGCTGGCCAGTTCCGAAAAAACCGTGATGGGTGACTCGCCGTGCGAGATTGCTCTGCACGATGTGGAAGTCCCTTTCGACAATCTGGTGGGTGTCGAAGGCAAGGGCTTTGCATTGGCGCAGGGCTACATCAACCACGGCCGCATCCGTCAAGGTGCGCACTGCATCGGCGCGGCCGAGCGCTGCCTCGGCCTGACCGCCGCGTATGCCTCGCAGCGCAAGACCTTCGGCGAGCCGCTGTCCTCGCGCCAGGGCGTGCAGTGGATGCTCGCCGACGGCTTCACCGAAGTCTATGCCACGCGCCTCATGGTCTATGACGCGGCGCGCAAAGTGGAAGCAGGCATCGACGCCAAGCTCGAGACATTCATGATCAAGACCTTCGGCGTGGAGATGGGCTTTCGTGTCATAGACACCTGCATGCAACTGCATGGCGGCATGGGCCTCACGCAGGACACGCCCATCGAGCGCTTCTGGCGCGACCTGCGCAGCTACCGCATCACGGAAGGCCCGACCGAGGTGCTTCGCACCACGCTCGCCCGCCAGATTCTCAAGAACTTCGCCTGATTGGAGCGAATCATGAAAGACGCACTGAAAGACGTTCTGGTCATCGAACTGGGCACCGTGCTGACCGCGCCCCTCGCGGGCATGATGCTGGCCGATCTCGGCGCACGCGTGATCAAGGTGGAACACCCCGAGGGCGGCGATCCCTTCCGCCGCCACGCGGGCAAGTTCTACAGCCCCCACTTCGCTGCCTACAACCGCAACAAGGAAAGCATCCAGCTGGACCTGCAGTCGCAAGCGGGCAAGGCCGATCTGGCCAAACTGATCGCGCGTGCCGACGTGCTGCTGGACAACTTCCGCGCAGGCGTGCTGCCGCGCCTCGGCTTCGGTGACGACGTTCTCAAGGCCATGAACCCACGGCTGATCCACTGCTCGATCACCGGCTTCGGCGCAGAAGGCCCATACAAGGACCGCCCATGCTATGACGCCGTGGCGCTCGCCATCAGCGGACTGGCCAGCCAGAAGCTTGATCCCGAGCGGCCGATTCTCAATGGTCCATCGCTCTCGGACAACATCACGGGCATGTACGCGGCTTACGGCATTCTCGGCGCGCTGCACGCCCGCGAGCGCACGGGCCAGGGCGAGCGCGTGGAGATCAACATGCTGGAAGCCTCCATCGCGTTCTCGCCCGAAGGCTTCTCGCAATTCACGCGTCTGGGCGCCACGCCCACGCCGATGTCCCGCGTGGCGATCTCGCAGTCCTACGCTTTCCGCTGCGCGGACCACAGGCTGCTGGCTGTTCACCTGTCGTCGGTCGAAAAATTCTGGCTCGCGTTCGTCACGGCGCTGGAAAGCCCCGAGCTGCTGACCGACGAGCGCTTCAAGACGCCCGCGCTGCGCACACAACATTACACGCTGATCGCCGAACTCGTGGGCCGGATCTTCGCCGAACGCCCGTATGCCGAGTGGGAACAGCGCCTCGCGGCGGCCGATGTGCCGTTCGCGCCGGTCAGGACCGTCCCCGAGGTCATGCAGGACCCGCAGGTGCAGACGCTCAAGCCGTTCTACACCATCCAGCACCCGGAGCACGGCGAGCTCGTCGCCATCCACCGCCCGGTGAAGATCGGCGGACAACGCGGTCCGACCGAGCTTGCGCCCCCCGTGCTCGGCGAACACAGCGCCGCCATCCGCAGCGAATTTTCGCTCTCCTGAAGCCCACTCACTCCACTCCGGCCATACCGGATACGCCACATGTCAAAACTCGAACTCTCCCTTGCCATCGGCAACTACGATCGCTGCCGCCCTCTCATCGACGGCACCGTGCAGATCGATGGTGTGAACCCCGTCATCATGACGCTGTCGCCCGAGGAAATCTTCTTCCGCGCGTTTCGCGGCCAGGAATTCGACATCTGCGAGCTCTCGCTGTCCAGCTCCACGCTGCAGGCCGCGCAAGGAAATTTCCCGTATGTCGGCATTCCGATCTTTCTGTCGCGCGCCTTCCGCCACACGGCCATCTACTGCCGCACCGATCGCATCCAGAAGCCGGAGGACCTCAAGGGCCGCAAGATCGGCCTGCCCGAATACCAGCTCACCGCCAACGTCTGGGTACGCGCGATCCTGCAGGATGACTACGGCATCGCCCCATCGGACGTAACCTGGGTGCGCGGCGGCATGTCGCATGCCGGTCGCCCCGAAAAAATCAAGATCAAGCTGCCCGACAACGTGCGCGTTGAAGATGCACCGGAAGGCGAGACCATCTCCAGCCTGCTCGCCAAGGGCGAGATCGACGGCTACGTGGCTCCGCGCGCACCCGACGTTCCAGCCGGCACGCCCAACATCGGCTGGCTGTTCCGCGACCCGGTCGAGGCCGCCAAGGACTATTACCGCCGCACCCGCATCTTCCCGATCATGCACATCCTCGGAGTACGCCGCGAACTGGCGCAGCGCCATCCCTGGCTGCCCGGCGCGATCTACAAGGCGTTCGAGGAATCCAAGACCAAGGCGCTCGAGCACCTGTCCGAGACTTCGGCCACCAAGATCACCCTGCCCTTCGTGGAAGAGCGCCTCAAGGAAGCACGCGACCTGATGGGCCAGGACCACTGGTCGTACGGAATCAAGGCCAACCGCCACGTGCTGGAAAACTTCTTCAAGCACCACCATGCGCAAGGCCTGTCGCCGCGTCTGGTCACGCCCGAAGACCTGTTCCACCCCGGTACGTTCGAGAGCTACAGCCTCTGAGGAAACCGCCATGTCCTTGAGCAGCGAACAAATCCTGCAGCAGTGGCATGCCGCGCGGCTGGCCCCGCTCTGGAACAGCCCGAACGCGCACAAGCCGCCTCCGGGCCCGGTTCCCAGCCACCTGTGGCGCTGGAATGACATGCGCCCGCTGATCGAGCTGGCGTTCCAGGAAACATCCCCACAGGCCGTGCAGCGCCGCGTGCTGCAGATGCTCAGCCCCACGGCCAAATCGCTCAGCGACGAGCACACCTGCGGCAACGTGCTCGCGGCCTACCAGTGCCTGCTGCCCGGCGAGACGGCACGTCCGCATCGCCACACCATGAACGCGCTGCGCTTCATGCTCGAAGGCTCGGGCGTGATCACGCTGGTGGACGGCAAGGAATGCCCGATGGAGTTCGGCGATCTGGTGCTGACCCCCGGCATGACCTGGCACGAACATCGCCATGACGGCAGCGAGCCGGTGGTCTGGCTCGACGTGCTTGACGTGCCGCTGCACATGTACATGGGCTCGGTGGTGTTCCAGCCCGGCCCGATTGCCGAGCCGCCGGTGACCATGCCCGATGCCGCTTTTGCCTACGCTAACGTGGCACCGCAAGTGACGCTCGGCCGCACGGACCATTCACCCGTGTTCCGCTATCCCTACGCCAACGTCGTCGGCGCGCTGCGGCATGCGCCCAAGAGCGCCGACGGAGTGCGCCGCGTCCGCTACATCAACCCACTGAACGGTCAGGGCGCGCTCGCCCTGCTCGAAGCCAGCATGATGCAGATCGACGCGGACACGGCCTCGCTGCCGATGCGCAGCAACGCCAATCTGGTGGTCGCCGTGGTCGAGGGCGAAGGCGAGAGCCAGGTCGGCGATCAGTGCATCCGCTGGTCGGCACGTGATGTGTTCACCGTGCCGCAGCACAACTGGGCATCGCACCGCGCGTTCGGACAGGACGCCCGCCTGTTCGTGGTCTCGGATGCCGATGCCATGCAACGCCTGAATCTGCTGCGTGAAGAACTGGGCGCCGCCGCGTCCGTGGAAAAGGACAATACAAAATGAAAATCTGCTGGTTCAACGAACATCGCCTCGGCGTGGTGGTGAACGACAAGGTACACGACGTCACCGATGCGCTGAAGGGCCTGCCCGCGCCATCCTACCCACAGGTGATCGGTGACCTCGTCGTCGCCAACCTGCCCCAACTGCGCGCGCAGATCGAGCGCATTCTGACGTCGACCTCGGCACAGCCCGTCAGCGAAGTGCGCTTTCAGAGCCCCGTGGCCCAGCCCGGAAAGATCATCGGCGTGCCGGTGAACTATCAGGCGCATGTGGAAGAAGCCCATCGCGACGTGGCCATCTTCACCAACCGCTACACCGGCGGTGTGAAGGAGCAAGGACTGTTCCTCAAGGCCAACAGCTCGCTCATCGGTTGCAGCGATGCCGTGAAGATCACCATGCCCGAGCGCCTGACGCACCACGAGATCGAACTCGCCGCCATCATCGGCAGGAAGGTGTCGAACGTTTCCAGGGACGAGGCGCTTTCCTGCATCGCGGGCTATTCCATCGCGCTCGACATGACCGTGCGCGGCCCGGAGGATCGCTCGCTGCGCAAATCGCTCGATACCTACTCGGTGCTCGGCCCATGGCTGGTGACGGCGGACGAGATCTCCGATCCCCAGAAGCTGGACCTGCACCTCACCGTCAACGGGGAAACACGCCAGATCACCAATTCGTCGCAGATGATCATGTACATCGCCGAGCAGATCGAATGGGCGTCGAGCTTCTACACGCTGTATCCAGGCGACATCATCATGACCGGCACCTGCGAAGGCGTGGGCCCCGTCGTGCCCGGTGATGTGATGCATGCGACGATCGAATCGATCGGCGACATGCGCGTTCGCGTCGAAGCCGCGGGAGCCTGAACCATGCCGGACACCAGCACCATCGCACACGAGAAGCTCACGCTGCGCGTGCAGTCCATCACCTACGCGGCCAAGGACACGTATCTGGTCGAACTCGTGGATCCGGACTGTCGCCCGCTTCCCGCCGTGACGCCGGGCGCGCACATCGATCTGCATCTCGGCAACGGCATCACCCGCTCGTATTCGCTGGTGCAGTCGGGCGACACACCCGCCTCCTACGTCGTTGGCGTCAAGCTTGATGCCAAGAGCCGTGGCGGTTCACGCTATGTGCATGAGCAGTTGCGCGTGGGCAGCCTGTTGCCTGTCTCCATGCCGCGCAACCATTTCCCGCTCCACGAAGATGCCGCGCACACGGTGCTGATCGCGGGCGGCATCGGCATCACGCCGATCTGGTGCATGGCCCAGCGGCTGCAGGCCATCGCTGCCTCGTGGGAGCTCTGGTACAGCGTGCGGTCGCGCGCGGATCTCGCCTTCGTGCCCCTGCTGCAGGCCATGGGTGCGCGCGTGCACCTGCATGTCGACGAAGAAGTGGGCGGGATTATCGATCTGCCCGCCATCGTCGCCGCCGCACCGGAGGGCACGCATTTCTACTGCTGTGGCCCCACGCCCATGCTGGACGCGTACGAGGCGGCTGCCGCGGTGCGCTTCCCGGCGCAGCAGATTCATCTCGAACGCTTCGCAGCCAAGCAGGCGGCTTCGGTCGATGGCGGCTTCGTGATTTCGCTGGCCCGCTCCTGCCGCGACCTGGTCGTGCCGCAAGGCGCGAGTGTGCTCAAGGTGTTGCTCGACAACGGCATCGAAGTGGATTCTTCCTGCCAGGAAGGCATCTGCGGCTGCTGCGAGGTCGTGGTGCTCGAGGGCGAGGTGGATCACCGCGACGCCATCCTCACCGAGGCCGAGCGCGCCGCCAACAAGACCATGATGGTCTGCTGCTCCGGCGCCAAGTGCTCGCGCCTCGTATTGGACCTGTGATGACCATGACCTGGGGAGAAGACCTGCTGCTCGGCCACACCGAAATGGATGGGCTGCACGAGGAGTTCGTCCAGCTGCTTGGCCAGCTGCAAACCGCGAGCGACGAGCAATTGCCCGAATGCCTGCAGGCCATGCGGGCACATCTGGAGGAGCATTTCGCGCAAGAGAACGAGTGGATGCGGCAGTCCGTCTTTCCTCCGCGTGATTGCCACATCGACGAACACGCTGCCGTGCTCCGGTCGGTACGCGAGGTCGGCGTGCTGCTCGCGGAGGGCAACTTCGCCATCTGCCGCGAACTGACCCACGCACTGGCGGATTGGTTTCCCAAACACGCCACGCATCTCGACTCGGCGCTGGCGCATTGGCTTTCCAAGCAACGCTTCGGAGGAAAGCCTGTCGTGCTGAGGCGCAGCGTTCAATCCGCGCCCATGGCGGACTGAATCCGGGCTGAATCGCCAGCTCACTCCACTGCGGCGCCCACGGCCCTCACGACATCGCCCAGCCGTTGGATATCGCGGCGCATCAGCGCATTCAGCTCGGCGGGCGTGGAACTCGCCGCCTCGACACCCTGTTCCGCCATCTGCCGCACCACCTCCGGCTGCGCGAGTGCGGAGGTGAACAGGCAGTGGATTCTCCGCAACTCGGGCACCGACGTTCTGGCCGGCGCGACCAGGCCAAACCAGTTCTGCAGCGACACTTGGTCAAACCCGGCTTCTTGCAACGTCGGCACTTGGGGCAAGACCGCGAGTCGATTGTCCCCCGCCACGGCCAGGATACGCAATTGCCCCCGCTCCACCTGCTTCTGGATGGAGCTGTACGACACGAAGAAGCAGTCCACGCGCCCGGCGAGCAGATCGATCACCGCTGGAGCCGCGCCCTTGTAGGGCACATGAATGAACTGCGCGGCACTTTGTGCCCTGAGCATTTCGCCCAGCAGATGGCCACCCGATCCACTGCCCGCGGAAGCATAGGTGACGCCGCCGGCTCGATGTCTTGCCAGCGCCACCAGTTCAGCCACCGTATGCGCAGGACTGTCAGCGGGCACCGCGAGCACGCTCGGGAAACGCCAGAGCAGCGAGATCGGCGAGAAGTCCCTCAGCGCGTCATAGGGTAGTCGCGTTCCATACAACGACGTATTGATGGCATGCGAGCCCACATTGGCGACATACAGCGTCTTGCCATCGGGTGCCGCGTTCTTGACGAACTCGGCACCGATGATGCCATTGGCGCCGGGCCGATTTTCAACGACGATGGTATCGCCCGAGGTGCGGCTCACCTCTCGTGCCAGCAGTCTTGAGAGCAGATCGACGCTCGCTCCCGGTGCGAACGGCACCACCAGTGTCATTGGCTTGGCGGCTCCGGCCGTTGGCGCGAAGCCAGCGCTCCATGCGGTACAAAACGGCAGAGCGCACAGCAATTGCCTTCTGCGCATATCGGTCCTTCGCGGGTGAATCAACCGATCGATTCTCATCGTCCCGACCGGGACGTTCAACACGCGAATCCGCAACGCAGATATGCAGTTTCCGTCAGGCTACCTTGACGCGCGCAGCACGAGTGCGCTTTGGCTTTGGCTTGTCCTCCAACTCGCCATGCACACTCGCCTGAGCCTGCGCCACCAAATGAACGAGACAGGACACCAGCGTGCTCTGGAAATCATCCAGCGACTCGCCCGATGCGCCCGCGATGGCGTTACCGTCCTGCATGGCCAATGTGAATGAGCTCAGTTTGTTGGGCAGCCCCGGCAGAGACTTGAGCAGCGGTGTCGGCAGAATGCTGCGCCACCAGGTGGAGAGCTCTTCCCGCTGGGTCTCGCGAATGTTCAGGAACTGCGCGCGCGCGGTTTGCTCGGGCACGGATTTCTCAACGCTGAGAATCACACCCAGCCGCCAGAAATCAGCCGCGAAATACTTGGGAGTGGTGGCACTGCCGAAGATGCGGGTGACATGCTGCTCGAAGCTCTCGCCCGGCATCGGCTTGTTGCGCTCGGCGGTCTCGCGATGCCAGCGCGAGAAGCTGTCCTCGATCATCGCATTGAGCAGCAGATCCTTGCTCTCGAAGTGCCAGTACACGCTGCCGATCGGCAGACCCGACATGCTGGCCACCTTCGCCATCGTCATGCCGCTGTAGCCGTTGGTCGAAATGACGTTGAAGGACGTCTCGAGAATGCGTGCCCGGACGGCCGCGCTCGACTTGTGCTCGCCATGCTTGCGGATTCGACTGTTTTCGCTGCTGACCATTGGATTGATTTCTCATGCGGCTTGTGTCGCGGGATGGGCGACCAGGCATTTGCGCCACCCATCCCGCGGGTCTCCACAGGCCCTCTGTTGTGAAGGATCTGCGATGGTACCCAATGTAGCGGTTCACCGGCCCATCACATCGATTTCAGATCGCCATCGCTTCCTGCAGCGTTGACACGTCGGCCTCGGCTTCCAGATTCTGGATGCGCTGCAGAATCCCCTGCGCCTGCGTGCGCTTCATGCCGGCAGCGTCGGTGCATTCGAACAGCTTCTTCTGGAACTCAGCGGCGGTCATCGGGTTCTTCGGATCGCCCTTGGCGAATTCAACCTGCTTGGTAAGGGTCTTGCCGTCGCGCGTTTCGATCTCCACGCGTGCAAAGCCAGGGCCGCCGTCCGGGCGCACCAGGCTCTTGTCCTCGGCGGTGAAGATGCGTGCAGTCAGCGCCTTGAGGTCGGCGCGTTGCAAAGCCTCTAGCGTGAAATGGCGCAGGCCTACCTCTCGGTCCTGGATGGCCGCGGCCACCATCCAGGGATTGCTGAACTGCGCCTCGACGATCGTCTTGGGATTGCGCTTCTTCTCGATGGGCGCCCCAAGCAGCATCATCTCGGCTGGAGGGCTGTAGATCGTGACCTTGACCACCTGATCCGGGCGCAGATCATTCGCCATCACCAACTCCTTCGTGGCGTCGATGGCCACATGGCCGCCGCGGCACGATGGATAGGGCTTGGGCGCAATATCCGGTCCGGCGAAGTTGCTGCCCAGGCCTGCGAGCAGGGATTCCTTCGAGTACTTGCCGCCGTGGTATTGCTTGAACAACCCCTTGAATCCCTCCAGTACATGGTCGGAGCCGAACACGCCGTGCCGGGCAAGACGCGCCGACATCATCCCGCCATAAGCCGCAAAGCCTGCTCCAAGGCGCTTGGCGAGCGTGCCATCCACGCTGGCCTGCGCATTGCCGGACATCTGGTGATAGGCGAGCCCCACTGCCGCCACCATCTGCTCGCGCGAGAGCTTCATGAGACGACCAGCCACCAGTGTAGCCGACAGGAAACCATACATCGGCGTAGGGTCCCATCCGACGACGAAGGGCGACACGCCCGGCGAGCCCGCACGCGAGAGGCGGCAGGCGATATCGGTGCCGACGGCGACTGCCGCGACCAGTTCCTTGCCGCTCACGCCCTTGACCCAATCGGCCGTGGCCAGCGCCGTCGGGATAGTCACGCAGGACGCATGCATCAGAGAGGGCTCGTACGTATCGTCGAACTCCAGGGCCGCCGCCATGGATGCGTTCAGCCGCGCAGCGCTCTCCGCCGGCACGCGCACATTGGTGCCGAGCACCAGACTCTCGCCCTTGCCGCCGGTCTCACGCGTCCAGTCATAGAGCTGCCGGATACCATCGGAATGCAAGGCAGGCAGCGCCACCCCGACCGTGTCCAGAATCTGGAACTTGCTCGCCTCGACCACCTTGGCGGGCAGCGCTGCGTAGGGTGTCGCGAGGCAATAGTCCACGAGCGCATAGATGGCGTCCGGCAGCGCACGCGCCGGCACCGCGGAGGCCGCATCCTTATCGTTCGATAACGCCCAGACCGACCCGGTGGCGCCGCCTGCCGCGAACAGGGTTGCGAACTGAGCAAAGCTTCTTCGATTCAAACTCATATAGTGACTCCTTTGTTTTCGGCATTCACGCCTGTGCGGCTTCCCGGTCCATAAGTCGGGGAGCAGAACCCCTCCTGTCCATGAACATGGTGAACAAGGCCAGCAGGAGAGCGCCCATCGGCGGACCCCAGTCGTAGATGCGCAGCGGACGACTTCCCATGGTGGTCGAGAAGCCGATGACGACCACGGTCCACACCACCGCCACGGCAATGAGCAGAACCATATCCTTTGATCGCGCCGCGTATACAGGCATACCGGTGACCGCAGGCGACCCGGTCACCGCCGATTGCCGCTGCTGCCACGGGAAACCTGGCTTGGCGCGCAGTTGGAAGAGCCCTGCGAAGTTCTTGCCGTAGGCCAGGATCAGCAGCCCGCAGAGCAGCAGTTCCTGAGTGCCGGTGAACAACTGGCGCGGATGCGGCGAAACGAACAGGTTCAGATAGATGATCTGAAACGCGATTCCAGCCATGAACGCAAGCGCGACCGGTACGAGGATGTTGAACAGCAGCATCGAACCCAGCACGATCTCGAGGTACTTGACCAGGGGATAAAACCCGACCTCGTTCATCTCATGCATGTAGGGGCCCACTGCTCCCGCCTTGCTGAAATCCGGAATGACACCGAACACCGCGAAGTTGATCCCCGATTTGAGAAAGTGAATGGCGTAGTAGTAGCGCAGCCAGAGGATGAGATATTTCCATGGCCCTTGTTCCGCTTTGATCATCTTGTCTCCTTGAAAATGGATTGTCCGCAGCGCGCCACATGGGGCGGCCCGTTGGTTCGCAACTCAAACGCGCCGGCTCGGGAAAATCAAATGACTTTCCCAGCCAACGCTTGCAAAAAAGGCCACCCGGCTCAATCCCGGTTGCGATCCTTGTACAGGAAATAGATCAGTCCCGCCCATGAGGCAAAAAACGCGACCAGGTCATAGTTGCGGATCGCGCGGTATGTTGCATAGAACAGGCCCGTCGAGCCGATGAAAGCGGCAGCCGTCAGCGCGAGGCAGACAATGACGGCGATCCATTTGTTCTTGTTCATCAAGTTATCTCCAAACAAAAAAGAGGTTTCAAGTGCGATCCGCGCGTCATTCGACAATGCGGCGGCCGATGTCCTGCTTGTAGGCCTTGGCCCCATCCCAGAGCCACAGCGGCTCCAGCTTGGGCTTGACGACCGCGAACATCCAACCGCTGTAGGCCAGCAGCAGGACGCCGTTGAGGAACAGCTCCTGGGGGCCGGTGAAATACTGACGCGGCATGGCTGGTGAAGCCACGATGACGGTGTTAAGCCAGAAGATGTTGACCGAGGCTGGAAACTCCAGAATCATCCCCAGCAACGGCAAGCGGTTAAAGAAGATCATCGCGCCCGTGACGATCTCCAGATACTTGATCATCTGGTAGAGGTAGATGTTGGCATTGGCCTGCACCCATTCGCCGCCAATGCCTGGAATTTCCGGCACATAGCCGGTGGCGGCGTAACGGATGCCGGAAAACAGCAGATGGGCGCCGAAGTAGCAACGGAGCCAGTGGATGATGTAGTACCAAGGGGAGCGGGAAGCCATGGCGTTTGTCCTAGTAGTTGAAAGTGGAATGTAGGCGGGAGAAAATGCCTCGCGAAACACGCGCGCCTTTTGGGTGGCGCGTTGTTTGCAGATGGATCAGAAACGCGATGTGATGCCGACGATGATACCGTTCACTGCGTTGCCGGCGTTGGGAATCGGGCTCTGGAACACAGGCCAGCGCGAGCTCCCGTCCTGGGTAAGACGGGTCACCGCGGCCATCAGCATGACCGAGCGGCTAACGTCATAGGTGTAGGCCAAGCCGTAGCTGGTGGCGTCGCTGTCCTGCGTTCCGCTGGAATACTTTCCGAGCGTCATCCGCACATTGCCGCGCTCGGACACGGGGATCACGGCGCCCACCAGCTTCACCGATTCGGAGTTGCCATTGAGCACGCCGCCGCCGCTGCCCACGGAGGGGTCTGCCGCGTCGCGATGGATGTAGGTGAAGTAGGGCTGGATCGGGCCAGACTTGTAGCTGGCCCCCAGCGCGTACTCGGTGTTTGACCTGGTGGCAGGCACGGAGGCCGTTCCGGATGTGCTGGAAGACTTCACGAGCAGCGCGCCCAGCGTCAGCGGGCCGGTCTTATAGTCGACCGATGCCTCGAAGAGCTTGGGTTGGGTGGTCGACCCCTCGTTAAGGCTGTAGGACAGCTTGGCTTGCACGCCGCTCAAGCGCGGCGAGATGTAGGCCAGCGTGTTTTCGGTACGCTGCGTCGGGTTGATGAGAAAGCCGGAGGACGTACCCTTGCCAGAAGCGCTGCCTGGCGCCGGGGAGCCGAGCGTGGTCAGCACGCCCCATGCATCCATCGCGGGCAGAAGCATGGGGTCGAACTTCGGGAAGAAGTTGTAGGTGGGGCCTTCCTGCCGACCCGCGCGGATCGCGCCCCAGGACCTGCTCTCCAGCTCCACGTAGGCCTGGCGGCTCCAGAAGCGGTTGGCCGCGCCGTTGGTGGAGCTCGAAGTGCCCGAGTCCATGTTCACGCCTGCCTCCAGGCGGGCGTTGGCCTTCAGGCCACCGCCCAGATCCTCGCTGGAGAAGAACCCGATGCGGGAACCCGCACCGCCTGCATGCATGGCGGTCTTGGATTGACCAGACGTGCGGTAGTGCGCAATCGCCAGATCGGCCGTACCGTAGATGCGCACTGTGCTGCTCGATGCGGCGAGTTGCCCCGTACCCTGTGTCTGTGCCTGCGCCATGGATATGGCTCCCAAGGCAGTCATGCCGATGATCAGCTTTGTCTTCATTTGGTCTCCTGGATTTTGAATGGCTGTCGCCACCTTTTTTTGTCTGCGTCGAGCGCAGGGACTCCTCTGGCCGGCCTGCGCCGATCAGGGAAATGCACTGGTGTTCAATCGCGGGTCGCTCAGCCCCGGATCAGGGCCGGCGTGATTCGCTAATTCGATTGCATGGATGTCATGCCATCTGCTTGCGGCTTTCCTGATGGCCGGATGGCGCGGGCGATGTCGGCGCGGTCTCTTCCACCGTGTGTGTGGCGAGTTCCTTGTCGAAGCGCTCATTGCCCAGCCAGTAGGCGATCGCGCTCACCAGGCAGATGCCGCCGAAGTACATCGCCACCCACTCTGGATGCTTGCCACCGGATGCGGCCAGCAGCGTGGCGGCGATCAGCGGAGAGAGGCCCGCGCCGAGCGTGGAGGCGATCTGGAAGGTCAGCGCAATGCCGCTGTAGCGGACATCGGCCGCGAACTTCTCGCTGATCCAGGTGTTGAACACACCACCCATCAATGCCTGGATCACCGGCATCGCCAGCACCATGGCCAACAGCAGGGCTGCAAAGCTCGCCTGCTGCACCAGCAGGAAAATCGGCCAGATCAGGACGATGCCGGAGATCGCACCGGTCAGCATCAGCGGCCTGCGCCCCACGCGGTCGGAGATCGCACCAAACATCGGCAGCGTGAAGATGTTGAAGAAATTCGCCACCGTCATCGCCAGCAGGGCGCTGGTGCGCGAGTGCCCCGCTTCCACCGCGTAGTTCAGCAGAAAAGCCGCTGCGAATGTAGAGAACGACAACGGAGCCAAACCGCCAAGCACGCCCGACAGAATCTGCCCCTTGTTGTAGCGCAGTACGGTGACCAGCGGAATCGACTTGGCTCCACTCCTGGCGGCCTGCGCCTTGCGTGCGGCCTCATACTCCGGCGTCTCCGTGACGCGCACACGGATCATCAGGCCAACCAGCATCAACAACGCGCTGATGAGAAACGGCACACGCCAGCCCCAACTCAGGAACTGCTCGCTCGGCAACAGCGAGAATGGCGTCATCACCAGCGTGCCGAGCACCGCGCCCGTGGGACCGCCCGCGCTCACCAAACTGACAGCCAGACCACGCCCCTTGGGCTTGGCGTGTTCCATGGACATCAGCGTCGCGCCGCCCCACTCCCCGCCCATCGCGATACCCTGCATCAGGCGCAGCAGCACCAGCAGCATGGGAGCGGCCACGCCGACCTGGGCATAGGTGGGCAACAGACCGATCAGGGTGCTCGACACACCCATCATCACCAGCGTGACCACAAGCACGTTCTTGCGCCCGAGACGGTCACCATAGTGACCAAAGACGACGGCGCCCAATGGGCGCGCCAGGTAGCCCACGGCGAAGGTCGCAAATGACGAGAGCGTCGCGGCGAACGGGTCCAGCGTCACGAAGAAGATCTTGGGGAACACCAGCGCCGCGGCGATGCCATACAGCAGGAAGTCGTAGTACTCCAGCGTGGTGCCCAGGTAGCTGGCCAGAATGGCACGCCGCTTTTGCTTTTCACGCTCTCGCGCATCGATGGATTGGGTCATGGGAATCTACTGTCTCGTGGGTTTAGCAAATGGGGAGAGAAACGGATGGGCGCAATACCTGCGGACTTCATGGATTCGAACGGGTGGCGACCAGCGACGCTCTCAGTTCAGGCGGAATGCGATGCACCTGCATGCCGGCGTGCGCGAGGGCTTTCAGGGCCTGCGCGTCTTCTTCGCGGGCACGCCTGCGCTGGACGCGGGCGACCTTCTCGGCGGCTTCCCGGAGCCAGGTCTGCTGGACTTTGTCGAGCGCACGCCACGTGGATTGCCGCACAACGAGCACCTGCGCGCCGTAGGAATGCCCGGTCAGCCACAGATGCTTCTGCACCTCGAACAAACGAGTCTGCAGCAGCATCGACACAAAACCTTCCTGCGCCTCGACCTGCCCGCTCTCGATGGCGCCGCGCACGGCCGATGCCGCAATGGCGACCGGCACACTGCCCCACGCGGTGAACGTGTCCGCGGAAGTCTTGGCGGGAAGCGTGCGCACGGTCATGCCGCGCAGATCCTTCATGCCGTGCAGAATGGCCTTGGTGGTGGACAGCTGCCGGAAGCCGTTCTCCATGAAGGCCAGGCCCACGAGGCCGTGAGCGGAAAGACTGTCCAGCAAGGCCCGGCCTT
The DNA here is from genome assembly GCF_040396215.1 of Diaphorobacter ruginosibacter. GTDB lineage: Bacteria > Pseudomonadota > Gammaproteobacteria > Burkholderiales > Burkholderiaceae_C > Diaphorobacter_A > Diaphorobacter_A ruginosibacter_A. The sequence continues at coordinate 8,638 of NZ_JBEBOW010000026.1, read as the reverse complement.
GCGGACCTTCGACGATGGACTCCGCCGCTTCGGCATCGGGAACGGCATACGGGCGATCAAACAGCTCGAACGATTTTTCAAGCTCGGCAAGCCCCGTGGCGGCCACCAGCATGATCTGCGGCGCACCGGACCTGCCTTGGCGCAGCGCCTCGATCTGGAGCGCAGGACTACCCGGGATGGTTCCAGGCAATACATCCACCTGCAGTTGCCCGCCGCTCAACGCGGCGGCGTCGCTCGCCAGCTCGTGCAGAGCCAGGCGAACGGAGTGGTTTTCAGGGAGATAGGCGCGATAGTCGGCCACGCTCAAATGCATGGCACTCGCTGGCGACTGGGGCACGGCACTCGTTGGCAACTGGGCCTGCGCGGCTTGAACCAGCACCCCGCCCAGCATCACGCCGGCGCAGGCGGCGCGCACGCCGGCCGCAAGAATGCGTACCGGTGCCAGGCCGGTCAATGCCGTGGGCTGTTTCGCCAACCCTCGAAGAGGTGCCAAGCGCATGGGGTTTGTCTCCAGTTCCTTGAATTTCCAGATACAAATTCTGGAATCTATTTTCTAGAATTTTGAACGGAGTATTAGACTAGATCAATACACGTAAACACAACTCAGCTATGTAAAGTTCGCATAGTTGTCATCCAAGCCAAAGCATTGCAATTCACGCTGGAGAATGAGCAGCCCCACATGCGCTTGCCCGGGCCTGGATCCATGGGCAAGTGCTCCAAGTTGTAACAACAAGAAAACAGGCGGCGCCTGCACTTTTCGTTCACGCTCTTTTGCGCGCAGCCCGGAACGCCCGCTCCCGAAAGAAGAGGACACACGTTGAGGGGAAACGAAGTGATCATCCGACAGCCGATTGCCGCGTCAGGGCACTGGCATCCGGCAGCCTCTCGAGTGATGCGACCTGCTCCATCCAATGCGCGGCAGCGTCCTTGATCGGCGCCCGCGCGCCGTCACTCTTTGGTATGTGAGCCGAAGGTTCCGATACGGCAGCACGCGCCTGCCGCCGGCAAGAAACTCACTCCGCGGCGAAGCGCGCCCGCACCACTCCCACATGGTCAATATGGGCCTCGAAGCTGTCGCCGGGCTCGACAGCCACCATGGGACCAAGCGCTCCGGTCAGCACCAGATCACCGGCGCGCAGCGGGTTCCCCAGCGCCACGAGCTTTCTCACCAGCCACAGAGCCGCATTGAGCGGATGCCCAAGGCACGCGCTGCCTGCGCCTTGGGATGCAAGCTCGCCATTGCGGGTCATGCGCATCTCGACGGTCTTGAGGTCCAGGTTGTCAAGCGGTACCTTCACGCCGCCCAGCACCACCAGGCCGCTGGACGCGTTGTCCGCCACGGTGTCGGCAAAGCGGATGTTCCAGTTGGCGATGCGGCTGCCGACGATCTCGATGGCCGGCAGCACATAGGCGGTCGCATTGATCAGCTCGACCAGCGTGGTGTCGGCGCGCGGCAAATCGCTGCCGAGCACCAGCGCGACCTCGGCCTCCACCTTGGGCTGGAGCGTGCGCTCCAGGGGAATGGGCTCATCGTCGCCATAGAGCATGTCGGCGAACAGCGTGCCGAAATCCGGCTGATCGACGCCAAGCTGCTTTTGCACCGCAAGCGAGGTCAAGCCGATTTTGCGGCCCACCACGCGACGCCCCTGGGACACCGCATGGTCGACATTGGCCTGCTGGATGGCATAGGCCAGCGCCGCGGTGTCGCCCTGCATCTGCTCGCGCAGCGGCGCTATGGGGGTGCGCGTGGATTCGGCATGGCGCAGACGCGCCGCCAGTTCCTGAATCTGTGTTTCGTTGCTCATTTTTTTCCTAGTCTCTTTCAATCGTTCCTGGCCTGCTCTTCAGAGCTGAATATGTTCTTGAGCAGGCGCAGATCCTCGACCCGTCCAACCGGCGCATTGAATTGCAGCATCGGGATGTAGTACTTTATGTAGGCCAGCAGCAGGACGATGTTCATATACGTGCACCACACGGCCATGAAGAAGCTGAACAGCCGCTCGAAGCGCAGATTCAACACGATGGAGTTGTAGAACACCACCAGCCCCAGCGGCAGCGCGATCACCAGCGCCAGCGGAACGAAACGGTTGAACACGAGGCACAGCCCCACCAGCAGTTCGGCGACTTTCACATAGTCGAACAGGCCGGTCTCGATCATGGTGACCAGCATGGCGTTGGAGAGATGCAGCGTTCCCAGCGGCTGCGGATAAATATTGGGCAGACCCCACATCGGCAGCAGATGGTTGAGCCCGTTCACGATCATCCATGCGCCCAGCATGAGACGGAAGAAGGTGATAAGCAGGGTTCCTGTGAACCATGCGTCGATCTTGATGGCGTTCTGGTTTGGGTTGTCGGAGACTGTTTTCATGATGCGGTCACTTCCTGAATGGTCAAGCGGGGTCGTATGGTGGTGCGATGTATCGCTCATCGGCTGGCCTTGGGCCACGACACCTGATCACAGGTCTTGCCGGCGGGCAGCGCCTGACTTGAAGGACGCGCCCGATCCACGATGCGGCCGTCGCGGGTGCGGAAAAAATCCACCGTTTCCATACCCTGGCCATCGCTGCCGTCGATGCAATGCCAGACCACGACATTGAGTCCTTCCGCCACTACGCGGCGAATGCGGTGCTTGATGGGCGCGCCATCCTTGCGGTCCGCCGCATCAGGGGCGAGATCGACGAACTTGGGCGTCGTGTAGGCCACCAATGCCTGCGCGCCCTTGCCCTCGTCGTAGGCCATCTTCATGAAGCCAGCGACGATCTCGCGCGGCAGCTTGCCTACGCCCGGCCCGCTATCTCCCGCCCAGCGCGGATTGGTGGCCATGTTGTGCGCGACGGAGACTGTCAGTGCGATGCCGGCGATGACCGAGATGGTGTTGAAGGTTCGGGTCCTGATCTGCATGAGTCTCTGTTTCTCGTTTTTGTGGAGGGTATCGATTGCCGCGTCGCTGAACCGTTGGCCCGCGCAGCGCGCTCATTCTCGAATCCATGAACCTGACCATCAAGATCGGCATTCGCATCTCAGCTATGCGCTATCGCCATAGTTCTGATCGGCGGCCGTCCGGTACAGCTCCTTGAGTGTGTCCTTCACCACCGCCGCTGCAGCATCCGCCAGCTTGCTGCGCGGCTGCTTGGTGGACGTGATCATGCTGATCGTGGCCTCCAGTGGCGGGTTGACGATCTTCTGCCACGACAGTTTGGGCAGAGACCGGAGCGACTGCAGGCTGCCCGGCATGATGGAATAGCCACCGCCGCTGGCGACGATTTCGGTGGTGGACGCCGTCGAGTCGATCTCCAGCTCGATGCGCAGGCGCATGCCCAGCCTGGCCGCCGCCGTCTCCACGGCGGGCCGTGTCCACTGGTTGCTGTGCGGAAGAATCAGCGGCAGATCCGCCAGTTCCTGCAAGCCGATCTCGCAGCCGCCAGCTCCCACGGGTTCGGGGCCGATCAGATAGAGCTGCTCGGTGGCCTGGGGTTCGATGGTGAGGTGGGGCGAGCTCGCGGGACTGAGCACCAGCGCAAAGTCCACCTGGCCCAGCAGCACTTTTTCATAGAGCGCCCCGGACAATCCCTCCGTCAGGCGAACCGAAGCCAGCGGAAAGTTCTTCTTCAGAAGCGGCGCAAGCGTGGGAATCAGAATGCGTCCGATGCTGGGCGTCAGGCCGATCACCAGCTGCCCCGTGTATACCGAGTCATTGTCGCGCACCGAGACCAGCGCCGCATCCATCGTGCGAATCGCCGAGCGCGCGTATTCAACGAACTTGGCGCCCTTTTCGGTGAGGCGCACGCCTCTGCCGTGGCGGTGAAAGAGGCTGGCCCGCAGCTCCAGCTCGAGCGTGCGCACCTGCCTGCTCAGCGTGGGCTGGGGAATGTTCAGCAGATCCGCCGCCTTGATGTAGCTGCCCGCCTCCGCCACAGCCACGAAACTACGCAATTGACAGATATCCATGGCGGTTCAGTGCTCCGTTGAAAGGCCGCGGTCAATACGCAGGCAGGTCATGACCATTCGGGAATGCAGGCGATCAGGCCTTCGATACGCTGGGCCGCCTCCTGCAACCTTGCGAGGAAAGCGTTGATCTGCTCGCCCGGCATTTCCGCCGGGAATTCGCTCAGGCGCAGCGCCAGCACCGTCTCGCCACGCGCGTTCAGCACCGGTACGGTCAGATGCAGCAGCTGGTAGCTCTGCGTATCGTTGATCTGCACCGGCTCGTGCATGTCGAACATGGCGGAGACCTTGGAGAGGAAACGCCGCTCCTGCTCCGGCGTGCGGTGCGGGCATGAGTACAGGTCGAGCGCCGCGTCCAGCGCTTCGGAGCTTTGCTCGCCGAGCAGGGACATGGACCAGCGCCGCTCGCGCACGAGCCGAAGCTGGTCTCGGGCGCGCGCGAGTGTCTCTTCGCTGCACTTGCCAAGGCGCGCAAGCCAGGCGCCTTCGGAAATCGCGTTGGCGCTGTCGACGAACAACGCACCCAATGGCGGCGTCAGTGGCGCGCGCGCGCCCAGCCGATTCTTGCCGCATTGCGCGGTCGAATGATCCGCCACCGCAACGTAGACGGATTCGGTACCGGCCGGCGCGACCACGCTGCAACCCACTCCCAGCTCTTTGGCAACGGCCTCGATCTCGTCGCGGGCCGCCTCGGCCAGACGCACCGACTGGAACACGTCGCGGTCGTTGACGAGCACCCGCGGCCCCATAGAGAAGCGCCCATAGCCGCGCTGGAAAAAAAGCAGAGGCAGGGCATCTCGCTCCAACCCCATCGTTTTGACGGCGCCGAGCACGATGAAGTGATCTCCGCCATCGACGACATTCGCATACTCGCAGTCGATCCAGGCCACCACGCCATCGATGATGGGATTGCCAGCCGGGCTGGCGTGCCACTTCACCGCATCGAACTTGCGCTCGCCGGGTGCGGCAAGGGTTCGGCAAATGCCCTCCTGGTCCGCGGCCAGCATGTTGATGCAGAAGCGCTCGGAGGCTTCGCGCAGCACGTTGAACGAACGGGAGGTCTTCATCGGCAAAAACGCCACCAACGGCGGGTTGAGCGACACGGAGGTGAACGTACCCACCACCATGCCCGTCGGCTCACCCGACGCATCGAGGCCGGTGACGACGGCTACGCCTGTCGGGTAGTTGCCAAGCACTGCGCGAAACTGGTCGCTGTCGATTGGGCTTTGAACGTTTTCCATTTTTCAGTCAGCTCCGGGCGGGCATTCACTACTTATGGGGGCGCAGCGGCGGTGCGGCATCTGTCCGCATCGCCCTGCCCCATTCGGTCATCGGATCGGCGAGCCGATCAGATGATCACGCCGGCCGGCTTGGGGATGCCATACAGTGAGCCCGCGAAGGCGGAGTACACAGGGTCCTCCACGTTGCAGGCATGGCCCAGTGCCACCGACAGATCACGGAACTGGCGCTGGATCGGATTGGACAGACGGTTGGCGTTGCCGCCCGCGCTCTTGAACACGGTGGCCGCCGCGTCAGCCGCGCGATGCACCGCGCGCACCTGGTGCACGCGGGCGCGGGCTTGCATGGCATCCGTCACACGCTCGCCGCGCGAAGCGACGTCGTAAGCGTGCGTGATGTCCGAGAGGAGCTGCAGCTTCGCCGCATCAATGTCGGCGATGGCCGCACCCAGAGCGGACATGTGATAGGGGTTCTGCGTCGCCTTGATTCCCATGCGCGAGACGCGGTCGCGCGAATAGTCGGAGAAATGGCGCACCACGCCGTCGGCGATGCCGATGGTGGCCGCTGCGATCGCGCCAGGGAACAACAGATCGAACGGCACCTGGTACAGCGACGAGCCGGGACGGTTCTTGCTCGCGTATTCACGCGAGTTGAGCTTGCCGACGGCGAGCGTGCGGTAGTCGGGAACGAACGCATCCTTCACGACCACATCCTTGCTGCCCGTGCCGCTCAGCCCCATGACCTGCCACGAATCCTGCAGGATCTCGTAGTCCTTGCGCGGCAGGATGAAGTGAAACGGCTCGGTGAACTCATTCTCGGGACCGCCCTCCTTTTCAGCGCGGCCACCCAGCACCACCCATTCGCAGTGATCCGTACCCGAGGAGAAAGGCCACTGACCATTCAGCACGAAGCCGCCATCCACGCGCTTGGCGCGGCCAATGAAGGCGTAGGGCGAGGCGATCCAGGTATCCTTGTCCTTGCCCCAGACTTCCTCCTGCAGCTTGAGATCCGCCTGCGCGAATTCGAACGGGTGCACACCCACCACGCCGCTCACCCAGCCGACGGAAGGCGCACGCGCGGTCAGCTCCATCAGCACTTCATAGAAGTCGCGCGGATGGGCCTCGTCGCCACCGAAATCCTTGGGCTGCAACATGCGTACCACGCCAGCGTCGCGCAGCAGGCGTGCCGCCTCGTCGGTGATATAGCCGCGCTTCTCGCTAGCGTCGACCTCTTTCGCCACCTTGTCCGCCAGCGTCGGCAGACCTTCAACAACGGGATGCATTTTCGATATCCTCTTGAAATGAAATTCAGTACTTTCCGGTACTTCTTTGCCGCATTCGGCGCGGCTTCAACCAGTGACTTCCGCGAGCGCGGGATCGATCTCCAGAAACGGTGACAGCTCCTTGTGCTGGTGCCTGTGCCCCCAGGTGCTGGTGCGGTCGTAGTAGCGCGGCTCCCAGTGCTCGTCGACCTCCAGGCCACCCCATCCATACTCGATACGGAACCCGGCGGGCGAATGCAGGTAGAACGAGGTCATCTGGTCGTTGGTGTGGCAGCCGAGCGTGCGGGTGACCGGCACCTTGCGGTCCTCGCAAAGGTCGAGCGCGCGGCCCACGTCCTCCAGCGAATTGACCTCCACCATCAGATGCAGGAACGCCGCGCGATCGTTCGGTGAGCGGGCAATGGCGAGCGAGTGGTGACGGCCATTGACGTGATAGAAGTGCGCGAAGATCGGTCCGTCCACCACCGTATCCGACAGGTGGAAGCCCAGCACATCGCGATAGAAGCGATCGCTCTCGGCGAGATCGGGCACCGCCAGCACCACATGCCCCAGCCCCTGGTCACCGGTGCGAAACCCGGTCATCGCGCGGCCCGGCCTGAACACATTGCGCGGACGCATCTGCCCCCATGCCAGTTCGTGGCGGATGCCCGCCGGATCGATGAACCACTGATAACCAATCACCTGGCGCACGGCGGCCTGCTCCTTGGACGCGCGATGCACCGTGATGCCGTGTCGATTGAGGCGCTCCGCGATGACCTGCACCGCCTCCTCGCCCGTCGTCGCCCAGCCGATATAGGCCACGCCGTTCTTCTCGCCCGGGTGGATGGCCACGCGATGGGCAACCTCGTCGAAACGAAGACGCACCGCGCCATCCGGTCCCGGCTCCGCCAGTTCGCAGCCCAACACCTCGGTTCCGAACCGCTCCCAGTCCCGGAACGACGGAGATGTCGCGCCGAAATATGCCAGCGATGTAATCATGCTGTACCCCTGTCTCCTGCTCCGGACGGCCCTTGCCGCCCGGACATTCGCTTGTTTTGGAAATGCTCTGCGCTCTCAAGCGAGAACGCGGCCGATCAGTGCCCCTGGATGAACGACGCCACGGAGCGGTTGAATTCATCCGTGTGCTCGAGCTGCACCCAGTGACCGCAGCGAGTGACCAGCAGCAGACGCGCGTCGGGGATCTGCCGAACCAGGTGCAGACCCGAGGTGAACGGCACCGTGCGGTCATCGCGGCCATGCACCAGCAGCGTCGGAGCCTTGATGTCGGCCAGACGCGCCTGATCGATACGCACCATGGGCTTGCCATGGCCGCTGATCCAGCCCTCGATATGGTCCGGGCGCGACAGCAGAATGTCGACGCGCTCCTGCACGAACTCGTCCGTCACGTGCCGCGTGTCGAACGCCATCGTCGCGATGAATTTGCGCATGGATTCGGGGCCCGGCTGAAAGTAAGCCGCCTCCAGGGCCTTCACTCCTTCGCTCAGACCCGTCGGATCGAACACGCTGGGCACACCAGCCGACGAGCCGAGCGTGACGAGATGGCTCACCAGATCCGGACGTTCGTATGCAAGGCGGATGCACGATGAACCTCCCATGGAATTGCCCACGATCGCCACCTTGCCCAGACCGAGTGTCTCGATGAACTCTGCAAGCGCTCCGCTGTTGTCGCGCTGGTCGTATTTGACCGACTGCGACTTGCCCCAGCCTGGCAGATCGACCGCAAACACGCGGAAGCGCTCCGCCAGATAAGGCATGTTGGTGTGGAAGTTGCTCCATCCCGACGCGCCCGGGCCACCACCATGCACAAGCACCAGAGGCTGCCCGCTGCCGGCCTCGTTGTAATGGATGTCCCAGCTCTTGGTCTTGATGCGTTTGCTGGTGCTTTCTTCGGTCAATGTCGCCATGTGCTTCTCTCAGCCAGTGTGCGCCTCGGTCTCGGCAAGGCGCGGTTGATGGTGTGTTCGTACCGCTGACGTGTTTCTCGACGCATGCAATTTGCGATACATCAAATCATCGGCAGAGAGATATTACTAGAATTGATATTCTAGAATTAATAATCGAATACCCTAGTGGCGAAGCGTGCCGATGTGGTGTATTTCAGAGTTTTGGAGGCGGAGTCTGGGGCGCGTGCGCAGCGCGTAGAAGCCCTTTTGCGAGACATCGAGCGCCTCG
>NZ_JBEBOW010000025.1:0-31652 GCF_040396215.1 Diaphorobacter ruginosibacter | reverse complement strand
CAACCGTGCAAGGGATCAGCTGAAGACACCGTTGATCTTCAATTTGCTTGGCTCGTTCTGCATCTGGGCGGGGCCATGGGCGGCGCCGGCCCTTGGTCGACCAGTGTTGGTGAGCCTCTTGACCTGTCGCCGTACATGACAGCGCTGAAGTTGCGGTGGCGATCAACGCAATGAAACTTTTCGGCTAAGCACATGCCGTTTATGTTGGCGTGCAGGTACTCACTCAATGCACGCGCCCGCCCTTCACAAAACGCACGGGCTCGGCGTCCATGGTGCGGATGATGCGAGTGAGCTGGTCGTCGTTCTTCGTGCCGGGCCCAGCCTCCACATCCGCGAGTGGCGACTTGCACAACAGATCATCATCTGCCCACGCTGCGGCACCCCGCGCATTACGCGCACGCAACCACCCCCGGCGATCGGTCAGCCACTGGGTATCATCAATGCGGGAACCGCCGTTGACCAGCGCCATGGCCTGTCGTGCGCGGCCTGCATCGGCCACCACGCAGTCCACGTTGTCGGGCACCTGTTCCACATCGCGCTCCGGCAGCCAGATGGTGACCATGCGCGGATCGGGCAACAGCGTCTTGGGATCAGCCGTCAGCAGCAGCACGCGCTGCTCCTGCCATTGGCTGAGCTGGGTCTTGTGCGCGCGTTGGCAGCGCAGTTGCATGTCGGGCAGGTGCACAGGTTGCGGCCAGTTGCCAGTGGCACTCAGCAGCTCGCCAGCCGCGAGCGCGCGCAGATAGTGCAGCAGCTCCCATGCCTCATCGGGGCCGACGGACGATGCGAACGCAGGCATGGTTGGCGCACCGTCTCGCCCCTTTACGCCGTGGCGAATCGCCCAGAGCAGATCGCCATCGGCACGCCGCCACAATAGCGGACTGGCAAAGTTCGGCGGCCAGACCTTCTGCGCGGATGCAAGAGCGCCCTGCCCCTTGCCGTTGGCACCATGGCATTGCACGCATAGCGCAGCATAGTGCGCCGCGCCGCGTGCGATGGTCCGATCGGAAAAGGGAATGGAAGACGCATGAAAGCTGGTGGGATGCGCCTCGGTGAACAGCACCGCCGCGGAGGGCCAAGGGGCCAGCAACAGCGCCAGCACGCTGCCCGCCCACAGCCAGCGCCGCTTGCGCCGCCAGAAGATCGACACCGCAAGCAACAGCGCCACGCCCGCCACCACCGCCAGACTGATGGCGAACTGCCGCGCCTGCGCCTGATCAATCAACAGGTTCTCGCCTGCTATACGCATCGCAAAGGGCCACGCAGGCTGACCGTCCACTTCGCCGGTCATCCCGGTGGCATGCAACATCTGCAGCAGCGCCCATTGCGCGCGGTGCACGCCTTCCAGCAGCCACTCCAGCCAGACGGCGTTGTTCGTCAGGTCGTTCAAAGCGAATCCGGCAGCCCCAGGTGCGAGAGCGCCTGCTGACGCAGCTCGACAAAACGCGGCTGCGCACGATGGCGGGGATATGGCAAATCCACCTCCAACTCAGCTACCGCCCGCGCGGGACGCGGCGAGAAAACGATCACGCGATTGGCAAGGAACAGCGCCTCTTCCACGTCGTGCGTGACCAGCAACACCGAAAAACCTGCACGCTGCCACAGCTTGAGCAGCTCGCTTTGCATGGACAGCCGCGTGAGCGAATCGAGCTTGCCCAGCGGCTCATCCAGAATCAGCAATTGAGGATCGTTGACCAGCGCGCGCGCCAGCGCTGCACGCTGCGCCATGCCGCCTGATAGCTGGTGGGGATAGCTCTGCGCGAACTCAGACAGCCCCACCAGTGCAAGCGCATCATCGATGCGCGCATGCTGATCCTTCAGCACCTTGCGCGCCTGCAGGCCCAGCGCCACGTTGTCGCGCACCGTGCGCCAGGGGAACAAGGTCGGGTCCTGAAACACCACAATGCGCGACGGATCGGGTTGCGTGATGGCTGCGCCGTCCTGCGCGATATGTCCCTGTGTGGGAGCCTCCAGCCCTGCCACCAGGCGCAGCAGCGTGGATTTGCCACAGCCGCTGGGCCCCAGCAGCGCAACGAATTCGCCCGGCTTTACACTCAGGCTCACATCGTCGAGCACCGGCAGCGCGCCCTGCTTCTGCTTGAAGCTGTGGCTTACATGATCCACTTCGATCTGCGCGCCGCGCGCCACAGTCGCAGCACCGTGGCTGCTGCGTTCAATCACGTCCGGTGTGCTCACCATTTCACGGTTCCCTTCTGCCAGACCAGCACGCGATCACGCAAGGTGAACAGCAGCGTGATCAACCCGGAGCACAACACAGCCATCACCAGCAGTGCGCCATACATGTTGGCGTAGGCTGCCCAGCCCTGCGCCCATTGCAGGTACCAGCCCAGGCCTGCCTTCACTCCCATCATCTCCGCCGTGATCAGCACCGAGAACGCCGCGCCCAAGCCCATAAACAGGCCCACAAACACCTGCGGCAGCGCTGCCGGAATCGCCACGCGCAGCACCAGGAACCAGTTGGAGGCACCCAGCGTGCGCGCCACGTCGTAGTAGCTCTTGTTCACGTTGGCAACGCCCGACCAGGTGAGCACCGCCACCGGAAAGAACGTGGCCAGTGCGATCAGGAACACCGCCGCGCTATAGCTCGACGGCGCAAAGAAGAACGCCAGCGGCAGCAGCGCTGATGCAGGCACCGGGCCCAAAAAGCGCAGCAGCGGATGCACCCAGTAGCCCGCAAGACGCGACCAGCCAACCCATACGCCCGTCACAAAGCCCACCAGCGCACCAATGCCAATACCACTGGCCAGCAAACGCAGCGAATGCGCAGTGGACAGCCCCAAACGGCTGGCATCGTCGATGAACACTTCGAACAGGCTTTGCGGCGGCGCGAAGAACGGCGGCGGCAGCACGCCGGTCTTGGCCGTGAGCACCTGCCAGATGGCAAGCAACACCGCGCCAGCCACCAGCCACGGGCCCGCCGGCTTGAGCCGCTGAAAGAATGCCCCAAGTCGCTCTCCCGCGAAGGCAATCACGAGCAGCACGCCCGCGATCACCGCGCAAGAAACTGCGAATTCCTGCGTGTAGGCCCAATCGCTGAAACCGATCTCCTTGTTCGGCCAGAGCGCCGTCAGAGCAGCCAACCCCAGCCATGCAGCGGCAGCGAGCAGGCCGTTTGCCCAGGGCAGCGCGCTGTGCGCCGGCCCCGCCGCAGGGGCAGCCGGTGCCTGCACAGGAGCGGACTTCTGCGTGAGCGACGGCGTGGATGAAATCGGAAAGGAAACCTGTACGGTACTCATGACAATACATCCAAGGAAACATGGTTGGCGAAGCGCACGGGGTCGGTGCTCTTCTTCAGAATGCCTGCGCTGCGGAAGTCCGCAGCGAAGTCGCGCACCTCGTCGCGCAGATTGCTGCCTGCGGGATGGTGCTTGTAAGTCAGCTCGGCCAGCAGCCGCTGCAGGTCATCGACCTCGAACTTGGGCGTGTACTTGGCGAAGATACGCGCCGACTCGTTGGGGTTCTCGGCCACGTATTGCGAAGCCTGCGCCAGCGCGCGCACCACGCCCGCCACGTGCTTGCGTTCCTCGCGGGCAAACTTGCCGCCCGCGCCCAGCACGCAGCAGATCTTCTCGGCATATTCGCCCTTGGCGCTGTTGCCCAGTTCGGTGAACACGCCAGGGTTGCGTTTCTCGATCAAGTAAAGATTTGGGTCGCCATCGGCAATTGCATGCACCTCGCCCTTCTTGACGGCCACGTCAAGCAGGTCGGCGGGATAGACGCGCCATTCCACATCCTTTTCCACATCCAGCCCCTTCTTGGCCAAATGGATGCTGTAGAACTGCTTGGCCGGTGCGTTGAGATCAGCCACGCCAATCACCTTGCCCTTGAGCGTCTTCACGTCCTGCGTCACGCCCGCCGCGTTCACGCCAACCAAGCGCAGGCAGCCGCCATGCACGCTGCCCACCAGCTTCACATCCAGCCCGGCCTCCAGCGGCTTGACCCAGCGGTGGATCAGGCCCACACCCACCTCGGCCTTGCCGGTGGCCAGCGCCTCCAGCAACTGATCTGACGCACCGGACCAGTTCAACACCTCAACCTGCAGGCCATTCTTCTCGAAATACCCGCGCTCCAGTGCGATCGGCACAGGCACCTGACAGAAGCTTGCCTGGCTCCATGCCAGGGTGATCTTGCGCGGCTGCGACAGCACGGGTGTCCCGGTCAACCCGGCGGCAACCGCACCGCCCGCCACCGCTGCGCTGGTGAGAAACTGCCTGCGGCTCAGCCCGTCATACAGGCCTGCGGATCCTAGTTCGTCCATGTGAAACTCCCTGTCGAATGATTCGTCCATTGGTTGATCAATGGGGCGAACGATAGGCAGTGCATGCCTTATCTCCAACAAAGAATTCCGCGTATCGATATGCGCAAACTTCAGAGCGAAAACGCACGCCGACCTTCGCAGACAGCGCATATGCAACTGCGAAAAGTTTCGTAGGCAATCTCTGGCGCGAGGATCACGATGCCTCAATCGCCATCCGAACATGCACCCTCGCGAGCCCACACCATGAGCCTCAACGACTACCTGTCACACAAACGCAACGCCGTGCTGGCTCGCGACGAACGCATTGCCGCAGGCAAGGCCGAAGCGCATACGCTGCAGGCCCACGTCACCGCAGAAGGCCGCAGCGGCGTGCGGCGGCTGCGCATCCGCGAACATCAAATCATCAGCGACAGTCCGTATGACTTCGCCGGATTCAACCTCGGCCCCTCCTCGCCTGAGCTGCAACTGGGCGTGCTGGGCACCTGCGTCACGCATATCTTCGAGATCCAGGCCGCCAAGCTGCAAGTGCCCCTCGATCGTCTGGAAGTGAAGGTGCAGGGCCGCATCGATCCGCGCGCCGGCCACCCCGGCCACGAGGACACTCCGATCTGGCCGCATGCCATCCACTACGACGTCGAGGTGCAGACCAGCGCCAGCGATGAGCAACTCTCCGCTCTGTTCGAAGCCGTCGAGCGCCACTGCCCCATCCTCAACCTGCTGCGCAATCCGCAGCACATCGAAGGCCGTGTGGTGCGTGTGGATAGCCGGGCTCCTGCACAGGCGAAACAGGAAGCGGTGGCAGCATGAGCAACGCGGCCCCCTCCTCTCCCTCCGGTGCGCCGCCAGCAGACTGGCACGCCGACACCATCGTGCTGCACGCGGGCTACAACGGCCACGATCATCAGCGCAGCGCCGCCGTGCCCATCTACCAGACCACGTCGTTCCTGTTCGAGAACGCTCAACAGGGCGCCGGTCTGTTCGATCTGGAAGAAGAAGGCCACATCTACGCTCGCACCGGCAACCCCACTCAGAGCGTGCTGGAGGAGCGCATCGCGCAGCTCGAAGGCGGTACGGCGGCGCTGGCGGTCGCCTCGGGCATGGCGGCGATCGACATGGCAATCGCCACGCTGGCGCAGACCGGTGATCACGTCGTCGTCGCCTCGCAACTCTATGGCGGCACGCACAACCTGATCGCGCATGTGCTGAAGGCGCGCGGCATCACCAGCACCCTGGTGCACCGCGGCGGCCTTGCAAACCTGCACAGTGTTTTCACGCAGCAGACCAAGGCAGTGTTCGTGGAATCCGTGGCCAATCCCTCGGGCCACGTGGCCGATCTGGCAACCATCGCCGAGCAGGCGCATGCGCACGGCATCGCCGTCATCGTGGACAACACCAGCGCCACGCCGCTGCTGCTGCGCCCCTTCGATCACGGCGCCGACGTGGTGGTGCATTCGGCCACCAAGTACATCAGCGGCCACGGCACCACCATCGGCGGTTTGATCGTCGATGGCGGACGTTTCGACTGGGCCACCCGCCGAGTGCGCTATCCGCAATTCAGCGCTCCCGAGCCGGCGTTCCACGACTTCGTGATCACCGAGAAGTTTCCAGATTTCCCATTCGTGGCCCGCACCCGCACGGTGGTGTTGCGCAACAGCGGCGCGTCGCTGGCCGCGCTGTCGTCGTTCCTGCTGCTGCAGGGTCTCGAAACGCTCGCGTTGCGCCTGGACCGCATCAGCAGCAACACCCGCGAGGTGCTGGACTTCCTGGTGCAGCACCCGCTGGTCTCGCGCGTCAGCCACGTGACCCTGCCCACGCATCCCGACCATGCCCACGCACGGCGCTATCTGCGCGGCAAGCTGGTGCCGGGCCTGATCTCGTTCGAACTGTATGGCGGACGCGAGGCCGCTCGCCGCTTCTACGACGCACTCGCGCTGTTCCAGCGGCTGGTGAACATCGGCGACAGCAAGTCGCTGGCCGCCATTCCCGCCGAAACCACGCACCATCTGCTCGGCGACGACGAGCTGCAACGCGCGGGCATCAGCGCCGGTCTGGTGCGGCAGTCCATCGGCATCGAACACCCGGACGATCTGATCGCCGATCTGCGCCAGGCGCTGCAGCATTCCGAACCCGTCCACACCGCATCTCAACGCAACACAAGCAAAACACTCGTACTGGAGAAACACCCATGACCGCAGCCGCCGCATTGGCCCAACCCGAACCGACGCTTGCGCAGGACACGTCCGTGCTGCCGGTGATCGACCTGTCGGAACTCGACAAGTCTGGATCGCATGACGCATTCCACGCACGCCTCGCTCGCATTGCGCGTGACACCGGCTTCTTCTATCTGGAGGGCCACGGCATCGACGTGGACCGCATCCGCGAAGTGGAACGCCTCACGCGCGAGGTATTCAAGCTCTCGCCCGGGGCCAAGAACGCCATCGCCATCCGCAACACGCCGCACTTTCGCGGCTACACCGGCGTGGGCGGCGAGATCACGCGCCTGCGCCCCGACCTGCGCGAGCAACTCGACTTCGGCGAAGAACTGCCCGCCGTCGCGTCGAGCGGCCCCGACCATCCGGCATGGTGGGCGCTGCAAGGCCCCAACCAGTGGCCTGACGAGCAACTGCCCGCGCTCAAACCCGGCATTCTCGATTGGCTCGACCAGACGCGCGCGGTCGCCGAGAAACTGCTGCACGCCTTTCTTTTCGCGCTGGGACAGGAACCGCAGGCACTCGATGCACTGATCGGCGCACCGCGCAACCACCGACTCAAGATCATCCACTACCCCGGTCAGCCTCAGGGCGCATCCGACCAGGGCGTGGGTGCGCACAAGGACGGCGGGCTGCTCACGCTGCTGCTGCAGGATTCGGTCGGCGGCCTGCAGGTGGAAACCGCGGAAGGCTGGATCGACGTGCCGCCGCGCAAGAACGCCTTCGTCATCAACATCGGTGAAATGCTGGAACTGGCCACCAACGGCTATCTGCGCGCCAACGTCCATCGCGTGGTCTCGCCACAGCCTGGCGTGGACCGCTACTCCATCGCCTACTTCTTTTCGCCCGGCCTGCATGCGCAGGAGATTCCGCTGCTCGCCCTGCCGGACGCACTGGCGCAGCAGGCACGCGGGCCGGAAAGCGATCCGCAGAATCCACTGTTCCGCCACATCGGCACGAACGCGCTCAAGGGCCGCATCCGATCGCACCTGGACGTAGCCGAGCGCTTCTACCCCGAGCAGTTCGCGCAACTGCAGGAACAGGCGCGAGCACAAGGCCGCGTGCTGCAAGCGGCCGCCTACTGAAGCGAGCCTACACGCCCAGATACTGCGCGATCCGCTCGGGTGATGCCTGCAACTGGTGTGAGCGTTCCGACAGCACCAGTTGCCCTTTCTCCATCACCACCGCATGGTCGGTGTGGGCCAGCACCTTGCGGTAATCGCGGTCCACGATCAGCGTGGAGATGCCGGTGGTTCGGATCTCCGCAATCACTCGCCAGATCTCGGCGACCATCAACAGCGCCAGGCCCTCGGTGGCCTCATCGAGCACCAACAGGCGTGGATTGGTCATGAGCGCGCGGCCGATGGACACCATCTGTTGCTTACCGCCCGACAACTGGCCGCCGCCGTGGTTCCAGCGCTCCTTCAGACGAGGGAAAGTCTCGTCCACACGGTCATAGGTCCAGTCGCGCGCGCCGTCGATTCCAGCACGCGCGCTCATCATCAGGTTCTCACGCACAGTGACCCGTTTCCTGGCCCCCGGGGACTTGGAACTGACGAGCCATCAATGCTCGCTCGGCTCCCATCAATCTGGTCATACTCGCGCAAATGCTCCAGCGTTGCCAGATGCAGACGCTGCCAAACCCCGGCCGCTTGCCACTCTCGCAAACGTCTCCAGCATGTCATGCCGCTGCCATAAACCAAAGCTTGCGGCAGGTCTTCCCAAGGGATTCCTGTCTCCAAAACATAAAGGATGCCTTGGAAGGCCGCCTCATCGCTGACCGACCGCGTGCGAGGACCTCCTTTGGTTGAAGGACTGAACACTGGGATCAACGGCTGCAGCTTCTGCCACAGCTCTCTGCTAACGCGACGACGGGCCATGAGGGTGCGAATCTTACCGGCAAATCAGGCTCAAACAGGGGTCGTGTTAGCGGCGCTTAGAAAAATGCGGCCTCCCTGCAAGCAAGGATGCACCCGAGAACATTGGATGCAATAATTCCTACTGAAGACCGCGAAAAACGACCGTCGTGTCGAGCAGTTCAAACTGCGAGTACGGCAGTCGAGTACAAGTCACCACGGCATCTTGAGTCGGGCCGGCCAGCGATTCCCCCGACGTAAGTCGGATTCTCTACGAACTGTCGCGCATCGCACGCGCAGATCGTAGTCATTGGAACGCACCATGACCAGTCAACTCGACGCTCCCGGCTCTCGAAACTTTCCCCGCATCGCCATCATCGGCGCCGGCCTCGGCGGTCTGACGCTAGCGCGCGTGCTGCATATAAACGGCATTGCTACAACTATCCACGAAGCCGAAGCATCGGCGGAAGCCAGGGCGCAAGGCGGCTTGCTTGACATCCACGAGTACAACGGGCAACCCGGGCTGAGGGCCGCCGGACTCTTCAACGAGGTCCAGGCCCTCGCGCTGCCGGGCGAAGACGCCAAGCGCGTCGTCAACAGCAGCGGGAGCGTCCTGCTCGACAAACCGGGTTCGGACGGATCGGCAAGGCCCGAGGTTGACCGCGGCGCGTTGCGGCGGCTCCTGATCGAATCACTGCCAGCAGGCGTTATCCAGTGGGGCCGCAAGCTCACCCAGGCGGAATCCGTGGGCGGCGACCAGCACCGCCTGCATTTCGCAGACGGCACGGTCATCACGACGGATCTTCTGGTCGGCGCGGACGGTGCGTGGTCAAAGGTGCGTCCACTTCTCTCCGACAAGAAGCCGGTCTATGTCGGCACGACCTTCGTCGAGCTTCAATTGCTTGACGGAGATAGACGATACGAGGCCAGCGCTGATGCCATCGGCAGTGGCACGCTGATGGCGGTCGAGCCTGGAAAGGGCATTCTGTCGCATCGCTACGCCAACGGCAACCTGCATACCTATGTCGCATTGAATAAACCGGAAGGCTGGCTTGATTCGCTAGACTTCAGTGATCCCGCGACAGCTCTTGAACGGCTCGCCGAAGAGTTCACGGGATGGGCGCCTGCGCTGCGGGCCCTGGTCACCGACAGCGATACGATGCCCATTGTCCGGGCCATCCATGCGCTCCCAATCGAGCACCGCTGGCAGCATGTCCGTGGGGCCACACTCGTTGGAGACGCGGCCCACCTGATGTCGCCGTTCGCGGGCGAAGGCGCCAACCTGGCGATCCTCGACGGCGCTGAGCTCGGGATGGCATTGCACAGTCACAGGGGCAATGTCGAGGCCGCGCTGGTCGCGTATGAACAGGCGATGTTCAGTCGCAGCGAGTTCTTCGCCGCCCAGACGGCGAAGAACCACCAACGGTTTTTCGGAAACGATGCGCCGCAAAGCGTGGTGGATCTCTTCGCTGAGCATTGAGCATCACGTGTGACGCTACCGATCAGAAATTTGCCGGAAGCAGATGCTCGCGACCGTCTGCTCACGGCCGGGAGCGCGAGGTCAACATGAATCCCCCAGAGCAGACGTTCGATCTGAACAGAAAATCAGCCGGTGACTGCTTTTGGGGACATCAGTGAAATGGGGTTCTCAGGCAGAAGCAGTCCATGGAGGCACACCCAACGGCGACTACTTTAGCCAGGCTCTCCGGCGTAGCGCTGCCGCGCATTCGGGCTTTGCATGCGATGCATGCCCAGACAAAGTTTCAAAGCTCAATCCTCGAAGTATTCGACCAACAGCGCGAAGCCTGTACACAGGCACCAGCGCGTCTTCCATGCATGCACCGCATTCGCCTACCTGTGATAGCCGCCTCTCTTCCAGCCTTCAACCGCTACGTTCTTCTTGTTCAAGTACCTGAAGCCCTCAAGCTTTCGCAGGGGAATTTCAGTACGAGCACGCGATCACATAACTACGACTATTAT
Organism: Diaphorobacter ruginosibacter; assembly: GCF_040396215.1. Classification (GTDB taxonomy): domain Bacteria; phylum Pseudomonadota; class Gammaproteobacteria; order Burkholderiales; family Burkholderiaceae_C; genus Diaphorobacter_A; species Diaphorobacter_A ruginosibacter_A. Next base: position 21,327 of record NZ_JBEBOW010000025.1, on the reverse strand, counting down.
TATCGTAGTTATGTGATCGACCGGTAGCCAATGACTTGCCGAACTATGGTGGCCTCCCGCGCGCCAACTGTCGATACGTCTGTCTGTGGGATGAAAGTGAATTCGTGAATACTCAACGCATCGTGATTGTTGGCGCCGGCTTTGCTGGCATGTGGAGCGCCCTGGCTGCGGCGCGCGTCCTGGATATGCAAAAGCGTTCGGATGTTGAAGTCGTGTTGGTTGCGCCGCTGCCAGAACTGCATGTCCGACCCCGCCTCTACGAAAAAGCCCCTGGCACCATGCGCGTCAATTTGACTGCGTTGTTCGATGCCGTGGGCGTGAAATTCATGCAGGGTCTCGTCGAAACCATTGACGTGCAGCGACAGGAAGTGGTGGTCAAAACGACGGATCAAAATACGCAATTGCACTATGACCGGCTCGTGCTTGCCGCGGGCAGCAAGCTTTTCCGCCCCGATATTCCTGGCCTCACGCAGCATGCCTTCAGCGTCGACCAGGTCGACGAAGCGGCTGCGCTTGAAAAGCACATTCAGCAACTGAGCGATCAGCCTGACACTGAAGCCAGGCGCACACTGGTTGTCGTCGGTGGTGGTTTTACCGGCATCGAAACGGCAGCAGAAATGCCGGCACGGCTTCGCGCAGCCCTGGGTGAAGATGCAAAGGTGAATGTCATCATCGTGGAACGCAACGGTGACATTGGCCCCGATCTGGGCCCTGGCCCTCGTCCGGTGATTCAAAAGGCGTTAGCCGACCTAGGGGTAACGGCAGTTCTGGGTGAAGGCGTGGTCGCCATTGATGAGCATGGACTGGTCACCTCATCCGGTCAACGCATCGATGCAAGCACGATCGTGTGGACCGCGGGTGCACGCGCGAATGAACTCACTTCCCAAATCCCGGGCGAGCGCGATGCATTTGGTCGATTGCATGTCGACCAGAATCTGCGCGTGAAGGCCGTGCCAAACATCTTTGCAAGCGGAGACGTGGCTCACGCCGCAACGGACGATCAGGGTAATGTCGCAATGATGTCGTGCCAACACGCCATGAACCTTGGTCGCTCCGCCGGAAACAACGTTGCAGCCGACTTGCTGGGTCTCGAACCAATTCCCTATAGCCAGCCCAAGTATGTAACATGCCTTGACCTAGGCCCCTGGGGAGCGGTCTATACCGAGGGATGGGAGCGCTCAGTCAAGCTGGAAGGCGCAGAGGCCAAGGCGCTCAAGCACAAGATTAACTCTGAATGGATTTATCCCCCGAAGGCCAATCGCGCTGAAGCACTAGCCAGCGCAGATCCTGCGCGCATCGTCGTCGCGTAATCATGGCGAATCAGGAAAGAGGCTTTGCGCCTCTTGGCATCATGCCGGGCATCGCTAACCCGGCATGATGACGAATCAGGACACCATGCGCCGCGCTGCCGAGCGCGCATCAAACCATTCAACGACCTTGGCATTGTGACTCGCTGGTGCTTTCGATCGGGTCCGGGTCGCAAGATCGGCCAGCGTATGCCGGCTGAGCTCGTCTCGCATGGCTTTTTCCGCACTCAGCATCACGGCATGAATGGAGCAGGTGCCACGCGTGGCCCACACGGGAGCTACTTCGTCAAAGACGGCGCAACGCTCGCGCACTTCGCGGCAGTCAAAGACCGGCTTGAGACCATCAATGGCCTCCACAACGTCTTTCACCGTAATTTCTTCCGCTGGAAGCGCCAGGGAAAAGCCTCCTCGTACGCCTTCCACCGCGCGCACGAGTCCAGCATGCCCCAGCTTGGTAAAGAGCTTGGCAACGTACTCCGCAGGCACACCCTGCATATCTGCAAGGTCACGCGTGCTGGCCGCGGCAACACCATGCTCGGCAGAGTGAACCAGATACAGCATGCAGTGCAAGCCATATTCAACACCAGCGCTCAAAAAACTCATCGCATAACTCCGACTTTTATATACGTAGTTTAGCTTCAAGACCCACAACGATGCTGAAGCGGGGACTCTCCGGGCTTGGACGCAAGAGGTGAATTCTGTCGCTCCAACCGTGTTGAACGTATTGAAGTCCAGGGCGCTTTGCACACAAAAAACAACGTGAAAGCATGGCCCTCAAAATTTCCTGGACTTTGAAGTCTGGAAAATAAATTATAGACTATTGAGTCTATTAATTATCAAATTGCCATGCATTACTTACTCACCACCATTGCAGATCGCCCAGTGACATTGGTGCTGTTTCGCGTCGTTCTCACCACTTTCTTTTGGATGGCAGGTCTGTTCGGCTTGTTCAATTTCAACGTCATCGTGCAAGAGATGGCGGCAGAGAAGCTTCCTGCACCAGTGGCTTTTGCCGTCCTGACAATTGCCACGCAGCTCATCGGCTCCGCGCTACTTATCTCTGACTACCGGGGACTGGGTTGGTTGGGATCCGGAGCGCTTGTAGTATTCACGCTACTGACCATTCCTATTGGTCACGCATTCTGGACCTTCACGGAGCCCAAACGTACGGCAGAATTCCACATCGCACTGGAACACATCACCGTCGTTGGAGGACTGCTTCTGGCAGGACTTCTCTCCTTCAAAAAATGACCCTCACCCCCCCTCGCCCTCGTGGCCGCCCCAAAGACGAAGCCAAGCGCGAAGCGCTGCTGGATGCCGCTCAAGTACTGTTCTTGGAGCGAGGAGTAGATGTCACAACGGGCGAGGTGGCAGCAGCTGCCGGTGTTGCGAGGGCAACCTTATACGCGAACTTCAAAGACAAAGAGGAATTGATTGAGGCGGTGATCCGCAGAGAGTCCGAGCAGGTCATCGCCGATGAGCTGGTCCTAATACGTCAAGGCAGCACCTTCGCTCAAGTCCTGCGCAACTTTGGTATCAAGTACGTTCATTTCGTCAATCAGACCGCTGTTGCGGGTTGGGATCGCTTGATTGCGCATAGCGCGAAGCGAACCCCTCAGTTGCCTCAGCGGTTTTACGAAGCGGGACCCGGGCGCTGGAATCGCTTGCTGATGCAGCTTCTGAGCACTGGGGTTTCACAAGGTTGTCTGCGTCCTCTCAACCCAGCCCAAGCCGCAGAGGACTTAACCGCGCTCTGGATGGGGGGCACCAGCCTAGAGGTCAAGCTAGGCGTTGGCGAGCCCATGAGCGACGCAGGAATTCTTGCGAAGGTTGACCACGGCTTGGAGGTTTTTTACGCCTTCTATGCAATAGAGCGAGCTGACACGCAGTGAACTGGATGGCAACGTACGTCTGATGGCTCACCTGAAACCAGGCTGGGCCGCTGCCAGTTTCGATGACACCTTGTTAAGGTGGAAGATGAAACCGGAGGTGGTTCATGGAGAGAAGCAGGGCATTCAGCCGTGAGCTCAAGCTCGAGGCGGTCAAGCTGGTTACCGAGCGTGGCGTGTCTGTGGCCCAGGTGGTCACGTTGTTGCCAGAATGCCTGGATTTCATCACCAGTATTGGCGGTTCCGAACCGTGCCGGCCTTCTCCTCTTCGACAAGCAGCCATTCGCCACATTCGCCGCCCCATAAAAAAGCAAGCCACCCAAAGGTGGCCTGGTTTAGTGTTATCGATGGGGAGCGTTAGGCTTGGAAGCAGTTTCTTCTCCAGTGCCATGCCTGTAAACCCATCACAGCCGCCATCAAGTTGAGTAGCGCGATTGCCCATACGCCCAGCGATGGCACGGGCGTCGTCGCCGGTAGAGCGGTTGCCGCAGCTACGGTGCCCGTAAACACCTGCGTGAGCGATGTTGCAGCCTTGGTGGTCAGGCGCAGTTGCTTGCTCGCTCCATTGCCATCAGTGACCGTGATGGCCGAGGTATAGCTGCCAGTGCTGGTCGGGGTGCCGCTGAGCACGCCTGCTGGAGACAGGCTCAGGCCCGCGGGCAGCGGCAGCACGCTGTCCGTAGCCGACCAAGTGTACGCACCACTGCCACCACTGGCGCTTAACTGAACATGGTTCACGGCCTGCCCCACTTGCAGGTCCCCCAAGCTTGTCGAGTTGATGGCCAAAGCCGGTACGGGTGCTGTGACTACGACGGTGACGCTCGCGGATGTCGAGCTCAGCGTAGTGTTGTCGACGGGCGTGTAATGGGCTATATAGGTGTAGCTGCCTGTTGCAGTGGGTGTGACCGTGCAGTTGGCCTGCCCCTGTGCCACGGTCTGGGCCGAGCAGCCTGGCACCACAATGGTTGCGTCTGCATCACTGTAGAAAGCTACTACTCCGGTAGCGGTAGCTGGCAATAACTCCGCAGTCAGGGTCAATGATTGGCCGAGCGTGGGCGTATTGGGGGTGGCTGTTAACGTTGTAGTGGTGGGAACAGCTGCGGGTTGAACCGTCAAGGCATGTGTTGTCTCGCTACTGCATGGCGCTGCCCGGTATCTGATAGTTGTGGAGCCGGCAGACAGCGCTGAGACATTGCCTGAGTTGTCCACGCTAGCAATCGACGGATCATCACTGGTCCATGTTCCACCAGATGTACCTACATTGAGCTGAGCAGCACCGCCGATTTGTATATTGGCAGCCCCGCTGATGGTTCCCGAGGCCAGTGGATCCGGAGCAGTTCCAGATAGCGCAAATACATTGGTGATGCCGACACCACCCGTTCGGTCTATTCTGATTCCAGATATGTTTTTTTGTTGATCTGCGCAAGTCAGATTCAGGTCTATCGGATAGAGCCTAGGATTCGTTGTGTTCGGATCTAAAACATTAGTGTATTTGCTGACCCTCCCAATACCTTGGATAACAAAGTCATTACCGCTGTACCAGTCTGAAACTGCGCGGTTATCGAACACAGCCTGTGTGCCATCTGTGAATTCGACAGTAATGCTTAACGTAGACTGTCCCGATCCGCTGGTCGTCAATACGCTTAACTGCGCATGTGCTGAGGCAGTTTCAAATGTGAGAGTACCGCTATTTAACGTGCTAGTTAGGCGTAAATCGTTGGGTTCGGAGTAAGGCTGGAGTTGGTATGTCCTGCCTGTTGCCTGAATAGTGCCGCTTGTTGGCAACCCCCAGGTCAATTCCGGCGAGGTCGAGGTAAGTTTCCAATCGCGAGAGACAAAGGTGTAATTTACCCCATCCACATCATCGGTAGTGCTGGATGCGACATCTCCAATCCCGTTTGCCATGGTGTCCGCGGTATAGCCCGATGTAGAAATTGGCACAAAATCTTTCGCATTTGCCAATGCAAAAGGTGATGAAGCCAGTACACAAGTTAGTGCGAAGGCGATAGGGTGCCAACAAATTCGTGCTGTGTGTGAGACCCGTGAGAGGCGAGATACTGGTGCGGTCATGGTCTTCCCCCATCGCAAGGCTAGAAGTCTGCTATCGTGACCCATCCTCAGTGCATCCAGCGGCACCGAGTAGCCATCGCTCCCCAGCCGAGAACCAGCAGCGAGAGCAATACTTTCTCCCACAACGTGTCAAACAGCGGCACCGGCGAAGCCGATACGACGGGAGCCGCCGCAACCGTAAAGGTCAGCGGAGTGCTCTGTGCCTGCGCGTTGAAACCGTCGCCCAGATAGGTGGCGACAAAGCTGTGAGTTCCCGGCGTGGTTGGCGCAGCAACGGTCAGTGTGGTGGCCCCGTCGATCAGTGGCGCGCTGCCAATGGATGCGCCACCATCGGTGAATGAGATCATCCCTGTGGGCAGCGGTGCTGCCTTGGTCATGGCTTTCAGTGTTGGCGCTTGTACTTGTGCTTGCCCCGGTGTGACGTTGACCGAGAACGTGAGCGATTCCCCCGCGATGGGTGGGTTCGGCGTAGCCGTCATGGAGACCACGGAAACGACCTTCAGCACGTCGGCCGTCTGAGCGTCTTGAGCGGTCTGGAAAATGGGATCCCCGGAATAGGACAGCGTCAACGACAGCGCTGTTCCGGCACTGCCTGGCGTCAACATGCACGCGCCTGAGCCGTTCGTCAGGATGGCTTCGCAGCTATCGGCTCCGAGTTCAATGTTCACCCTCCCGGTGGGCACCGTTGGAGTCGGTATGGCCGACTGAACGCTGACCGTGATCTGCGCCGGCCGACCTACTGTGAATTGGGCCGATGTGCCCAAGTTGGTGCTGATTGTCACAGTACCCTGAACCGTCAATGCATGCGTTGTCTCGCTGCTGCAGGGGGCTTGCTTGTAGCGGATCGTTGTGGCGCCTGCTGCGTGTCCCGTGACCTTGCCGGTGTTGTCGACGCTTGCGATCGTTGGGTGATCACTGCTCCACGACCCTCCAGCCGCAGCCGTGGTGAGCTGCACGATGTCTCCGGTATCGAGTTTCGACTCTCCACTGATGCTCGCCGACACCAGAGGATCAGGCGCGGAACCGGACAACGCGAAGATATTGACGATGCCGAAACCCCCGGTCTTGATGACTTTGACACTGGATACCTTCCCTTGTTGTTCGGAGCATGTCAGCGTGACGTCCAACGGGTACAGCCTGGGATCGGAACTGCTCTGCTGCATCACGTTGTCACCACGGCTGATGCGGCCAATGCCGTATACCACCGCATTGGAACCATAGAACCAGTCCTTGATCTGGACGCCTTCATACACTGTCTGCGAGCCATCGCTGAACTGTACGACTACGTCTGCAGTGCTGGCGCCTGAGCCGCTGGTACCCAGCAGGCTCAGCTTTCCGACAGCCAATGGTGTCATCAGGCTAAGCGTTCCATTCGATTGGGCATTTGGCAGTTGCAAGCTGTTGTTGGCTGAATAGTCCTGTAATTGATAGGTTCGGTCACCCGCCACGACTTGGCCGCCGACTGGCAACCCCCACTCCAGGGGAGTCGACGAGCTATCGAGCTGAAAATCCCGGGAGACAAGCGCGTAGCTCGCACCATCCACATCGCCAGTAGTACTGCTAGCGACAGTGCCGATACCGTTGGCGATCACATCCGCGTTGTAGCCTGATGTGGATATCGGAGTGAACACCTGAGCATTGGCCAGCGCAAAGGCCGAACAACCCGCCAAAAGGACAAACAACCGATTGACAGTGCCCTTATGTTTTTTCATGGTTTCCCTCGGAATGAATGACGTTGACTTGGTTGTCGATGTGCGAGGGTAAGCGCGACCCCAAGACCCATGGCTTATTTCTTCAGTCCGCATTACACATACAAATATTCCATTTGTCTGTCCCCCAAACAAGTGAATTTGAGCGATGCAGAAACTGGTATTTACCCTTGGTTTTGTGGTCGAGTGTCGGCTTTTTTGGAAAAATTGGGCGTATGTCTGGTTTTGGCCGATCCACGACTGTCGCAGACCGACCCAAAGCTGTCTATCGTTTAGAAATCATGATGACCTCTGCGGCAGAGTAGAGATCGTCAATTTGGGCCACCGCTTTTACACCCAATATCTTGGCGTAAAGGCCCTGGGCTAGGTTGTCAGCCCTCGTTGAAACCAAGACAGCTTTTATTTTCCGGCCTGTCTCAGCTAGCTGATGCTCTACCAAACACGTCGACTGACAGCCCTTACCCCATCATTCATCTGCAATACGGCGCGCCCTGAAAAAGCACAACTATTCGACAGCAAGCCGTAGCAGCACCGCCGCTCAATAACACTGCCTGACATCACCCGCCAAAGTTTGCGCTGACCGAAGTAGCTTCAGCGGCTCAAAAAGCTGGTCCCTATCTTGAAAGCCAGAGCAATTCAGCAACTAGAGTGCTTGGTGTCTGGAGAAATGTCCATTCAGTTCTGCATCCAACGCGCGCGGCGTAAGGGGGAACGCAGGATTTCTTCCTGCTCCACGACTGTCTGCAGACCGGGGCCTATGTCGAAGAGCACATAAAACGGTTGCGTCGGTTGTTTGAAGGTGAGCGTGGAGCGTGTGTCGAGCCTACCGTCAAGCAGGGTTTCGCCGCTGTGCGCGATGACCTCCATGCGTGCGCCGGGCATCTCCTCCCCGTCGTTGTTGGCTCCGCGGCAGCGCACTGTTTGCGTGTCCAGCATGACGCAACGGGCCACGGGCTCGTGCGCTGCGACATGAAGGGACGCGCATGCAGCGCATAAGCTCAGCAGGCAGCGCAGGATCCTGCGATCAGGGTTGTGCATGGGACTCGTTCCTTTGTTGTTCAAACCATGCCACAGTGCCGGGAGAGACTTGATCCATGCGCCAGGAGGTCTGATGCACAGTGCCATCCTTTCCGGTCACGGTCAGCCACAGTTCGCTGTCGGCGCGCAAGGTGTCTGGCAGTGGGATTTCGGCCCGACGCTCCCAACGCTGCCCCATGAAACCCATGCCCGTCGCGCGCGGGCTGCGCGGCCGGTTGACTTTGAGCGTCGCCAACCGGATGTGCTGGTCGCATGCATCGCAGAAACGCAGGCGGAACTCCTTCATCGGGATGTCCATGTCCACAAGCTTGGGCGGGTTGCGGTCGGATTCGACCAGCGTGAACGTCCACGGGCCGGCCTGCCCCGTGAGCGCGTAGCTGCGTTCGAGCGGCGGTAACTGCACGCGCGCAAGCCCGGTGGCGAACACGATGCTCGTGGCGAGCAACAGCAGCGCCGCGATGCTCCTCGCGCCGCGTCGCGGGGGCGAAGTCGGGGATCCATTCCCTGCCCCCTCATTTGACTGGACTTGGCGCTGCGGCTTGTCTCGCGCGGGCGGCTGCCACGGCCAGCGCGGGAAGGCGAAAACCCACGCGAGCGCCGCGATGCTGAGCCAACCCAGCCACAGCACGATGCCGACACCCGCGTCAAACGCGGTGACGGCACAGGCCAGCGAGAGCGCCAGCAGCAGCCATCCCGCTACGCGCGCAAAACCTTGCCAGCGCCGCGGGGGGATGCGGCCCAGCAGATGCCCGCCGTGCCGCTCAGTCGCAAAGGCCAGCGACAGAAACGCCAGCAAGCCCAAAGCGAGCACGAGCAGATGCGTGCCGGTCAACGCGTCGGGCGTCATGTCTTGCCTCCCGCGTGGATGGCCCAGGCCGTCGCCGTGAGCACGGCCGTCGTCGCAGCCACGCCCATCCATGCGCGCGTGGCACTGCGCGTGGTGAATACCCAGATCACCGCGACGGCATAGACAGCAAAGCCGAGCATACTGGCCCAGAGCAGCGCCTGCGCGCGCGTGGCCGGCCAAAGCTGAGCCATGAGCACCGTGGCGGCGGACGCGAGCGCGTAGCCGCCGAATGCTGCGGCCGCCACACGCGACGCAACGGCCAGGCGATAGCTGGTCGGCATGGTCTTGTCCTGGCTCATGCGGCCTCCTTTGCCGTTGCGGAATGTGGTTGATCGATAGTTCGGGAAGCAGGCAGCAGACGCCGGCTCACCTTCACGGCCATCAGCGCGAAAAGCGCGGCCAGACCGAGCTGAGTGAGATCGAAACCGGCAAACACCCAGTCTCCAGCCGCGAGGCTGTTGACCAAATGGCGGTCGGTGGTAAGCGCGTTGATCACCGGCACCAACGCGAACGCAAGGCAACTGCCCCACAGCAACTCCACCCAGGCGCGCGCGAGCGGCCGCGCCATCGCGTAGAACAGGGTGCCCAGCCACGCAGCGAACACAGCGTGGAACTCCCATGCCGAGCGATCCGCGATCTCCAGCGGCAGCAGCCGGTTGGCCCAGAAATACGCCGCGAGCGCCAACGGCAGACCGGCGATGGTCGCCACGTTCAATATCTCCACCAAACGCACGCCGAAACGCTCGTCAACTTCCCTGCCGCTTGCCAGATGGTGCCTGCGGCGCTTGACGGTCCAGAGCACCAGTCCCGTGCCGATCATCGCGCAGCCGAGCAGCCCCGCGGCAAAGTACAGCCAGCGCCCCCAGATACCCGCGAACAGGCCCTCGTGAAGATTCAGCATCACGCTCTGCGTGAGTCGCGCGTCGCCACCGGGATTGGGCTCCTCGGGGAGCGCTGCGCCGGTGTCGGCATCGAATCGCAGCTTGGCGGGATTCCAAAAATCCAGTTGGCTGTCCTGCGCATGGGTGATGACGATTTCCGCGACCTCGCCGTCACCCACATGCCGCTCGACGACGACGGACGCGATGCGGCCAGGTCCCCACCGCTTCTCGGCCTGATCCGCGAGTGCGACGATGTCCGCCTTCGGGCGTGCAAACGGCGCATGGGCATGGCGGTCGAGCAGCTCGTCATAGAAGGCCTTGTTGGCAGCCTGAGTGCTGCCGTACTGCACGTCGCGCCCGGCAGGCAGGTAGGTGAAGAGAAAAAACACCAAACCGCTGTAGGTGATCATCAGAAAGAATGGCAGTGCCATCACGCTGACAGCGTTGTGCGCGTCGAGCCAGCTGCGCTGGCCCTTGCCGGGGCGGAAAGTGAAGAAGTCCTTGAAGATCCGCTTGTGCGCGACCACGCCGCTGAGCATGGCCAGCAACATCAGCATGGTGCAGATGCCGACCAGCCGAATCGCCCAGTCATAGGGCAGATAATGCAGCATGTAGTGCATGCGGTAGAGGCCGAACCCGCCCGCCGTGGCGCGCGGCTGCGCCTCGCCCGGCAGCAGCGCGCCGGTCAGAGGATCGAGGCGCTCGTTGCCGCTGACGCCGCGCTCATGACCGGGCCTGGGTGCTTCTTCCCAGCGGATCGAAAACTCCTGCCAGCCGCGCGGCGACAACGATTCATGCGGCAGCGTGATGCGCCAGCTGTTCGCCGCAGGCGCTAGCTGTTCGAGACGGTCCAGCGCCCTGCCCAGCACCTGCGCCCTGTCGGCCTTGGGAATCTCCACACGCTGCGCCTGCGGCCGCTCTGGCTGCATCCAGCGCGTGATGTCGTACTGGAAATAGCCCGGCGTGCCGGTCGCGAAGACGAAAAACAGCACCCAGCCCACCACCAGGCCCGTCCAGGTGTGCAGCCAGGCCATGCATTGGCGAAAGCCTTCCTTCATCGCCGAGACTCCCCTGTCTCCGGCTCAGTCAGGCTTCTTTTCGAATGCGTCGGTTCAGAAGTCATACCGCATGCCCACGTTCACGCTGCGTGGCGCGCCCCAAGTGTAGAAAAGCCCCGACGCGCTGAAGTTGGTGAGTCCTGAAAGATATTGCTTGTCGAACGCGTTGTTGATGTTCAGGCTGAACGAGAGATGCGAGTCGACCTGATAGCGCGCCATCAGGTCGAACAGCGCATAGGCGTCCTGCGATAACGTGGCGGCGCTGTTGTTCACCGAGGTCTTGCTCTGCCAGCGCGTGGATGCTCCCACGGTCAGGCCGCGAAGGTCGCCGTCGAAACGGTAGGCCGTGCCGAGCTTGAACTGGTGCTTGGGATACTTGCTCGCATTGTTGAGCGAGCTGTCCTGCTGCACCAGACTGCCCTGCGCCTGCCAGCCGCGCGCGAGTTCGCCCGACAGCTCGAGCTCCCAACCGCGCCGGGTGGCCGAAGAGACCGCGCGGTAGGCAGTATCGCCGCCGGGCGTGAGTCCGCCGCTTTCCTCCGCCGTGTTCTTGGTCTTCATCCAGAAGTGGGCGATGCTGGCGTTCAGGCGCTTGTCGAAGAATTCGCCCTTGGCACCGATCTCGTAGGTGCTGCCCTCTTCGGGCTTGAGCGTGGTGCCGCGTTCGTCCTGCGCGGTCTGCGGCTGGAAGATGCTGGCGTAGCTCGCATACAGCGACACGTTCGGATGTACCTCATAGACCAGTCCCGCATACGGCGTGACCACGCCGTTTTCCTTCATGTCGTAGTTCCACCAGAACGGCGTGATGTCGCGCTCTTCAAAGCGTGTGATGCGCAGCCCGGCGATCACCTGCAGCGGATCGGTCACGCGGAAACGCCCGGCCGCATAGGCGTAGCGCTGCTTCTGGCTGAAGCTGTTGTCGCCGTAGTTCAGCTTGCTGTAGTCGGGCATGGGCAGCGCGGCGCCGCCCTGGGCCATGCTCACGCCGAGTTGGTCGAGCGGCACCAGATTCAGCGAGTTGAGCGGCAGTTGCACATTGCTGTAGAAGCGCGAGATGCCCGCTCCCGCAAGCAGCTCATGCGAGCGGCCAAGCAGATCGAACGTGCCCTTGACATCCAGATTCACGGTCCAGTTGTCGGTCTCCATGTTGCGCCAGCGGCCGAAGCTCGCGCGGTCCTGGTCGTAGTAGTAGCCCGCGATCATGTCGTCCATGGTCACGCGCTGGTGCGAAAACTTGAGGGCCGCCGTCCAGTCATCGGCAAGGCGCTGTTCCAGACTGCCGAACAGGTTCAGCCCCTTCTGCTCGTAGCCGCCCCAGGGCGCGCCGGTGTTGAACGAGCGCGGCATCCACGCCACTTCGCCGCCCGCGCGCGTATAGCGCTGGATGGGCTGGGTCGTGCCTATGCCCTTGGCGTCGCGCTCGCGGTAGGTCAGGCCGACGTTGAGCAGCGTGTCGGGCGTGATATCGGCCTCCAGCGTGCCGAACAGCATCTTGCTGCTGGACTTTTCATAGTCGCGAAAGCCGCCCGAATCCATCGCCGACGCCACCAGCCGGCCACGCACCGAACCCGATTCGTTGAGCGGCCCGCCCACATCGGCCTGCGCGCGGTAGGTGTCCCAACTGCCCGCGTTGGCACGCACATTGGCCTGAAAATCCCGCGTTGGGCGCTTGCGGATCATGTTCACGGTCGCGCCGTAGTTGCCCTTGCCGACCACCAGCCCGGACGAGCCCTTGAGCACCTCCACACGGTCGACCTCGGCCATGTCGTCAAGCGAGAACATGGTGCTGGTGAGGTAGTACCAGCCGCTCGTGACCTGCGCCATGCCATCGGTCTGCAGGTTCACGCTGGTGCCGCGCGCCTGAAAATCCGAGGCGTTGTTCTGACGGTAGACCGCGATGCCGGGCGTCTGCTCCATCACGTCGGTCAGCGTCTCGAGCTTGAAGTCGTCCATGCGCTGGCGCGTCATCACCGAAACCGACTGCGGCGTTTCGCGCAGCGACAGATTCAGCCCGGTGGCAGTGCGGCTCGGGCCTTTTTGCGTGTAGCTGCCTGTGCCTTCGGATGCTGTGCCCGCATCCGCCTTGGCGGTGACGGTGACCATCCCGAGTGCAGTGGCGTCTGCCGCAGCGGGCGGGCTCACCTGCGCATCCGCCCTGCGCGCGCGCAGCCCGTAGCTGCCATCGGCCTGCACAAAGGCCTCCAGCCCCGTGTTGGCCAGCAATGCCGATAGTCCGGCCGAGACACTGTAGCTGCCCTTGAGCCCCGCCGTATTCTTGCCCTCGGCCATGCTGCCGTTGCCGACGAGATAGATGCCGGCCTCCGCCGAAAACCGTGTCAGCGCCTGGCTCAGCGGCCCTGCGGGAATGTCGTAGCTGCGCGCGGTCTGTGCTGCCGTTGTCGTCTGTGCGAGCGCAATCGGCGCATGGCTGATCGCGCCGATGCCGCTGGCGACGATCAGCAGCGGAATCGCCAGCTTGCGGGTTGAATGGTTCTTGCTGCGCGGCTTGTTGCTGATGGCGCGCTTGGCTCTGCGTACGGACATGGACGGCTTGCTCCGGCTAAGGAAAAGGGAATGCGATGAGGCGAAATCCCCATCGCCAGCCAGCCGCGTGCCCTGGCGTGAATGAGCACGGGATGGCTTGGCGATGAGGTCTTCTCATGGAACAAAACCAACGAGACGCCGAAACCCGGAACCTGAAACCGAAAAAAACTGAAAAATATTTGAAAGACGCGGAATCAGCGCCGCGCCTCGATGCTGGTCCACCACGGCAGCGGCTGCGCGATGCGCACGGGCAGCGCAGACGCGAGCATCTGCAGCGCCCGGTCCGTGTCGTGCGCCGGAAAGCTGCCGTAGACGACCAGATCGGCCACGGAATCGGCAACGCCCAGATGGCCCTTGCGATAGCGCCCGAGCTCCTGCACGAATTGCCCAAGAGGCAGGTTGTTGGCTACAAGCGAGCCCTGGGTCCACACCTGGCGCGCCACGTCGGCCGCGTCGGTCTGCGCGATATCGTGCATCGTGAATGATGTCTGCTGGCCCGCGTCAACGACCAGCGCCGCGTCCGACGTCGCGGTGCGGATCTCGACCGATCCTTCGTAGACAGACAACTGTGTGCTCGATTCGCCCAACTGCACATTGAACCGCGTTCCCAGTGCGCGCATACGGCCCTGGCGCGTCTGCACCAGCAGCGGCCGTGGGTCCTTCGCGGTCTCGACGAACACCTCGCCGGAAATCAGCACGATGCGGCGCTCCAGCGCCCCGAACCGGACATCGACGGCGCTCGCGGTGTTGAGCCACAGGCGCGTGCCATCGTCCAGCGTCATCTGCCGCTGCTCGCCCGTCGCGGTGCGCACGTCGGCGGCCAGCGCCATCACGCCATCAGGCACCCAGGACTGACGCCAGCACAGCGCACCGACCACGCCGCCGCTCACCAGCAGCGCCACGCTCGCGAGCACGCCGCGACGGGCGCGCAGCCGCTCGTCCACCGCGCGGAGCTGCTGCGCGACATCGCGCGCCTGCGGCAGCGTGCGCACAGGCTCGAACGCACGGCTGATGTCTTTTACGTACTCCCAGGCCCGCGCGTGCGAGTCCGCCGCCGAAACCCAGACCTGCCACGCGGCCCGCTGGCGCGCGCTTGCCTTGCCGTCACGCAAACAAGCATACCAATGCGCCGCCTGCTCCAGATCCGCGTGCGACGGCATGGAAGAAGCGTCGGCGCTCGCGCCCTGCCCCAGCTTCATGCAAGCATCCCGTCCTGCCGAAGCTCGGCGGCGGTCTGACGGGCGTTCAGAGAAAGGCAGGCGAGCATCGCCTGCGCCACATATTTGCGCACCATGCGACCCGAGATGCCAAGCTCCGCGCCCACCTCGTCGTCCGTCATGCCGCACACCACAGCCAGCGTGAACGCCCGCGCCGCCTTGGGCGACAGCGACTGCAGCGTGCGCACGATCTCCTCCAGTGCCTGCAGCACGACGGCCTGGCGCTCGGCCGACGGATAGGTCGCCTCGGGCGTCGCTGCCAGAATGTCGAGCCAGGCGCGCTCGATCTCCTGCCGATGCCAAAGATTAATGCACAGGTTCTGCGCGGTGGTCCGCAGATAGGCGCGTGCCTCGCCTACGCTGCAGAAGCGACGCTGCGTCTTGCCGATGAGCATCCGCACAAAGGTGTCGTGCGCCAGATCGGCCGCCTCCGCCGCCGACCCCAGCCGACGGCGAAGCCAGCCCATCAACCAACTGTGATGATCGACATAAAGCGCAGCGATCTCGGCGTGCGGCGGACTGGAGGCAGTGGACATGGCGGATGCACCGACGGTTCCAACGCCGATGTCTTTGCAAATGAGAATCAGTTTTATTATTGTATTCCAAAATTACAAAGACACGGTCGGCCCAGATGCCGGCAAAGACGACGACTACAGGCGTTGCTGCCGCTGGTCGCGTCCATCATCTGTTCACGATTTAATGAGCGGCTGTGTCTGCGGCTCCAAGCGCGCCCAGGGTTCTTGAGTCAATGTTTGAAGTATGTAGTCTATGAGGATTTGAACACGAAGGGGACGTCTGCGGCCAGGCGGAGCCACAATATGAAGAGCCAGAGGTTCAATTTTCCATGTCTCCATTGCCGTCTCCAATTGTCCGGACTGCAAATCATCCCAGACGAGAAATTCGGGTTGGAGAGCTATGCCAAGCCCCGCCAATAATGCGAAATTCAGTGCTTCCGCATTATTGGACCGCATTTGAACAGGAGCGACCTGGGTGAAATTTCCGTACTCTTCGTGGGAGAAATTCCATCCTTTCCTACCATGGGCATACGCATATCTTAAAGTCCTGTGGTTGGCGAGATCACGAGGATGTTGCGGTTTTCCATGTCGCCTGAAGTAAGTTGGAGAACCTACTAACAGAACCCGTATCGGGCACAACCGCCGAGCGAGGAGCGTGGAGTCAACCAAGGCGGCAATGCGTAAAGCAAAATCGAATTTCCCCTCGATAAGATCCACTTGTTTGTCGGAAAAATCCACATCCATCTCCACATCAGGGTGCATGGTCAGGAAATTCGACAAAATGGGGGACAGGCGGCTAACTCCAAAAGACATTGGCAGCGATATCCTAATCAGTCCTCGCAGGCTATTGGATTGTTCCGTGATCTCTGCTTCAATGGTCTCTCCATATTCAAGAATGGATGCAGCGCGTTCAAGCGCAGCCAGGCCCGTTTCGGTCAGAGAAACGCTGCGCGGCGTGCGCTGAAGGAGCATTACATTCATGCGTGTTTCCAGTCTTGAAACCGCTTTCGAAATGGTCGCTTGCGATAGGTTGAGCTGCATTGCCGCTCGGGCAAATGAACCTGTTTCAGCCACCTTGGCAAAAATGGCCCATGCCTCAAAATCAGGGAGTGTTTTCTTCATTTTTCGATGACCATTGCCTTGGCGGGCTTCGGTGATATCAGGGCCTTTGTCTGGATGGCATCTGGAGGCATAGCTTTTCTTTATATAGTAATCGATGAACGCATGACTGGTAAAAACGGAAACTCTGATATTCGATTCACTACATCTGCAGACCTGACGCCCCTCAGTAGACTGAGGCATTGTCGTACCGGAGCGGCCAAGATAGTCTCAAAAAAGCACGGGGTTATGCTGCGCGCCCCGTTTGCGTGTGGTTCTGGCGGTGTTTTCCCCGCCTTGAATCAGGTGCTCCAAGCAGCGTTCCAGATCGCCACATTTCACTCACTACTCCTGAAGCGAAAACCTCATGTCCTCCAAATACACCGAAATCCTGACCCCCCAGAATAGCCAGATCATCTTCATCGACCAGCAGCCGCAGATGGCCTTCGGCGTGCAGTCCATTGATCGCCAGGTGCTGAAAAACAATGTGGTCGGCCTGGCCAAGGCTGCCAAGGCCTTCAATATCCCGGCCACCATCACCACGGTGGAGACCGAAGGCTTTTCCGGGTACACCTATCCTGAGCTGCTGAGCGTGTTTCCGGATCACCGCATCCTGGAACGCACCTCAATGAACTCGTGGGATGACCAGAACGTGCGCGACGCGCTGGCCTCCAATGCCGCGCAGGGCCGCAGGAAGATCGTAGTCTCCGGTCTATGGACAGAAGTCTGCAATACCACATTCGCACTGTCGTGCCTGCATGACACCGACTATGAGATCTACATGGTGGCCGACGCCTCCGGCGGCACTTCGACGGATGCGCACAACTACGCCATGGACCGCATGGTGCAGGCCGGTATCGTGCCAGTGACCTGGCAGCAGGTGCTTCTGGAGTGGCAGCGCGACTGGGCTCGCAAAGACAGCTATGACGCGGTGATGAACATCGTGCGCGAGCACTCCGGAGCCTACGGCATGGGTGTGGACTATGCCTACACCATGGTGCACAAGGCCCCCGAGCGCGTTCAGCATGGCGAGCGTATCGGGCCCAATCCCGCCAAATAAGGCCTTGACCGCCGCTCCGCAACTGGCCCGATACAGGCCTCGGAGCCATCCATTTCCCGCCCCCGAGGCAAGCAATGAAACTCTATCTGTTATCACTCGGCGCAGGCATTCTGGTTGGCATCGTCTACAGCCTGCTGAGCGTGCGCTCGCCCGCGCCGCCGTTGGCGGCGCTGGTCGGCCTGCTGGGTATCCTCGTGGGCGAGCAGATTATTCCCATGGGCAAGCAGTTGCTGCAAGGCACGGCCTTCAGCGCCGCGAGCGGGAAAGAGCAGGCCGCCAGCCCTGAGCTCAGCCAACCGCCCGGCCGCACCGCGAAGGCCAAGGGCGAGCAGATATAGCTGGTATTACAGGAGAGGAACATCACCATGTCCGATCATCCCGACATCATTTTCCGCAACGGCCAGATCATGACACTGGAGCGCTCCAAGCCGGTCGCCAGCGCGGTTGCCATCCGCGAAGGCCGTTTCATTGCCGTGGGCGACGACGAAGATGTCATGCCGCTGGCGGGAAGCGCCACCCGGATCATCGATCTCAAGCGCAGGCAGGTGCTGCCCGGCCTGTTGGACAACCACACCCACGTGGTGCGCGGAGGCCTGAGCTACAACCTGGAACTGCGCTGGGACGGTGTGCGTTCGCTGGCCGATGCGCTCGACATGCTCAAGTACCAGGTGTCCATTACCCCGGCGCCGCAATGGGTGCGCGTGGTGGGCGGCTTCACCGAGCACCAATTCGTCGAAAAGCGCCTGCCCACGCTGGAGGAAATCAACGCCATTGCGCCCGATACGCCGGTGTTCCTGCTGCATTTGTATGATCGCGCGCTGCTCAACGCGGCCGCGTTGCGCGCCGTGGGTTATGTCAGGGACACGCCCGAGCCACCCGGCGGCGAGATCGTGCGCGATGCCTCGGGCAACCCCAAGGGTCTGCTGATCGCCAAGCCCAATGCCACGATCCTTTATGCCACGCTGGCCAAGGGGCCTAAGCTTCCGCTTGACTACCAGGTCAACTCCACGCGCCACTTCATGCGCGAGCTCAACCGCTTGGGCGTGACCGGCGTGATAGACGCGGGCGGCGGCATGCAAAACTATCCCGAGGACTATGAGGTCATCCAGAAGTTGGCTGATGCGAACCAGATCACCGTGCGCCTGGCCTACAACCTGTTCACGCAAAAGCCCAGGCAGGAGAAGGAGGACTTTCTCAAGTGGACTTCCTCGGTCAAATACAAACAGGGCAACGACTACTTTCGCCACAATGGCGCCGGCGAGATGCTGGTGTACTCGGCCGCCGATTTTGAGGACTTCCGCCAGCCGCGCCCCGACATGCCGCCGCAGATGGAAAGCGAGCTAGAAGATGTGGTGCGCGTGCTGGTGCAGAACCGCTGGCCATGGCGCCTGCACGCCACCTATGACAAAACCATCTCGCGCGCACTCGACGTGTTCGAGAAGGTCCACCGCGACACGCCGCTGACCGGACTCAACTGGTTCTTCGACCATGCAGAGACCATCTCCGACGAGTCCATCGACCGCATCGCTGCTCTGGGCGGAGGCATCGCAGTGCAGCATCGCATGGCCTACCAGGGCGAGTATTTCGTCGAGCGCTATGGCGCACGCGCTGCCGAGGCCACGCCGCCCATCAAACGCATGCTGGAAAAAGGCGTCAAGGTCTCGGCTGGTACCGACGCCACGCGCGTTGCTTCATACAACCCCTGGGTATCGTTATCTTGGATGGTCACGGGCAAGACGCTGGGCGGCATGCAGATGTACCCGCAGTGCAACCTGCTGGACCGCGAGACCGCCCTGCGCATGTGGACCGAGAATGTTGCCTGGTTCAGCAACGAGGAAGGCAAGCGTGGCCGCATCTCAGTGGGTCAACTGGCGGACTTCATCGTGCCGAGCAGGGACTACTTCCGCGTGCCCGAAGACGATATCGCCTTTCTCACCTCCCACCTGACCGTGGTCGGCGGCCGCGTGGTCTATGGCGAGGGCGAGTTCGCGGAGCATGACGACAACCCGCTGCCGCCGGCCATGCCCGACTGGTCGCCCACGCGCACCTTCAAGGGCTATGGCGCCTGGGGCAAGCCCGATGGCGCTGGCCGCAATTCGCTGCAGCCGCTGAACTACCGCAACATGGCCGCCTGCGGTTGCGCCACCAGTTGCAATCTGCACGGCCACAGCCATGCCGACGCTTGGGCGTCGAGCGTGCCGGCCTCCGATCCGAAGAGCTTCTTCGGCGCCCTGGGCTGCTCGTGCTGGATGGCCTGAAGCCGCGAAGCATCTGAGCGCTGCGATGACAAGCCTTCGCCTTCAAGACCGCCTGCCCGTGATGGCAGGCTTCATCTTCGGCAGCGCAGCCGTGCGCTGGCTTGCCTGCCTGGGCCTGTGCGCGGCCTACCTGCAGGGCGGCCTGGTCAAGCTCACCGATTTTTCCGGTGCCGTCGACGAGATGCAGCATTTCGGCCTGGCGCCAGCGCCCTGGCTCGCGGTGCTGGTGATCGTGTTGGAACTGGGCGCCTCAGCGCTGGTGCTGACCGGGCGGCTGCGATGGCTGGGTGCCCTGTTGCTCGCGGGCTTCACCTTGCTGGCTACTTTTCTGGCGCTGCGCTTCTGGGAACTGCCTGCGAGCCAGGAGCGTTTCATGGCGAGCAATTCGTTTTTCGAGCATCTGGGGTTGATTGGCGGCTTTCTGCTGGTAGCCTGGCAGGACCTGCAAGACAGAAAGGTTTCATGATGGCTGCCGACAGCGTATCTCCATCGCCATCGCCGGGGCAGGCCCCCGGCCCATGGGCACAGTGCCGTGCGCCCGCATTGCTCACTATCGTAGGCGGCGCCATCGACACCATCGGCTTCATCGCTCTGCTGGGCTTTTTCACCGCCCATGTCACCGGAAACCTGGTGGTGGCGGGCGCGGCTTTCGTCAAGGGAGGGGCAGGCCTGTGGATCAAGTTGGGCGCGGTCCCGCTGTTCATCATCACGGTCATGCTCACCAAGGTGTGGATAGACCACAGCAGCCAATTCAACCAGCCGCACAGGACCTTGGGGTGGCTGTTCGTGGCAGAGGCTGTATTCCTCACCGCCTTCATGCTCGCAGGCTTGCAGTTCGAGCCGTTTCGCGACCCGAATGCAGGCGAACTGGCTCTGACCGGCGGCCTGGGCTTGATGGCGCTGGCGATCCGCAACACGGCCAGCAAGACGCTGATCAAGCACATCAGTCCCAGCACCATGATGACGGGCAATACCACGCAGTTCGGTATCGATCTGTCCCATTACGTGCGCAATCCCGGCCATGAGCAGGCACAGGCTCTTTTCAAGAGCGCCAGCATCGTGGGCGGCTTTGTGCTGGGCGCCTTCATGGGCGCCGTACTGTACATGCGCTATGGCTTCTGGAGCGTGCTGCCTTTCATGCTGGCCATTCTGTATCTGGCCGGCCGGTCCTTTCGCAAGCAGTCCATCTGATGTTGGCCCCGGCCATGAACAAGAGCCGGCTGGAGTCCTTCAGCGACGGCGTCATCTCGGTTAGCCTGACGCTGATGCTCTACCAGATCCAGCTGCCGTCAGAATTTACCTGGAGCGGGCTATGGAAGGAGGCGCACAACTTCTTCGGCTATGTCCTCAGCTTTATCTATGTCGGCATCTACTGGAACAATCACCACCACATGTTCCAGGTGGTGCGTGGCATCGACGGCCGGATTATGTGGGCCAATCTTAACTTGCTGTTCTGGCTGACCATGATTCCCATCACCACCACCTGGGCCGGCAAATCAGGGCTACTCGCGTTCCCGACCGCGCTGTATGCCGGGGTGCTTTTCATGTGCGCGGCCTCATACTGGATGCTGGAGCGCATCATCATCCTCTCGGAGGGCACAGACTCGGCGCTTGCGAGCACCATCGGCAAGGACCTGAAGGGAAAAATCTCCCTGCCCGCCTACGCCCTGGCCATCATCGTCAGCTTCTACAGCACCATGGCGGCATTTACCATTTTCACCGCCATGGCTGTGCTCTGGTTCCGGCCCGATTCACGTATCGAGAAATACCTGGCGCGGCAAGGCGGCACCCAGCCTTGAGCGCCTGGTTTTCCTGGGGATTTGCATGTGCGGCAAC
>NZ_JBEBOW010000024.1:0-32882 GCF_040396215.1 Diaphorobacter ruginosibacter | reverse complement strand
TCCAGCAGGCTGAAGCCCAGTGAGAACACCGTGCGCTTGAAGTTGTAGTCCACCATGCTGTCGCCGTAGCCGCTGAAGACGGAGGCGTGCAGGCGCAGGTTGCTCTTGCCGCCGAGCCAGCCCTGGCCGAGGGCGCGCATCCACTCGATGCGGCCGGACCCCTTGCCGTGTCCGTTGAGCGAGCCGCGCGCGCTCACGCCAAGCCAGTTTTGCTGGTTGACGTTCCAGCCCACCTTGAGCTCGCCACGGCCGATGTAGTTCTCGATGCCGGGGTTGTCGTCCTTGGAGGCGCCTTCCTTGATGCGCTTCCACAGTTTTCCCTCGACGGTCCACCTGCCCGGCAGCTCGAAGCCGGTCATCGCATAGTAGCGGTTCCAACTGCGCGAGAGCGGGTCGCTCTGGCCGTTGGACTGGTGCACCAGCCCGACGCCTGAATAGCGCCAGCGCCAGCCCATGGGAAGCTCTGCCGTAGTCGGGTAGACGTAGAGGATCTCGGGCTCGTGATCGGTGTTGCGGAACGGGCGCGAGATATCCGAATTGAAGAACTGCCAATAGGACTGCTGCGTATAGCCCACCCACAGCGAGTCGCGGTACTTGGAGTCCGGGCTGGTCAGCAGGCCCGATGCCAGCTTGGTGCGCACCGAGAGCTGTATGCGGATCTCCTGCTTGTCGTAGGGCCGCGCGTAGGTCGCACTGTTGCTGGGATTGTCCGACGTCGGCTGGCGGTTGACGTCGCTGGCCCCGGATACCTGGAGCGTGAGCGGGCGGTAGCCGCGGAAGCTGAAGGTGCCGCAATCGGTGCCTTCCTCGAGTTCCCAGAACCGCGACATTTCGGAGTAGGTGGCGTCGCGGCACCCGCCAAGGGGCAGCTGGCTGGGGGCGTCCGCTGCGTCCGCCGTCAGTTGCTCGGGGGGCTTCAGGTGCGCCTGGGCGTCGGTGCCTGCGGCGGAGCCCGAAGCCTGGTCCCGGGCAGGGGCCATCGCGGGGCCGGAGGTATCGGCCCTGGGCTGGCTTCGGGCCCATTGGTCGAAGCAGGCGAGCCGCGCGGAATCGTCGGTCTGCGCAGTGCATTGGCGCCATGCGGATTCGGCATCCGGCAGGGATGGTCCCGGCGTCTGTGCGTGCGACAGGGCGGGCAGGCCGCCGAAACAGATGAGCGCCGTGGCGGACAGTCGGAAGGTGGTGCAGGAAAAGCGCATACGAGTGTTGATGGCCGGGTGATGCCGGCGGGAGCCAATATGTTGTTTTTGGTGCCGACGACAATATATCGTTTGCACAAGGGGCGCCCGCGCGCCATTTTGCCCAAGCATGTAAATGCGTGTGTGACAGCCTCGGCCGGGGCCGCTTGCGCTACCTGCCGGATTTGCGCATCACGAAGGGGTGCGTGCGGTCTTCGCTGTCGGAGAATTCGCCGCGGATCTCGCGCGCGCAGCTTCCCTGCACCACATCTCCATCCCAGGTGCCGCTCACGCTTTTTCCGTCGCGCGACTCCTCCATGGCGAGGACGCCCTTGTTCACGTCGCCCACGACGATGGACTGGAAGTCCGGACGGTTGATCGTGCCCTTGACGGTGCCATCCCACTCGGGGTGGGGGCCGAGCAGCATCGTGATGGGGCCGGGCACGCCGTCCATCTGCACGCTCCAGCGTCCGAGCAGTTCCGGCTGCTCCATCTGCTGCGCCGAGGGGCAGGCGGGGCGGGAGGCTGGCGTGCCCGCGCATGCGGTGAGCAGCGCGGTGGCCACGAGGCCGGCCAGTGTCTTGAGGGCGGGTTGCATATCCATGAATGTGTGTCGGTCCTTTTATGACGATGCGGGTGTCGAGGCTTGCGCCTTGCGGGCGAATTCCTCGCGCAGCGCGCGCAGCCTGGCACGCGGGTCTTCGCGTGCGGTGGCCGCATCCAGTCCCATTTCCGCGATGAACCGGCTGGGCTGCGTGGTCACCATGTCGCGTCCCTTCTTGCGGCGCTTGGTCCAGCTCACCGCCAGCGTGCGCTGGGCGCGCGTGATGCCCACGTACATCAGCCGCCGCTCTTCCTGCAGGCGCAGCGCGGTCTCCTGGCTGACTTTCTCCTGCTTGCCGTCGTCGTCATCGAGCTTGAAGGGCAGCATGCCTTCGGTGACGCCCGCGAGCACCACATGCGGCCATTCGAGGCCCTTGGATGCGTGCAGGGTGGAGAGCACGACCATGTCCTGCTCCTGTTCGCGTTCGCTGATGGTGGACAGCAGCGCGATGTTCCTGGCCACCTCCAGCAGGCTCTTCGTTTCGGTCTGCATGGTGGTGCCGGCCGCGTCCTCGATCTGGCCGCCGGCGCGCTGTGCCATCCAGTCGCAGAATTCGAGCACGTTGCTCCAGCGCGCGGCGGCCACGCTCTCGCTATCCTCGCTGTCGTAGAGATGCTGCTCGTAGCCGATCTCCTTGAGCCAGTCGAGCATGAAGGCGCGCGCTGCGTCCGCGCCCATGGTGTGGCGCGCGCGGTATTCCAGGTCGTTGACGTAGCGGCCGAACTCCGCCAGTCCGTCGTGCGCCTTGCGCGGCAGCAGCGCCTCCAGCATCCGGTTGAACAGCGCGCCGAACATGCTGAGCTTGTGCTGCGAGGAAAACTCCCCCAGCTTGCCCAGCGTCGTGTGGCCTATGCCGCGCCTGGGCGTGGTGATGGCGCGCAGGAAGGCGGGGTCGTCGTCGTTGTTGATCCACAGGCGGAACCATGCGCACAAATCCTTGATTTCCGCGCGGTCGAAGAAGCTCGTGCCGCCCGAGACCTTGTAGGGGATGTTCGCCTTGCGCAGCGCCTTCTCGATGGGCTTGGCCTGGTGGTTCGCGCGATAGAGCACCGCGAAATCCTTCCACGCGGGCTGCGGGTTGTGCGATGCGCGCAGGCCCAGAATGCGTGCGACGGTGCGTTCGGCCTCATGCTCTTCCGTGTCGCAATCGACGATGCGCACCGGCTCGCCTTCGCCGAGTTCCGAGAAGAGCGTTTTCGGAAACAGCTTGGGATTGGGCTGGATGACGTTGTTCGCCGCGCGCAGAATGGCCGACGTGGAGCGGTAGTTCTGCTCCAGCTTGATGATCTTGAGCTGCGGGAAGTCGATCGGCAGCTTCTTCAGGTTGTCGAGCGTGGCGCCGCGCCAGCCATAGATCGACTGGTCGTCGTCGCCCACGGCCGTGAAGCGCGCGCGCTCGCCCACCAGCAGCTTGAGCAGCTCGTACTGCGTGGCGTTGGTGTCCTGGTATTCATCGACCAGCACGTGGCCCAGCAGGCGCTGCCACTTCTCGCGCACCTCCTGGTGGTTTTTCAGGAGCCGCATCGGCATGCCGATGAGGTCGTCGAAATCGACGCTCTGGTAGGCCGCCAGCCGCTCTTCATAGCGCTGCATGATGAGCGCGATGCTGCGTTCGTTGTCGTCCTGCGCCATCGCCAGCGCCTTGCGCGCATCCCAGCCGTTGTTCTTCCAGTTGCTGATGGTCCACTGCCACTGCCGCGCCGTGGCGGCGTCCGTGCTGCCTCCGGCGCAATCCTTGAGGATGCCGGTGACGTCGTCCGCATCCAGAATGCTGAACTGGGGCTTGAGTCCCAGCACGTGGCCGTCCTCGCGCACCATGCGCACGCCCAGCGCGTGGAAGGTGCACACCAGCACATCCTTGGCCTGCCTGCCGATCAGCCCCGTGGCGCGTTCGCGCATTTCGGCGGCCGCCTTGTTGGTGAAGGTGATGGCCGCGATGCGCCGGGGCGCGAGGCCGTTCTCGATCAGCCGGCCGATCTTGTGCGTGATCACGCGCGTCTTGCCGGAGCCCGCGCCGGCAAGAACCAGGCACGGACCTTCTGTGTAGTGAACGGCTTGAAGCTGAGCCAGATTGAGTCCAGCGGACATGGTGACGCGATGGGAGCGGAGTGTGTTTCTGGATGGGGATGGCGATGACGGGGCGTGTGGCCGCCGGTGCGAAGCGGTGAATCATAGCCATCCGGGGATTCCCCTGCCACGGTCGAAGCCGGCTGCGAGGCCGGTGGTGCGCGGCACGCGACGGGTTGGGAGCGTGTTTTACCTATTGCGACAAGACAATGGAACACATGGAAGCCGCGACCTTGAAGATGGTTTTGGGTTAACAAATGTCATCAGTGCGTGAAATGGTGCGCTGGAAGATTAGTAAATATTAATCATTGGATATGAATTGATACAATTTTTCATCAACAAGATTCCCCTGCAAAAGTAAAAAGCGATATGAAGCATAGCGTTGCCGGAGTGGCTCCAGACGGTCTGGCTCCCGCGTCCCTGGCGCGGTTTCTCTCCCTGTTCGGGACGGCGGCCCGCAGATCCCTGTTCGACTGGACGCGCACCTCTCCCCATGATGCGCAGCTTGCGCTCGTGGACGCGTCGCTTCGAGGCGACGCCGTGCCCGCGTCCACGCCGTGCGTGATCTATGTCGGGCGGGCGCAGGATGCGCATGGGCAGCCCCGCAACGGACGCTGGATCTCGCATCTGCCTGCGGAATTCACCGTCTTCGACCTGATCGACGCGCTCGACCGGGCCGCCGTCTTCCTGATGGACTGGAGCACGCGCCAGCGCGTGGCCGCATCGAAGGCCGCCGCCGCGCCGGTGCAGGCCGCGTCCGCGAAAACCGGGCCCGGGATGGTCAAGCAGGACGATGAATTCCAGCTCACCTCATGGGTTTCGCTCGATGCGCCCTACAACACAGGCGCCTGCGTTCGTGCGATGGCGCTGCTCACGCGCGCCCCGGTCAGCCTGCGGCAGTTGTGCGAGCACAGCGGACTGGATGGGGAGACGGCGTGCTCGCTGATCGGTAGCCTGTATCGGCGCGGCGCGCTGCGCCACTCGCGGTATCGGGCATAGCCGTCGGTGCGGCCGCCCAGGCGCGCGGGGCGGTCCGGGCATGGCGTGGGTTTTCTGATCATTCCGGCCTGCGGTTTCATGCCCGCCTGCAGGGATGCGCGGAGCTTGCGACAATCCACGGCATCGTGCTGTCTGTCTTTTCCGTCACCTTCCCCTTCTTCGCACTGGTGCTCTGCGGCTTTCTGGCCACGCGGGGCAAGGTGCTGCCCTTGT
This sequence comes from Diaphorobacter ruginosibacter, assembly GCF_040396215.1. Lineage (GTDB taxonomy): Bacteria > Pseudomonadota > Gammaproteobacteria > Burkholderiales > Burkholderiaceae_C > Diaphorobacter_A > Diaphorobacter_A ruginosibacter_A. The sequence goes on along the minus strand of NZ_JBEBOW010000024.1, from coordinate 27,821 downwards.
CCGCGATCAGCGGTCTCAACACCTTCGTGCTGTACTTCGCGCTGCCGTGCATGCTGTACCGCTTCGGCGCGAACACGCCGATAGGGCAGCTTCTCGATCCCGCGGTGGCGGCGGTTTATCTGCTGTGCGGGCTGCTGCTGGTGGGCGCGACGATTGCATTCACCAGGCGCGGCGGCATGGGCTGGAACGATGCCGCTTTCGGCGCGCTGGTGGTGGCGTTTCCGAACACCGGGTTCATGGGCGTGCCCCTGCTGGTGGCGCTGCTGGGCGAGCAAAGCGCGGGGCCGGTGATCCTCACCATGGCGATCGACATGATCATCACCACGTCGCTGTGCATCGCGCTCTCGCGCCTGGACGTCGCGGGCGCGCATGGCGTGGCGGTGGCGCTGAGAAAGGCGCTGCGCGGCATGGCCACCAACCCCATGCCCTGGTCGATTGCCCTGGGCGCGCTGGCTTCGGGCATCGGCTGGCAACTGCCCGCCCCGGTGGACAAGACCATTGCGATGCTGGCAGGAGCCGCCTCTCCCGCGGCCCTGTTCACCATAGGCGCGGTGCTCGCGCGATCGCAGATGAACGAGCACGAATACGTGCCGCCAGCGCAATACGTGCCGCTTGCGCTGGCGAAGCTGTTGATCCATCCGCTGCTGATCTGGCTGGCGTGCCGGGCGGCCATCGCGCTGGGCGCGGGCATCTCGCCGTTCACCGTCACCGTGATGGTGCTGCTGGCCGCGCTGCCGAGCGCGAGCAACGTGGCGCTGCTGGTGGAGCGCTTTGGCGCCCATGGCGGGCGCATCGCGCGGATCATCCTGGTGTCCACGGCGCTGGCGTTCCTGACGTTCTCCGCCGCGGTGATGATTTTTCTTCCCTGAAGCCGCTGTCGCCCGCCGGGTTCCGGCCTAAGATCCGCTAACACAACCCTCGATACGTCGTTGCTTCGCCTTGTCGTACGCTTGTACTGCCTGCGGCTTCGCGCCTCGTCTCGATCGCAAACCTTCGGTTTGCTGGGTCGTGTTAGCAGCTCTAAATGCCTTGCGGATCCACGTCGATCAGCCAGCGGATGACGGCCCTGTGATTCACCCGCTCGGCATGCAGCAGGCTCTGCCATGCCGCCAGAAAATGCTGCAGCGCGCCGCGATGCGTGCTCTCCACCAGCATTTGCGCGCGTTCCACGTTGGCGACCCGCTGCACCACCAGCGGGACGGGCGGAAAAAGAAACACATGGGCAAGACCGGGCAACTGAGCGTCGCGCGCGGCCTGGCTCACCGCGTTCAGGAACGCCTGGGCGGCTTCCTGGGTGCGGGCGTCCGCGCGCACCAGCGCCTGATAGGCAAACGGCGGCATGCCCGCGTCCATGCGCTCCTGCAACTGCCCGGATGCAAAGCGCGGATAGTCGTGTTGGCGCAGCGCCGAATAGAGCGGGTGCTCCGGGTGCCAGGTCTGTATCCACATCTCGGGTGGATTGCCGCCTTGCTTCGCGATGTAGTTGGCGTCCCGGCCGGCGCGGCCCGCCGCCTGCATCAGCAGAGCAAACAGGCGCTCCGGCGCGCGGAAGTCGCTGCTGAACAGGGCCCCGTCCGGCTGCACGGCCGCAACCAGCGTGATCCGGCGGAAGTCATGGCCCTTGGCGACCATCTGCGTGCCCACGAGCACATCCACCTCGCCGCCATGCACGGCGGCGAGCTGTTCCTGCAGGGCGCCCTTGGCCTTGGTGGTGTCGGCGTCGATGCGCGCCACGCGCGCCGCCCGCCGCTCGGGCGTGATCACGTTGCGCAGCAGCGCGGCCAACTGCTCCTCCAACTGCTCGGTGCCGCGCCCGATGGGGGCGATGTCCACGTTGCCGCAGCCCGGACACGAATGCGGAACACGCTGCGTGAAGCCGCAGTGGTGGCAGCGCAGCGTGCGGTCGATCTTGTGGAACACCTGGTGCGCGCTGCAGTGCGGGCAATCGCTCTTCCAGCCGCATTCCTTGCAATGGAGCACCGGAGCGAAGCCGCGGCGGTTGAGCAGCACGAGGCATTGCTCGCCGCGCTCCACGCGTTCTGTGATGGCTTGCAGCAGAGGCGCAGAGAACACCGCGCCGCGCGGCTGCTGGGCCATGTCCACCAGGCGCACGCGCGGCAGTTCCGCAGCGCCGATGCGGCTAGGCATGTTCAGGCGCAGGTAGCGGCCGCCCTGCGGATCTTCCTTGGCGGGAGGGCGGCTGGCGTGCCAGCTCTCGAGCGATGGCGTGGCGCTTCCCAGAATCACCTTGGCGTTTTGCTCGCGCGCGCGCCATACGGCCAGGTCGCGGGCGGAGTAGCGCGCGCCTTCCTGCTGCTTGTAGCTGGCGTCGTGCTCCTCGTCCACGACGATGAGCGCCAGGTGCGGCATGCTGGCGAACACGGCCATGCGCGTGCCCAGCACGATGCGCGCCTGGCCCGTGTGCGCGGCAAGCCAGCTCTTGAGGCGCTGCGGGTTGGTCATTGCGCTGTGCATCGACACGACGGCCCCGGCGCCATAGATGGGAGCAAAGCGCTGCACGAAGCGCTCTTCCAGTTGCGGCGTGAGGTTGATCTCCGGCACCATCACGAGCGCCTGAGCCAGGGGATCCGCAGCGAGCGCCTGCTGCACGCTGTGCAGATAGACCTCGGTCTTGCCGCTGCCTGTCGAGCCGTACAGAAGAAAAGGCCCGGGCCGGGTGGCGATCAGCTCGGCGGCCTGCCCTTGCTCGGCCGACAATGGCGGCGCGGCGCAGGCGGCGGGCGCACCCTCCGCATTGGGGATCATTCCGGCTGCCTGCGCGGCCTGGGAGGGCGCACGCTTGAGCCGCCGCGCCATCTGCTCGGGCGTGAGGTCGCGCAGTTGTGGCGGCAGTGCGGCCAGGGCGACTTCGCCGAGCGTGCGCTGATAGTAGCGCGCGGTGAACGCGGTAAGCCTGCGCCAGCTTGCGCTGAGCGCCTCCACCCCCTGGAGCACGCCGGCGATGGCGCGCGCCTTCACCCCTTCGGGAAGTTCCGCGGGCCCGGCGTCGCCTGGAGCATCCCAGACAACGCCCAGCACCTCGCGGCGTCCGAGCGGCACGCGCACCAGGCTGCCCGGCGGCAATGCCGTATCGCTCCAATAGGTGAGCAATTCCCCAATGCCGCTGTGCGCGGGCGTGGCCACCGCCACCCAAAGCCAATGTTTTTCAGGGGCGCAGGCGTCGCGGGATGTAAGGGAGGCTGTTGTCTCGGTGGTCATGAAGGCCGGTGGTGCCGCAGATCCGGCATGCGCTCGGATGATGCGCTTTTTTCACTCCATTGAGGAAAACACTGATTCCGCACACTTGAAAGTCAATTCTGTGGATAACTTTGTTAATTTCTGGAGGGCGGTTTTCTGGGGCTGGAATTGTCGGGCCGCTTCTTAGGTTGTTGACATTTATTAATGATTCGAAATTTCTCAAATAAATCAATGATCTATGTTGCATTGCAATGACCATGATTCAGGGGGCTGATTGCGTCTTTGTGAGCTCCGCCGCTCGTCCAAACATGTGTACAAGTGTGCTGTCAAGTCCCTTGCGCCATGGAAATTTGTCTTGCCAAAGCGGAAAAAACCGGGATTTTGCTTGTGATGTCGGCGGTAAGTGCTTGATTTTGAGTGAGAAAACATAGTCATCCAGAGTTTCTGTGGATAACTTTGTTGATATCCTTGGGCGACAACCGGAAAGTGCCTGCATGCGGCCTTCGCAGCTGATTTGCCGTCGAAACACGCATCTGTTGTCAATCATTGAAAATCAAGCACTTATGCGGTTCCTGCGGCGCATTTTGGTTGATATTCAGGATTTTGGTTACAAATTGTGTGGCGAATTCTGTGCTACACAATATGTGCATAAGTACGAAGCGGGCGTTGGTAGGCGCCCACTTCGTCGGCCGGCATCAGGATGCGGTCTTGGCTGCGGCTGCGGCTGCGGCGCGCATGGCGCGCGAATGGCTGTGAACGGCTTCGACCAGGGCCGATACATGTTCCGGTGGAGTGAACTGGCTGATGCCGTGGCCCAGGTTGAAGATATGGGTCGGGCCCGTGGTGTTCCGGTCGATGTGCGGCGCGCCGAAGCTGTCGAGCACCGCCGCCACCTGCGCGGCGATCTGCGCGGGCGCGGCGAACAGCACGTTCGGATCGATATTTCCCTGCAGCGCCTTGCTGTGGCCGACGATGGCGCGCGCCCTGCCCAGGTTGGCCGTCCAGTCGAGGCCGAGGACCTCGCAGTCGAGCGGCTCCATCTCCTGCAGCCAGATGCCGCCGCCCTTGGTGAACACGATGCGCGGCACGTCCGCGCCGTCCACGCCCGTGCGCTTGAGCTGGGCAAGCACGCGCCGGGTGTAGGCCAGGCTGAATTCCTGGAAGGCGCCGTCGGCGAGAACGCCGCCCCAGCTGTCGAAAATCATCACGGCCTGCGCGCCGGCGTCGATCTGCGCGTTCAGGTACATGGCGACGCTGTCGGCATTCACTTGCAGGATACGGCGCATCAGGTCCGGGCGCGAGTACATCAGCGATTTGACGAGGCGGTAGTCGTCGCTGCCCTTGCCCTCGACCATGTAGCAGGCCAGGGTCCACGGGCTGCCCGAGAAGCCGATCAGCGGCACGCGGCCGTTCAGCGCCTTGCGGATGCTGGTGACGGCGTCGAACACATAGCGCAGCTTGTCCATGTCGGGCACGGCGAGATCGGCCACGGCCGCTTCGTCGCGCACCACCTTGGCGAAGCGCGGGCCCTCGCCCTCTGCAAACGACAGGCCCAGGTCCATGGCGTCCGGCACCGTGAGGATGTCGCTGAACAGGATGGCGGCGTCAAGTGGAAAACGCTCCAATGGCTGCAGCGTCACCTCGGTCGCGTAGTCCACGTTCATGGCCAGGCCCATGAAGCTGCCCGCCTTGGCGCGCGTGGCCTTGTACTCCGGAAGATAGCGCCCCGCCTGGCGCATCAGCCACAAAGGTGTGTAATCGGTGGCCTGACGACGGCAGGCACGCAGGAACTGGTCGTTGGAGAGGGTTGGAAAGCTCATTCCCCGATTGTCGCAGGGTGCGGATGCGCAGGGGGGCCGGTACGCGCTCAAAGCCACCTCGGTGGCTGCGTAATCTTGATGAACATGCGCTATTTCCCCGGTGGGGCGCTGCTTTCCCGCAACCGCTGGACGACATCCGCGCAGCGTTCGCCCACGGCCACGCCCAGCGAACGCGCGGCGGCGTTCACGTGCTGGATTTCGCCGTCGTCAAGGGTGCTCTGCGCATCGCCGATGCGCGCGCTCTGGTGGCTCACGGCGCAGGCGGCCAGTCCGTGCCGCTGCAGGAGTGCAAGCCCGGCGATGCCGGCCTCGTCCTTGCCTATGCCCGCGTCGTTGAATACGCTGACCAGAGGCCGCGCGGCCACCGCGTAGCGCGCGGCGGACAGGCCGCCGTGGGAGCCGCTGACGGCTATGCAGCCCGCGTCCCGCGCGTTCAATTCGGTGATCGAGTGAACCACCCGCAGGCTTGGCGCCGTGCTGTTGTTGCTCATGGGAGGGGCTCCTGTGCTCCGTGTCCTTGCCGCTTGGCGACGGTGGCCGGGCCGGTCAACGCTGGGATCGCGCGAGGGCCTGGTCGATATCCCAGAGGATGTCGTCCACGTCCTCGATGCCCACGGACAGGCGCACCATGTCGGGTGAAACGCCCGCCCTGGCCAGTTCTTCGTCGGTGAGCTGGCGGTGCGTGGTCGATGCCGGGTGGATCACCAGCGTCTTGGCGTCGCCGATGTTGGCGAGGTGGCTGAGGAACTCGCAGGCGTCGATGAATTTCTCTCCCGCTGCCGCGCCGCCCCTCACGCCGAACGTGAGAATGCCCGAGGCGCCGGGCTGCCCGTCCACGCTGCGGAACTGCTTGCTGGCCAGCGCGTGGTATGGCGAATCGGCCAGGCCGGGATAGTTTACCCAGTCCACCAGCGGGTGCTGCTCGAGAAACCGTGCGACCGCCAGCGCGTTGCGGCAGTGCTCGCGCATGCGCAGGTGCAGCGTTTCCGCGCCCTGCAGCAACTGCCAGGCATTCATCGGCGAGAGCACGCCCCCGAAGGTGCGGTTCACCTCCATGCGTGCCTTCATGGTGTAGCCGAAGTCGCCAAAGGTCTCGTAGAACTTCACGCCATGGTAGGCGCGGCTGGGCTCCACCATCTCGGGGAACTTGCCGTTGTCCCAGGGGAATTTCCCACCTTCGACGATCACGCCGCCCATGGTCGTGCCGTGTCCGCCGATGTATTTGGTGGCGCTGTGCACGACGATGTCGGCGCCCCATGCGATCGGGTTGCACAGATAGGGGCTTGCGACGGTGTTGTCGATGACGAGCGGCACGCCGTGCGCATGCGCGACGCTGGCGATCGCCTGGATGTCGAGCACGTTGACCAGCGGGTTGCCGATGGTTTCTCCATACAGGGCGCGGGTGTTCGGGCGGATGGCGCGCGCGAAATTGTCCGGATCGGCGGGGTCGACGAACGTGGTCTCGATGCCCATGCGCGCAAAACCGATGCCGAGCTGGCCGACGCTGCCGCCATACAGCGTGGAGGCGGCCACGATATGGTCGCCGCATTTCAGTATGGCCAGCAGCGCCGCCATCTGCGCGGCCATGCCGCTCGCGCAGGCCATGGCGGCACGGCCATCCTCGAGGCTTGCCATGCGCTCCTCGAACACGGCCACCGTTGGATTGCTGATGCGGCTGTAGACATTGCCGAAGGTCTGGAGATTGAACAGGCTGGACGCATGCTCGGCGCTGTCGAAGACAAAGCTCGTGGTCTGGTGGATCGGCGTGGCGCGCGCGCCGGTGGCGGGGTCGGGCTGGGCGCCCGCATGGACGGCCCGCGTGCCGAAGCCGAAGGCGCGGTCGCCGGATGGAAGCGATGAATCTGTCATGAGCGGGTGGGAAGTGGTGCGGTGGGCGGCGCGGTCCGCGCCGTTCTTCGTGTTCTTCAGTAGGGCAGCTGCCGCAGGCGCTTGGCTGAGATGACGCGCGTGTTCACCCCCATCCAGCCAAGGCCCCCGAACAGGCGGGCGTGCTCGATCTTGACGCAGCGGTTCTGGATGACCCGCAGGCCTGCGGTCTCGGCTCGCAGTCCGGCTGCTTCATTGACCACGCCAAGCTGCAGCCACAGGCACTGCGCCCCTGCCGTGATGGCCTCGCCTGCCAGCGGCGGGATGTCCTCGCTTTTGCGAAAACAATCGACCATGTCGATCCGCACGCCTTCGCCCTGCAAGGCCGTGGCGGCCTCCGTCACGCTGGCATAGGCTTTTTCGCCCAGGATCTCACCGCCCTCCCTGGCGACCAGCGGATTCACTGGAATGATGCGGTAGCCATGCGCCTGCATGTACTTGCCGGCGAAGTGGCTCGGGCGATGCCACTGCGGCGACAGGCCGACGATGGCGATGGTGCGGCAGCGCGTGAGGATGTCGCGCAGCACGCTGACGGTATCGGGTGTTTGAAGAGGCATGGTGGACCGAGTGTAGGCGGCCCTGCCCAAGTCACCAATCGGGTGCGCTACGTAGAGGCGTGGGGGCGTCCGTTCAGCGCCGTCTCAGATGCCAGCCCCAGGCCAGCGCCAGCAGCGCCGCGCTGGCCGACGCGAGCAGCACCCCGAGCTTGGCGGCGTTGAGCAGGTTCGCATCGGGGAATGCCAGCGTCGAGATGAAGATGGCCATCGTGAAGCCAATGCCCGCCAGCAGGGCTGCGAGCATTATGTGCGGCCAGCGCACCATGGGCGGCAGCGCGCAGATGCGCAGCCGTACGGCGATAAAGCTGGCGAGCATCACGCCAAGCGGCTTGCCCAGCACCAACGACAAGGCGACGGCGGCCAGCACCTGGCTGGAATGCCCTTCCAGCTCACCGGTTTGCAGCGTGACGCCCGCATTGGCCAGTGCGAACAGCGGCATGACGCCGAACGCCACCCAGGGGTGGAGCGCGGCGGCGACGCGCTCCACCGGTGCGGCGCTTTCGCGGCCCGCCAGCACGTGCACCGGCGTCATCAGCCCGAGCGCCACGCCCGCGAGCGTGGGATGTGCGCCGGTCTGCCAGATACCCCACCACAACACCGCGCCGGGCGGAACATACCACCACGCACGGCGTATGCCGAAGGTCTGAAGGCCTAGAACCCCCAGCACGCCGAGCGCCGCGACCGGCAGCATGTTCCATTGCAGTCCGCCGGAGTAGAACAGGGCAATGACGAGCACTGCCGCCAGATCGTCAATGATGGCCAGCGTGAGCAGGAATACCCGCAGCGTAGGGGGAAGGCCACGTCCGGCCAGTGCGAGCACGCCGACTGCGAACGCAATGTCGGTGGCCGTGGGAATGGCCCAGCCGGATGCGGATTCTCCGCTGGGGTGCCAGGCGAGATACATCAGCGCGGGCGCGACGACGCCGCCCAGCGCGGCAACCACGGGCAGGAGCGCCTGGCGCGGTTGGGAAAGCGCGCCGCCGTGCAGCTCGCGGCGGATCTCCATGCCGACGAGCAGAAAGAACACGGTCATCAGTGCATCGTTCACCCAGAAATGCAGGCTTTGCTCCAGGCTCCACGAACCCAGTGAAAGACCGATGCCGGTATGCCAAAGCGCGTGATAGCCATCGCGCGCCGGAGAGTTCGCCCAGACGAGCGCGGCCGCGGCGGCAAGCAGCAGCACCACGCCGCCCGCGGCATCGGAATGCGTGGCGCGAGCGAGCCGTGCGTTGATCTGATCGGAAAAGGCAAGAAAGGCGGGCTGGCGCGCGCAAGCGTCAGCCCGATGCTGATTGGAATGGGACATGGTCGGGCCTGGAGGGCGGCGGCGAGCCGCTGCACATGCGCGGGCGGCCCGACCCGCGCTGAACAAACCTGCTCCCGGACATCATTGCCGCAAGAGCACCCAGGCACCATTTTATGAGAGCGGCTGAATGCCCGCGCGCCATTGTCCCCACGCGGGCGCGAGCATTGCGCCGCCATGGGCGCGTCACACCGTTTGCGCGGATTCGTTCTCGATGCACTGGGCAAACAATCCCACCGCCGAGAAGCCGACCACGAAAATGGCGAACACGTAGGCGGCGGTTGCAAGCCCCAGGCTGGTGCTGAATCCCCACCTCAACGCGCTGCAGGCGAGTTCGGCATGCGGGTACATCACATCGCAGTGGGCGGCAGAGGGCATGTGCACGAACCAGGTGATGGCGATGAGCATCAGCGCCAGCACGGCAACGGTGTTGCGCACGCGGTGCCTTGGTGCCTGATGCAGCGCGAACAGCAGCATCAGTGGAATGGATGCTCCCCAGGCGAACATCAGCAGCCAGCTGGCAACGGGCGCGGCGTGCAGCAACTGCTGCAGCCATGCCATCTTGGGCAGGGCGTCGATGGCGGCAAGCACGTCCCACACGAACGGCAGCACGAACCCGGCAATCGCCAGGCTGCCCAGCGTGAATGCCAGCATCAGGTTCTTGCCGCGTTGCGACGGATGCAGCACGGAGTGTCGAAGAATGGAAGCATGCATGGCCCACCTCCTGTGCGGTACAGGGCGGGCAGTGGCCGCTCTATCCAGGGTGCGCCAGGACTCTGGCGCGCAGCATCCGAAGGTGCGGGCGCGGCCGCTGCGGCGCCGGTTGAGAATATGGATGCGGTGTCCTTCGGACCGTTTCAGTCTAGGACGAAGCGGCGGCGCGCGCATGTAGGCCAAATACCCGCGGCGCGGGGACAAACCCTGGAAGGCCGCCGTCCGCAAGCGCCGGATGCGCCTGCTTTCCGGGGCCCCGCTACAACGCGGCCAGCGCGGACCGCACTTCGCTCTTGCCGAGCAGCTCGGTCAGCACCACCGGCTGCCTGCCGGGCGCATACAGCACGTACACCGGCACGCCGCTGCGGCCCAGCGCGCGCAGCGCGGAGGTGATGCGCGGATCGCGGCGCGTCCAGTCGGCGCGCAGCAGGGCCACGTTCTTGTCCTTGAAATCCTTCATCACGGCGGTGTCCGCGAGCGTGGTGGACTTGTTGTACTGGCAGGTTACGCACCAGGCAGCCGTGAAATCCACGAACACCGGCTGGCCCTGCGAGAGCAGTTGCTCGGGCAGGCCGCTTTCCCAGGCGCGCCAGGCGGAGCCGTCGGAGGCGATGGCGGCTGGTGCGGCCTGCATCTGCGTGATGCGCGGGGCGAATGTCCAGGCCGAAACGGCAAGCACGATCACGGAAATGGGCGCCAGCACCATGCGGCTGCGTCCGCGCAGGCTGAAGACGGCCCAGACCGCCATGGACAGAGCCACCAGCAGGCCCAGCAGCGCCGCGGCGCCGTTGATGCCGCTTTGCTGCCCCAGCACCCACACCAGCCAGACCACGGTGGCGAGCATCGGAAACGCCATGAGGCGGCGCAGCGTGTCCATCCATGCGCCGGGCCGCGGGATGGCGCGCGCGATGGCCGGGATCCAGCTGGCCAGCAGATAGGGCAGGGCAAGGCCCAGTCCCAGCGCGGCGAAGATCGACAGCGCCTGCAGCGGCGGCAGCGAGGACGTCAGGCCGAGCGATGCGCCCATGAAAGGAGCGGTGCATGGCGATGCGACCGCCACGGCCAGGATGCCGGTGAGGAAGGAGTTCGCCACCGGGTTTTTCGCCTGCATGCCGGCGACCGACGAGGGCAGCATGCTGCCGAACTCGAAAATGCCGGAAAGATTCAGCGCGATGATGGTGAACAGCGCCGCCAGCGCGGCGACCACGCCAGGGGACTGCAACTGGAATCCCCAGCCCACGGCCTCGCCCGCCGCCCGCAGGCCCAGCATCAGTGCTCCAAGCGCGAGAAACGAGAGAATCACGCCGGCGGCATAGGCCAGGCCGCTGGCTCGGTGCGCGCGGCGGTCCTGCGCATGCTGCGCGAAGCCCACCACCTTGATGGCGAGAACTGGGAAAACGCAGGGCATGAGGTTCAGGATCAGGCCACCGATCAATGCGCCCAGCAAGGCGGCCAGCCATACACCGGGCGGCGCGGCCGAAATGGCCGAGGGCGCCGGCGCGGCCGCGTCCGGCCCGCCCAGTTGGGCATTGGCCCTGAGCGCGGCTTCGAGCGCGGGCGAGACACCGGCTGCATCCGCAATCTTGGGCCAGCCGCCCTCCACCGGCAGTTCCGCGCGCCAGCCGCGTCCCTCGCTGGCCAGGACGACAGGCATGGGCTCGGGGCTTTCGCTGCGATGCGGCGACAGCGGCACGCGCGCGGTCCACACGTCGCCGTCCCACTGCTGGGTGATTTCGCCGGCGGTTTCGATCACCGCCTCGGTCTCGGGAAAGAACGACAGCGTACGGCCCATGATGGCCGAAGGCAGGCCCGCCACGCGCACATGGATGGCATCGCCATCCACCTTCACGGACCCCTTGCCGCCGGCATCGGCGGACAGCTCTGCCGGATGGGCTTTCGCGGCTGCGTCGAACGCGGCGGAATGCAGCGCCGTGGTGCCTTGAATGGGAACCTGCAGCGTGAACGTGCCCTCTTCGGGAATGCATTCCTTGCGGCACACCAGCCAGCTCGCCTGCAGCTCGAAAGTGGCGTCCTTGGCGAGCGGGCCGGGATGGAAAGTGCTTGCCACCGTCATGGGAACGGGCAGGAGCACCGTGCCTTCGTAGCCGAAGTTCGCCAGCGTGCCCAGCGGAATCTTGCGTGGCACCGGCCAGGCGATTTCGCCGGCGTCGATGCCCTCTGGCAGCTTCCACTGCATTTGCGTGGGCAGGCCCGAGTCGCCAGGATTCTTCCAGTAGGTATGCCATTGTGGCTGATGGGTGATCGACAGCCCCAGCCACAATGGCTTGCCGGGCCCCACGCCATCGGGTGCCTGCGCCACCAGTTCGGCCTGCACGTGAGGCGTGGTCACCGTGCTGCCGGCCATGGACGCGCCCAGGCCGCCAGCCTTGAGCTGAATCTGCGCGGATGCGCTCGCCGACAGGGCTCCTGCCGCTACGAAAAGAAGAGTTGGCAGCCAATGCTGCGAGCGAATGAATGACATGGCCTTGCTTGAGAGCCCGCCGTGCGGCGAAAGTTTCTCCCTCTATTGTGGCGGCAGTATGTGCGCCTCGCGCCAGTTGCCGAAGCGGTAGTAGGCCATGGTCAGCACCATCGAGCACAGCGCGCTGATCGGAAAGCTCCACCAGATCGCATTCGCGCCCCAATACGGCTGCAGGAAATGCGCCACCGGAACGCGGATGCCCCACATGGCGATGGCCAGGATGATCAGCGGCGGCATCACCGCGCCGGTGGAGCGGATCACGCCCGCGAGCACGAACGTCACGCCGAAGAAAAGGAACGAGCCGATGGCGATGTGGTTGAGGTGGCGCGCGGTCTCGATCGCCGCGCTGCCCGCGGGAAGAAACCAGCCCATCATGAACCGGTCGGCCAGCACGATGACGGCGATGAGCGTGCCGGTCATCGCCAGGTTGCAGAGCACTCCCGCGCGCGCCGTGCCTTCCACGCGGTCCCAGCGCCTGGCGCCGACGTTCTGCGCGGCCATCGACGAGCAGGCCGCGCCGATGGCCATCGCGGGCATCTGCACGTAGGTCCACAACTGCAGCGCGGCGCCGTACGCCGACGCGGTGTGCACACCGTAGGCATTCACCATGGAAATCATGGCGATCATCGCAAGCGAGATCATCACCATTTGCGCGCCCATGGGCAGGCCCTTGGCGACCAGCGCGCGGATGATGACCCAGTCGGGCCTGAAGAGCGCGAGCTCGCCGCCGCCGATCCACAGCGGATGCCGGCGCACGCGCAGCCAGATCAGCATCAGCGTGAACCCGACGGCATTGGCGATGAGGGTCGCCAGCGCCGCGCCCGTCATGCCCATGCGGGGAACCGGTCCCCAGCCGAAGATCAGCAGCGGATTGAGCGCGGTGTCCAGAACGGCCACCAGCAACAGAAACCAGAAAGGCGTTCGCGTATCGCCCGCGCCGCGCAGCACCGCCGAGACGAACGCGAACAGGTAAAGCAGCGGAATCGCCAGAAAGATCACCTGCAGGTAGGCCTCGGCCAGCGGCAGCGCATCGGCGGGCGTGCCCATCCACGCCATCAGCCTGCGCGACAGCGGCCAGCCGGCGGCGGCGATCGCCACGGAGGCCGCGCCGAAGAACGTGGCGCTGGAGCCCAGCACCCGCTTGGCCTGCGCCAGATTGTGCGCGCCCATCGACTGCGCCACCAGAATGGTCGCGGCCATGCCGATGCCGAAGATCAGCCCGATCAGCGCGAACATCACATTGTTGGCGTTGGCCGTGGCGGTGAGCGAGGCCTCCCCCAGAAAGCGGCCGATCCACACCGCGTTGATCGACCCGTTGAGCGACTGCAGCACATTGCCCGCAAGAATCGGCAGCGAGAAAATGAACAGCGTGTAGCCGATCGGCCCCTGGGTGAGGTCGCGCGTGGGCTGGCGCCGCGCCGCCCGCGCCTGGGGAGCGGGCGCATCGGTGTGTTCTGAGGACATATCGCTTGCGGCGGTGGTGGGCATAGGCGCGCAGTGTGGGTTGGCAGGCGCTTGCAGTCTGCCAGACAAGTGCGCGATCCGGCGCATCGAGGAACCATTGTCCGCGGCCGGGGCGGTTCCTTGCGGCCACAATGCGGGGTGCTGCCACAATGCAGGGGCGCGCCGCTTGCTGACAGGCACGGCGGCACACGAGAAAATTCCGCCATGACCGCTGCTTTCACATCGTCCTCCGCCGCTCCAGCCCCCGGCCCGCATGCATGGCCTTCCCGCCATTGGGCGCAGGTGAGCGCGCATGATTTCGCGCTGGCGCAGTCCAGCGGCCTTGCCGCGCAAACCATCGCCGTGCTGCCGGTCGCGGCGGTGGAGCAGCATGGGCCGCACCTGCCGCTGAGCGTGGACGCAACCCTGTTGCAGGGCGTGATCGATGCGGCGCTTGCCCGGATTCCCGACTCCACGCCCGTGCTTTTCATGCCGCCGCAGAACGTCGGATTCAGCACCGAGCACACGAATTATCCGGGAACGCTCACGCTCGCTCCGGCCACCATCATCGCGCTGTGGACCGAACTGGGCGCGTGCGCGGCGCGCGCCGGCATCCGCAAGCTGCTGCTGCTCAACGGGCATGGCGGCCAGGTGAGCGTGATGGACATCGTGGCTCGTGAGCTGCGCATGAAGCACGGCCTGATGGTCTATAGCGCGAGCTGGTTCAGCCTGCCGCTGCCCGACGACGTGCAAAACCAGTTCAGCGCGCATGAACACCGTTTCGGCATTCACGGCGGGCAGGTCGAGACGTCGATGATGCTGCATCTGTCTCCGGATCTGGTGCACATGGAGCGGGCGCGGAACTGGCGCTCGACGTCGCAGGACCGCTCGGAGCGCTTCGCCATCCTGGGCAACGGCCGCAGCGCCAAGATGGGCTGGGCCATCGAGGATTACAACCCCAGCGGGGCCGTCGGCGATTCCGCCTCGGCGAGCGCGGAAAAGGGCGAGCGGGTGGTTCAGGCGGCGGCGGCTTCGCTGGCCGCGCTGTTGTCGGAGCTGCACGAGCTCGACTCTCCCGTTGCCCGCTGACCGCCTGCATCGATTCCAGAACGAGCGCCGTGCCGCGCTCCAGCCACGCACTTGACCAGACATGACCCCATCCATTGATATTCCCGCATGGCCGGCCGAAGCAGGCCACCTGATCTTCGGTTTGCCCATGCCCATGGCCCAGGCGTTTGGAATGAAGGGAGAAGCCATCGGCAATGAACGCTGCCGCGTGCGCATGCCGTACCAGCAGCCATTCACCAACAGCCGCGGCGACATGCATGGCGGCGCGATCGCCACGCTTTTGGATGTGGGCCTGTCCGCCGCGGCGCGGTCGCACGACCCCGTTCGCTACGGAGTGGTCACCGTGGACCTGACCATCCACTACATCGCGCCGGCGTCCGGTGACGTGATCTGCACCGCGGTGTGCGAGAAGCGCGGCTTCAGCCTGAGCTTCGTGCGCGGCGAAGTCCGCAACGATGCGGGCGAACTGCTCGGCATGGCCAGCGGCACCTTCAAACTGGTGGACCGCGCCAGGAAAGCGGGTTGAGCCAGCCGGGCTGCCAGGCCCGACCTGTGCATTGACGGGCTAGGCGTGGGTGACCCAGCCCGCGTGCTCGGGTGAATCCAGGTGGGGCAGCGTATTGAACGTCTGCAGCATCAGCCGTTTGGGGCTGATGCTCAGTTCGCTGACCGCGCTGTTGCGAATGCGCATGTTCAGCGCAATCATCACTTCGGCGGGCGTGGCGAGCACCTCGGCGATGGCGGTGGCGATCGGGCCGCCGCTGGACACCAGCAGCACGTGGTGATCCGCATGGCGTTCGCGTACCTGCTCGAGCACGCCCCGCACGCCGCCCGAGAAATCACTCCAGTTCGGCATGCCGCGCGGCGTGATGGTGCCGCCCATCCATTGCGCGATGGCGTCGCACAGCAGCCGGAAATGCTGCCTGTAGCGCTCGGGCGTGTCAGCCGGCGCGCGTGGCCCGGGATGGATCGCCTCGATCAGCGCCGCGCTGTCGTATTCGTCGAGCGCGGGCGTCACCAGCGGCTCGCATTCGATCCCCATGCCCTGACAGATGCCCTCCAGTGTCTGCGCATGCCGCGACAGCGATCCGCGGATCACGGCGTCGAACGTCATGCCGCGCTCGCGCCAGTATTCGCCCAGGCGCACCGCCTGCTCGCGGCCGCGCGGGCTCAGTTGATCATAGTTTTCCGCGCCGAAGGAGGCCTGTCCGTGGCGCACGAGGTAGAGCGTTCCCATGGCGCGGATTGTCCGCCGATATGCCGATCGCGGCTGTCCCTGCGGAGACTCAGCGCTGGGACGCGCGGGCCAGTCCGGCAGCGGGGAGAAGCCCGTTGTGCTGCAGCTTTTCAAACCACTTGCGGAACATGTCCTCGGTGTCGATGCAGCCGTTGAAGCCTGCCTGGCGGATCTTTACCGAACTCATGATCACGGGAGGCAGCGGCCCCTGTTTTCCGTGGTTCATCTGGAAGTCCGCATAAGCCGCGCCCTGGCCGATGAACGCCTTGAGATCGAGCGGCGCCTTCAGGTGATATTTATGCACCAGCCGTTCCCAGGCAGGCTGCTCATCGGCAAGCGCCGCTGCCAGTGACTGGGGCTCGGCGTCGCCTGCCTGCATGCCCAGAGCATCCGCGATCGATCCCCAGACGTTCTGCCACACGAACACGTCGCCGTTGTCCAGGTTGAAGGTTTCGTTCCTGGCGTTTGGCGATGTCGCGGCCCAGGCGCAGGCCTGGGCGATCAGGTCCGCGTCTATGGCCTGGTTGACGCGTTCGGGGCCGCCCGGATAGGCAAGCGGCAGACCGCGCTCATGCCGCAGCCATGCATACACGCCGATGGCGGGAATCGGGTTCATGTTGCTGCCCATCGCGTCGCCGAAAACGATGCGCGGGCGGAAGATGCTGAAGTGCCATCTGCGCGATCGCGCTTGCGCCTCGCGCAGGAAATCCTCCTGCAGCCAGTAGAAGTTCTCGTGGCCGTCACGTGGCCAGCGCTCGCGCGCGGGAACCGCGATCCGGGGATGGATGTGAACGCCATAGGCCTTGCCGCCCTGCATGATGCACACATGCTCGAGCGCGCCGCCCGAGCGGTCCAGTGGCTCGACCACGTTGCGCAGCATCTCCAGATTGATGCGCATCTGCTCCTGATCGCGCCAGCCGCCGACCAGTCCGCCGGGCTGCTCGTACACCGCCGCGTAGATGACATGCGTGATGTCCTCGCGCCCGCCCAGCATCGCCTCGCAGGCGGCGCGGTCCTGCAGGTCGAGCTTGAGCGACTGCGCACCCGCGGGCAGGTCCAGCGCGCGGCGCGCCACGCCGATCACGTCCCACTCGGGATGCTGCGCGAAGTGCCTGAGGCAGGCCTGCCCCACGACACCCGTGGCGCCCACGACGAGCGCCGTTTTCTTGCTGCTGGAGGTCATGTGTTCGCCGTTATTTCTTGATCATCGGGCACTTGGATTGCGACAGCGGCAGGAAGGCCTTGTCGCCCGGCACGGTGGCGATGACCTTGAAGTAGTCCCAGGGGTATTTGGATTCCGCCTGCGACTTGACCTGGAAGAGATACATGTCGTGCACCATGCGCCCGTCCTCGCGGATGCGGCCGTTCTTGGCGAAGAAGTCGTTGATGGGCGTGGACTTCATCTTCGCCATCACCTTGGCGGTGTCGTCCGTTCCCGCTGCCTCCACCGCCTTGAGGTAATGCATGGTGGACGAGTATGCGCCCGCCTGGCTCATGTTGGGCATCTTCTTCATCTTGGCGAAATAGCGCTTGGACCATGCGCGCGTCTCATCGTTCATGTCCCAGTAGAAGCCCTCGGTCAGCATCAGGCCCGCGGCGGTGCGCAGCCCCAGCGCATGGACGTCGGTGATGTACATGAGCAGCCCGGCCAGCGTCTGCTTGCTGTTGTTGCCGATGAGGCCGAATTCGCGCGCTGCCTTCACCGCGTTGACCGTATCGGCGCCCGCATTGGCCAGGCCGATGATCTGCGCCTTGCTTTGCTGCGCCGTCATCATGAAGGACGCGAAGTCTGTGGCGGCGATCGGATGCTTGGCCGCGCCCAGCACCCGGCCTCCGTTGGCGACGACCACCTTGCTTGCCTCTTCCTGCAGGCTGTTGCCGAAGGCGTAGTCGGCCGTGAGGAAGAACCAGTCCTTGCCGCCGTGCTGCGTGATGGCGCTGGCCGTGACGTTCGCGAGCGAGTATGTGTCGTACACGTAGTGCACGGTGCTGGGCATGCACAGGTCGTTGGTCAGCCGGTCGATGCCGGGGCCGTTGAAGATGATGACCTTGTTCTTTTGCTTGGCGACCTCGAGCACGGCGAGCGCGGGAGCCGACACCGCCACGTCCATCAACGCATCGACCTTGCCGGTGTCGAACCATTCGCGCGCCTTGCTGGCGGCGATGTCCGCCTTGTTCTGGTGGTCGGCGGTGACCAGTTCGATCTTCTTGCCGAGCACCTTGCCGCCGAAATCATCGATGGCCATCTGCACGGCCGTCACCGTGCCGGGGCCGGTGATGTCGGCGAACGGGCCGGCCAGGTCGGAGATCACGCCGACTCGGACGACGTCATCCGATACCTGCGCATCCTGCGCGCCCGCCAGGCCCGCCATTCCAAGCAGGGCGGCGGTGCAGGCGAGCCGGCAGGCCGCACGGATGGCTGGACTGGACGCATGGGATGATTTCCTTGCGTGGCTTTGGGATGCGATGGTCATGAATGTCTCCTTGCTTTGAATGGTCATGCTGGTTGATTGCGCCGTCAGATCGTTGCGATGGGCGTGACCGGCGAACCAACGGCACCGGGCAGGCGTAGGGGCGGGGCGGTGAGCAGCAGGCGCGTGCGGCCCAGTTCATGCAGCTTGTCCGCCAATTCCTTGAGATACCAGAGTTCGCCAAGCGGTATGCCCAGCTTGAACAGGCAGTGTTCGTGCAGGGGAAGCACGGCGTGGCGCGAGCCATCCGTCGGCGCGCGCAGCGGCGGATGGCGCTCGACAGCGTAGTTGTCGGCGATGAGCGCGCAGATGCCGCTGTCCGTGATCCACTGCAGAAGCCGGGTATCGCTTCCGTCCAGGGCGGCGCAGCTGTTGTGCAGTGTGTGTGCATCGGGATGGCGGCCCATGGACAGCACCATTTCGGAAAAGCCCGTGCGCAGCAGCACCATGTCGCCTTGCTCGACCTGCGCGTTGGACACCCGCATGGCGTGCATGAGCTGCTCATAGCCTATGTCGCGGAACTCCATGCCGAACACGCGTGCGATGTCGATCAGCACGGCCCGCCCCTGCATGCCCTTGACCGCGAGGTTCTCTATGCCCAGCGCCTTGGCGGCGCTTTCGTCGGCGGGCCGCCCGGCGCAGCACACGGGCTGGTAGCGGCCTTGCGACGGCAGCCCATGGTTGACCGGGCCGAGGATATGTTCATGGCCGCGGTAGCCGTTGTAGTAGGTGATGCGCTGCTCGCCGTCTCCCTGGGCGTCGAAGAGCGAGCCCACATGAGCGAACGAATCCCACTGCGTGGAGTATTGCAGCGACAGCAGCACCTGGTCGTCGCTGATGACGTCGCTGGCGCCAGGATGGAGATGGCCGAGCGGAAAGTTCAGGTAGTCGATTTCCTCGCGCCGCGTGGGTTTGAGCCGCGGCGGATGGCGGCGCACGTTCAGCGCGTTGCCGCCCGGATAGTCCAGCGGCAGCGAGAGGCAATAGCTCAGGCCTTCGCGCACTTCGGCAACGCCTTTGCGGACCTGCAAAGGCCCGATCAGGTTGGTGCGGCCGAGCTGGTCGTCTTCTCCGAAGTCGCCCCAGTTGGAACCTTCAGGGCGCTGTCTCCATCGCATGGGTCTGTCTCCTTGGCCGTTCTGGTGCTCCGGCTTTGGAGATCAATGGTGAAAGCGCGGGCGGCCGTAGTCAAACCTCTTCCCAAAAGTTTTGTTCCGTGAAATCACCTGTGGGGAAAACCCTCGCGGTTTCTCCTCGGAGAGGCTCGCCAATCTGGTTGCCTTTCGCCGCGTGGAGAGGGGCGGCGTGCGCATCCGTTTTGCCGGGCAAAACAGATGCGCTGCGGGAGTTCAGGCGGCCAGCACTTTGGAGAACACCGCCGCGTCGACGTTTCCGCCCGAGAGCTCCGCGCCGACGACCAGTCCCTTGAGCTGCTCGCGCTCCTGCATGGCCGCGGCGAACGCGGCGGCTCCGGCGCCTTCGGCGACGTTGTGCGTGTCTTCGTAGATGGCCTTCATCGCGGCGGCGATTTCTTCGTCGCTGACCTGTACGATATGGTCGAGGTGCCGCATCAGCACGCCGAGCGCGGCGGGGTCGGCCACGCGCACGGCCAGGCCGTCGGCTATCTGCGTGGTGACCGGCGCTTCGACGACGTGGCCGGCCGCGAGCGAATCGGCGTAAGTCGTGGCGCGGCTGCTCACGACGCCGACGATGCGCACGCGATGCCGGAGCGCGAGCTTGGCGGCGATGGCAGAACATGCGCCCGAGCCCAGGCCGATCGGCACATATGCGACGTCCATGTGGGGTACCGCGCGAAAGAATTCCCACCACAGCGTGGCGACTCCGCGCAGCAGGTCTGTGTGAAAGCTGGGCACCATGAGCGCGCCGCTTTGGCGGGCGAGGGCGATGGCGTGCTCGCGCGCGGACTGGAAGTCGTCGCCGTGCTCGACGAGCGTTGCGCCCAGCGCGCGCATCGCCGCATTCTTCTCGACCGAGTTGCCATGCGGCACGACGATGGTGCAGGCAACGCGGTTCTTGCGCGCGGCCCATGCAATGCTCTGTCCATGGTTGCCGCGCGTGGCGCTGATCACGGCATGCGGCAGGGCGCCCTGCCGGGCCAGTTGCTCGAAGAACGTCAGGCCGCCGCGGATCTTGAATGCGCCGACGGGGTTGTGATTTTCATGCTTGAGCCAGCAATCGGCGCCGAGCCGCTCGGACAGCAGGGCCCAGCGGTATTGCGGCGTGGCCTGGAATTCTTCATAGACCGTGCCGGCCGCGGCCTCGATGTCGGACAGGGAGGGCAGCGAATCGGCGGCGCGGGGAGTGGGGATGGCGTTCACGGGGCGTGTCTTGTTCTCGAAATGACGGGACCGCGCAGTGGGGCGCGGCGCGAATGCTCAGAGCGTGACTGTTCCCGCGATGCAGGTGTGGGTTGCTCCGCCTACCCAGACCTGGGACTGCGCGTCCTGCGAGATCTCGACCAGGCCGTCGCGCTCCATGCAGGTGCCCTGGGCGGCGATGTAGGGCGCGCGCGCATGGCCTTGCGCTATCAGCCATTGTGCGAGCGATGCGTTGAAGCTGCCGGTGATCGGGTCCTCCACCGAGGTGGTGGTGGCATTGAAGAACACGCGCACTTCCAGGTCGAGCAGGCGCCGTGCGGGCGTTTCGCTGCGCGTGAATGCGCGCGCTTCACGGCTTGCGCGGCCGATGAGCGCCGCGTCGGCCTTCGGGTACGGGGCGGCGATGCCGACGTTCACGTCCAGCGCATAGAGCTTCGCATAGTCCGGGCGCAGCTCCAGAAGGCGGTCCGGATCCCGCATCAGCAAGGCCCAGAACAGAGGGCCGTTGTCGAGCTTGCCGAGCGCGGCGACTTCGTCGCGCCGCAAGCCCAGGGCGGCGAGGACCGGTGCGAGCTCTTCTTCGTGGACGGCGTGGAACGTGGAGTCCGGCGCCGCGAAGGCGAGCGGGGCGTTGGGGCTGTCGGCATGCGTGCGGATGCGCACCAATCCCTTGCGGCATTCCTGGACCACGTATCCGGCGTGGCGCGGCTTGCCGCCCGAGGCGAGCCACGCATGGCAGCTCCCCAGCGTGGGGTGGCCCGCGAAAGGCAATTCATTGCTGGGCGTGAAGATGCGCACCCGGTAGTCCGCGCCGGGCTGGCTTGGAGGCAGCAGGAACGCGGTCTCCGACAGGTTGGTCCAGCGCGCGAAATCCTGCATCTGCGCGTCGCCAAGGCCTTCGGCGTCCACTACGACGGCGAGCGGATTGCCGCGAAACGGCGTGGGCGAGAACACATCGATTTGCATGAAGCGGCGTTGGCGCATGATCTGGCTGAGAAAGAATGAAGGTTGGACAAGGTGGGGGGGGATGCCGTTTCAGGCGAGCGGCTGGTCCAGCACGCCGCGCGCGCTGGAGCGTTCGCACAGCGACTGGAACCATCGCAGGATGTTCGGCATCTCGGGGTGCTGCAGGGGCAGCCCGAGCCAGCGGTGGATTTCACAGCCGATGGGAATATCGGCCATGGTGAACTGCTCGCCGGCCATGTACGGCTGTCTCGAGAGATGGGCCTCGAGCATGGCCAGCAGCGGCTGGGTGGCGCTGATCGAGCGGGCGAGGCGGGCCTCGTCGCGCTCGGCGGACGGCGTGCGCATGAGCTGGAGGAAGGCGTCGCGGCCCGCCGGATTGAAGCTGGTCTGCTGCCAGTCCATCCACTGCTCGGCGATGAAGCGCGCCTGCGTCTCTTGCGGGTAGAGCGAACCCGGCGAGTGGCGCGCGCAGAGGTAGCGCACGATCACGTTGGATTCCCACAGGCGAAAGCCCTCGTCCTCGATGAGCGGAACGAGGCCGTTGGGGTTGTGGCTCAGGTAGTCGGTTTCACGAACCAGCCCGAATTGCCCGCCCGCATCCGTGCGCTGGAGCGTGAGTTTGAGTTCCTGCGCCGTCCAGATCACCTTGCGCACATTGATCGAAGAGGTTCTGCCCCAGAGTCTCAGCATGGCTCGTGCTTTCTGCTTGTTGCCGCGAAGCGGCCTTTATACGGCACCCGGCGCGCCGGGCGCTCGGTGGCGGATCAGGCCTTGGCGGTGAGTTCTTCGCGGATCGTGGCGGCAAGCGCCGCGATGGCCGTGTCGATCTGCTCGACCGAGGCCGTCACGAACGACAGGCGCATGGTGCGGACGTCGGCCGCGTCGGCGTAGAACGCGGCGCCTGGCACGAAGGCGACGTCGCGGTCGACGGCCTTGGGCAGGAGCAGTGCCGTATCGATGCCGTCGGGCAGGCGCAGCCACAGGAACATTCCGCCCTGGGGGTGGCTCCACTTCACGTCAAGACCCTTCATTTCGCGCTCGAGCGCCGCCACCATGGCGGCGCATTGTTCCTTGTAGAGCGCGCGGATCTTGGGGACGTGGCGATCGAGGAAGCCGTTCTTGATCACTTCGGCGACGAGCCTCTGGTTGAAGCTCGGCGTGTGCAGGTCGGCCGCCTGCTTGGCCTGCAGCAGCTTGGGATAGATGTTGCGGGGTGCGACGACGTAGCCCAGGCGCAGTCCGGGCGCGAGCACTTTGGAGAACGAGCCCATGTAGATGCCGCCTTGCGGGTTGCGCGCGGTGAGCGGCAGCGGCGGCGGCTGGTCGAACCACAGGTCGCCGTAGGGATTGTCTTCCACCAGCGGAATGCCCAGCTCCATGGCCTTGGCGACCAGCGCGGCGCGGCGGGCCTCGGTCATGGTGCGGCCCGTGGGGTTCTGGAAGTTGGGCAGCAGATACATGAAGCGGGCCTTGTCCGCGCCCGTGCCGGCCTTGGCCGCGAAGTCCTCGACCAGCGGGCCCTCCTCGTCGCTGGCGACCGACACCACGTTCGGCTCCATGGGCGAGAACGCCTGCAGCGCTCCCAGATAGGTGGGCGTCTCCACGAGGATGCGGCTGCCCGCGTCGATCAGCACCTTGCCGATCAGGTCCAGCGCCTGCTGCGAGCCGGTGGTGATGAGCACTTGATCGGGGTTGACGTCCCAGGGGAGGAATTCGGCGATCGCGTTGCGCAGCGGAACATGCCCCTCGCTGGCCGCGTATTGCAGGGCGGATGCGCCGTCGGTGTTCAGGATCGCGGCGGCGGCTTCGGCGAACTCGCTGATCGGGAATGTCCTGGGCGACGGCAGGCCGCCGGCCAGGCTGATGATGCCGGGCTTTTCGGTCACTTTGAGAATTTCCCGGATCACCGAGGGATTCATTTTTTCGGCCCGTGCGGCCAGGTTCCATTGGGTCATGATGCTTGCTTGCTTTTCATTCAATTGGGGCGGCGCGGGTGCATGGTCATCCGATTCGGATGGCCATGTCCCGCCGCAGCCTCGGGGAAACGTGGGTGAGGGCATCCCCGGTTTGGGGAGCGCCGCTTCGGAAGGGGGCGCCGTTGTGCGGCGCCCGGGTGCGTGTCGGGATGGCTGGCCGTGGTGGGCCTTGCCGCCGGGCCCGGCACGGACCTTGGATCGGGTTTGGGGGGAATGCGGTATGTCCTGTGCCGATAGTGTGCAGCGTCCGCGCCATTTTTGCCGCGCGGCCAGGCTTTTCCAACGCTGGCGTGACGAGAAATCCCTGCCGCGTGGTACCTGCGTATGGCGATGCCGCTGTCATGTGCGCACCATCCAGATGGCGGTGAGCACGAGGATCAGCGCCATGAAGCGGTTGAACCACAGCAGGCGCTGTCCCCGCGCCAGCCAGTTGCGCAGCAGCGCGCCGATGGCGGCGTACAGCAGGTTGCTGGAGAAGGCGAAGAAGGCCATGACCGGAACCACCACGCCAAGGCGCTGCAGGCTGTCGTCGCGGCCGATGACCCAGCTGCCGACAATGGTGAGCGCCAGCATCCAGGCCTTGATGTTCACGAACTGCAGCGCCGCGCCTTGCCAGAAACCGATCTGCATGCGCGAGGCGTCGGCCTGGGCAAGACGCCCGCTCTGGCTGAGCTTCCAGGCCAGCCAGAGCAGATAGCCGATGCCGATCATCTTCACGCCCCAGCGCAGGGCGGGCGCCGCCAGAAGGATGGCGCCCAGGCCCGCCGCGCACAGCAGCAGCAGCACGCACCAGCCCACGGGCACGGACAGCACGAAGCGCATGGCGGGGCGGATCCCCCGGTTGGCTGCGAGCGCAGCGGCGAGCGTGGTGTTCGGGCCGGGAGTGAAGCTCATGGCCGTGGCGAGTATCAACAGTGCGGAGAATTCAACAAAAGGCATGAATGTCCTGTCAGCGGGGAGGCGCATATTCACTGTAGAGTAAAAAACCAGTACAGTGCCGATACAGTTTTGCTCTACAAAATCATGTTCTGTACTGGTTTTTTCGCCGGTACAGATGACGCAGCCGGAGAGCGGCTGTCCGTATTACAACCGTCATGGCCCTTACCCGTACCTCCGATCAGACCCTTACAGACCAGTTGGTGGCGCGCTTTGCCGAGCGCATCCGCACCCGGCTTCTGCCTGCGGGAGCGCGGCTTCCGTCGATCCGCGCCTGCGCGCGCCAGCAGGGCGTGAGCGCCTATACGGTGGTGGCCGCGTATGACAAATTGCTGGCGATGGGGCTGGTGGAGGCGCGCCGGCAGCGCGGTTTCTTCGTGCGCGATCTGCTGCAAAGGACGGCTGCCGCGCCGGCATCGGACGGCAGATCCGCATCCGCCGCCGCGCATGGGCTGGCGGACGTGGTGCGGGCCATGTCACCGCTGGGGCCGGTGCCGCCGCGCTCATCCGGCTCGCGGATCAACGCCACGGCGCTGATCCGCGGCATGTTTCATCAGGCGTCCAGCAAGCCGCAGCCCGGCTCGGGCGTGTTGCCGGTGGCCTGGCTGGAGGAGGCCCGGTTCATGTCCGCGGCGGTGCGGAAGATCACCAATATCGAGACACTGCGGGCCGGATCGCTCACCTACGGCGAGCCCATGGGCGATGCCGCCTTGCGGGAGGCGCTGGCGTTCAGGCTCGCGGATATCGGCATTTCCGCGGGGCCGCAGCAGATCATGACCACCGTGGGCGCGACCCATGCGCTGGATATCGTGAGCCGTTCGCTGCTGAAGGCTGGCGACCCGGTGATGGTGGAGGAGCCCGGCTGGTCGGTGGAGTTCGCGCGCCTGGACGCGCTGGGCATGCGGGTGTTGCCGGTTCCGCGCGGGCCGCAAGGGCCGGACCTGGGCGTCATGGCGCGCTATTGCGAGACGCACGCGCCCAAGCTGTTCGTGAGCGTGAGCGTGTTGCACAACCCAACGGGCTACAGCCTGTCGCCGGGTAGCGCGCACCAGATACTGCAACTGGCGGAGCGCCACAACTTCCATGTGGTGGAGGATGACACCTACGGCCACATCGCCCCGGAGCACGCCACGCGGCTGTCGAGCCTGGACGGCCTGCGCCGCACCATCTACGTGAACGGATTCGCCAAGATACTGGCTCCCAACTGGCGCATCGGCTACATCGCCGCGCCGGAGGCCGTCGTGGAGCGCCTGCTCGACACCAAGCTGCTGTCCACGCTCACGACGCCCAGCATTCTGGAGAAGGCGCTGGCGCTGTGCATCGAGCAGGGCCAGTTGCGCCGCCACGCCGAGCGCATGCGCCTGCGCATCGCCGCATCGCGCACGCGCAGCGTCCGGCTGGCGCTGGAGGCCGGCTGCACTTTCGCGGCCGAGCCCGCGGGCATGTTCGGCTGGGTGGAGACGGGCGTCGATACCGACATGCTGGCCCAGCGCATGCTCGACGAGGGCTATCTGATCGCGCCCGGCGCGCTGTTCCATGCCACGCGCCAGCCCTGCACGCTCATGCGCATCAATTTCGCCAATTCGCAGGACCCGAATTTCTGGCGGATCTGGAAACAGGTCATGGATGAAAGCCGCGCCGCCGCGTGACGTCCGCTGTCTTTCATGAGAGAGATTTTCTATATATACATATATAGATATACAGACTATCTGATTCAACCTTCAATATTGTTCGCTGCAATAGTGAGAAGCCTGTATTATTTGACTTACATTTCGGTAGTAAGCGCCTATCCGCATCGAGTTAATTGATTAAGCCAACAATGTCGTCAGCCTCGCTGTCACTTTGGACATGGGGGTGCTGCAGGGCCATTTTGATAAGTTGGTCTCGAACAGGGGGAAGCAATGCAATCTACGCTGACAAGCTCTGGTGATCCGGCCGTTCCCGTCTCGGTCATGACGGTGGCCGATCTGCAGGATTCGCTGTTGATGGTGATGCGCGACCTGCAGCGTCTGGAGGGATTGTTGGGAGATGCGACCGACAACCTGCTGGAGTGCTTCTGCGAGGCCAACGGGCTCCTGAGCGACGACGTCATCGCCCAGTCGGAGCGCCTCGAACGCGCGCGCGCCGCGCTGCGCAGCGCTGTGACCGAGCTGCAGTTCCACGACATGGCGACGCAACTGATCACCCACACGACGAGGATGGTGCGCTCGTGCGCGTTCCAGCTGGGGGCCGAGGCCATGGGGCCAGGCGACGGACCCGCGGCGCAGATCGCCGCCGCGCCAAGCCGTCCCAATCCCGTGACGCAAAGCGAAATGGTGGCCGGCTCCATCGAATTGTTCTGATCCGCGCGCCCTGGCCGAGCCGCTGCGCGCAGCCGATCTCACCCCACTGAAAGTTCTAAAAGGTTTCATTTCATGCCGTCCATTCTTGCTGTTGATGATTCGCCTTCCATGCGAAAAATGGTGTCCTTCACCTTGACCGGGGCGGGCTACAGGGTGGTGGAGGCGGTGGATGGCGAGGATGCGCTTGAAAAGGCCGGTTCGCACGAGATCGATCTGGTGCTCGTCGATCAGAACATGCCGCGCCTTGACGGCATCGGCCTCACGCGCAAGCTGCGCGAGCACCCCAAATACAAGAGCACGCCCATTCTGGTGCTGACGACCGAGTCGAGCGACCAGATGAAACAGGCCGGACGGGCCGCGGGCGCGACGGGCTGGCTGGTCAAGCCTTTCGACCCGGCCCGCCTGATTGAAGTCATCCAGAAGGTTCTGCGCTGAGGCGGCGAAAGCTGCCGCGTTGCCGACATCGTGGAGAACAGCATGGCCGACACCTCATCTCAGGGCCCTGGTTCGGGCGCGCCAGCATCCATCGACCTCAGTCAGTTCTACCAGATCTTCTTTGACGAGGCCGCGGAAAACCTCGACCAGATGGAGCACATGCTGCTGCATGTCGATCTGGCCGCCGCCGACGACGAGCAGCTCAATGCGATTTTCCGCTGTGCCCACTCCATCAAGGGCGGGGCGGCGACCTTCGGCTTCATGGATATCGCCGAACTCACGCATCGGATGGAGTCGCTGCTCGATCGCGTGCGCCGCCGCGAACTGATGCTCACGCCCGAGGTGGTGGACGTGCTGCTCGATTCCGCGGACCTGTCGCGCGAACTGCTCGCGCGGCACCAGGACGGAGAGGAGTCGAGCGAGCCCCCGCCTTCCTCGGCGGAGCTGGTGCGGCGCATCGCCGATGTGATGGCCGGCGGCCTGCCCGCGGGCTCCGCAATGGGAGGTAGCGGCGGCAGCGGCGCCGATGCCGGCCAGCAGGGAGGGAGCGCGGCGGGCAGGTCGCGCAAACTGATCCTGCGGGTCAACGCGATGGCGACCGTCGAGGCTGGGGATGAAGTGGCCGATTTGCTGCGCAGCGTTCCGGC
>NZ_JBEBOW010000023.1:0-33835 GCF_040396215.1 Diaphorobacter ruginosibacter | reverse complement strand
CAGCGCCGCCAGCCTGTGGCGCCATGCCATCGCATGGCCGCCGCATGCTGTGTGGCGTGCTGGCTGCGTTGGGCGTGCTGGCGTTGCTCTCGGGCTGCGCCAGCCAGCCCCGCCCGGACGCCGAGATCACGGGCCGGGCTTTTGCGAAGACACGGCTGTACATTCCGCCGGACGCCGTTTTTGAAGCAGCGCTGTTCGACGTCACGAACGAAGCCGGCCCCCCCGTGGCGCTTGGCCGCCAGCGCGTGGAACCCGCCGGGCAGGCGCCATTCGATCTGGCGATCCCGTTCCGGCAAGGCCAGATCCAGCGCAACGGCAAGTATGTGGTGCGGGCGCAGGTGACTCTCTACAACCAGTTGCTCTATTACACGCCCGTCGTCAATCCGGTTTTGCAGGACCCGGCATACCGGCGCGTGGACGTGCTTCTGGAGCCCTACGCACGCACGGCCGCCACGGCTGACGCAGCGATTCCCTTCGAGCGCACGCACTGGAAGCTCGTGAGCCTGGGCGAAGGCTTGGCGTCGCGGGCCGGGCGCGAGGCGGAAGGCGCGGCGCCCGCGTACATCCAGTTCCAGCCAGACGGACAGACGCTCCCGCCGGGCCGCTCGCGCGGTGGCTTCGTCGGATCAGGTGGCTGCAATCGCTTTCTGGGAACCTATGAAATGCAGGGTGCGGCGCTGAGGATGCAACTGGCCGACACCTCGATCCGGCTGTGCCTGGAGGGTGGCCGCGACGAACCGGAATTCCTGCGCTCTCTGTCCCGGGTGCGCGCCTTCATGCAGAGCGGGCGCGATCTCGTGATGCGCGATGAAGATGACAAGCCGTTTCTGCGCTTTCGCGCGCAGGAGGCGGGCGAGGCCGGTTTTGAGCCTTACGAGCCGCCCAATTCGCCTCAGTAGAGGCCGCAGCCTGCCAGCCAAGCCTGCTCGGACAGGCGGCGATTGCGGGCTCAGGCCGTCAGGCGTTCCAGAGCCTCGCGGTACTTGGCGGCGGTTTTCTCCACAACTTCACGCGGCAGGCGCGGGGCGGGAGCGGTCTTGTCCCATGGCTTGCCGTTGATGCGCACGGACTCCAGCCAGTCGCGCACGAACTGCTTGTCGTAGCTGGGCGGATTGGCGCCGCT
Source organism: Diaphorobacter ruginosibacter (assembly GCF_040396215.1). Lineage (GTDB taxonomy): Bacteria > Pseudomonadota > Gammaproteobacteria > Burkholderiales > Burkholderiaceae_C > Diaphorobacter_A > Diaphorobacter_A ruginosibacter_A. The sequence goes on along the minus strand of NZ_JBEBOW010000023.1, from coordinate 32,712 downwards.
CCTGAGTGCCTCGTCGTAGCCTTCCACGGGCCAGTAGCGCGAGCTGTCGGGCGTCAGGACTTCGTCCATCAGCACCAGCTCGCCTTCGGGCGTGAGACCGAATTCGAACTTGGTGTCGGCGATGATCATGCCTTTTTCGAGAGCGATGGCGGCGGCCTTCTCGTACAGGGCGATGCTCACGTCGCGGATGCGCGAGGCCAGATCCTGGCCGATCATCTCGACGGTGCGCTCGAACGTGATGTTCTCATCGTGCTCGCCGGCAGCGGCTTTCGCGGCTGGCGTGTAGATCGGCTGGGGCAGCTTGGCTGCGTTGGTCAGGCCCTCGGGCAGCGGCACGCCGCAAACCGAGCGCGACTCCTGGTATTCCTTCCAGCCGCTGCCGGCCAGATAGCCGCGCACGACGGCCTCCACCGGGATCGGCTTCAGGCGCTTGACCAGCATGGAGCGGCCCACGACCTGCGGCACTTCGGCGGGCGTGACCACGCTCTCGGGCGCTTCGCCGGTCAGGTGGTTGGGGACGATGCCTTGCAGCCTGTCGAACCAGAAAAGCGCCATCTGGGTGAGCAGTTCGCCCTTGCCGGGAATGGGCTCTCCCATGATCACGTCGAAAGCGGACAGGCGATCGGAGGCCACCATCAGGATGCGGTCATCACCCACTGCATAGTTGTCGCGCACCTTGCCGCGCGCCAGCAGCGGCAGCGAGGTCAGGGCGGAAGTATGCAGAGCGGAAGAGCTGGACTGGATCATTGCGGTTTTCGGGCAAACACAAAAGGAGGGGTTCCGTCCGGCACGGCGGGCAACGCGCCTGGCCGGGAGGGGTCGTGAGGCTTGATTTTACGCCTGGCGCCGCATGCGTCGCGGGCCGCCGGATCGGGCTGCCTGGGCAACTTGGCATTGTGACCGTTTTTTTGCGGCTTGGCATCTGTAACAGCTAACCCGGGCATCCTGGCAGGGCTGGCGTTGCTTTTCCCGGGCGGCACGCGCATAGTGAATCCCGACATGAATGCATTCAAGTTCGGCTGCCCGGCTCCCTCATTGGCAGGGAAAGGGGCGATCTCAAACCGTGCGTCACAGGAGACGTTTTATGAACTTGACGATTAGCGGACATCACCTGGAGGTGACCCCCGCATTGCGCAACTATGTGACTTCAAAGCTCGAGCGCATCACGAGGCACTTCGATCAGGTTGTTGATGTCAAGGTGCTGCTGACTGTCGAAAAACAGAAAGAAAAAGACAAGAGGCAGCGAGCGGAATGCAATGTCCGGGTGAAAGGCAGTGATCTTTTTGCGGAAAGCGCCCACTTCGACCTGTATGCGGCGGTGGACGAGTTGATCGACAAGCTCGATCGAAAGGTGATGAAGTACAAGCAGCGTCTTCAGGATCATCAGCCGGCGCTGCGCCGGGCGACGGCGCAATCGGCGGTAGCGGCGGCGGCAGCTTGACGGGAAAGCCCGCTCCAATTCCTCCAACAAACGTATCCGGCGCGACTGATACATAATGCAACCCCATTATCAGGCGCGTCCGCTTCCCGCCAATTTCGGGGAATGGATACGCAACCGCCTTCCAAGGCGGTTTTTTGTTGCTTATAGTAGGTTCTTTAGGGTTTACGCTGGACGCGCATAATCGACACCATGAATCGTCTTGCTTCCATACTGCCTCAAGCCCAGGTGCTGGTGGGCGTTGACGCCACCAGCAAGAAGCGCGCTTTCGAAGAAGCGGGTTTGCTGTTTGAGAGTCAGCACGGTTTGTCCCGTGCATTAATTACCGATAGCCTGTTCGCCCGCGAACGCCTGGGCTCCACAGGCCTGGGGCATGGCGTCGCCATTCCGCACGGGCGCATCAAGGGACTGAAGTCGCCCATGGCGGCGGTGTTCCAGCTGGCGCACCCCATTGGCTTCGACGCGCCCGACGAGCAGCCGGTTTCCCTGCTGATTTTCCTGCTCGTGCCGGAAGCGGCCACGCAAAAGCATCTGGAAATCCTCTCGGAAATCGCCGAGCTGCTGAGCGACAGCGGGCTGCGCGAACGCATCAAGAGCGCCAAGGACACCGCCGAGCTGCACAGCCTCATCGCCGACTGGCGATCCGCGCAGGCGGCCTGATCCCGCTTCCCGGCGTTCCCCGGACACGGCCAGACGATCGATCCTGGCCCTGATCACCCGCAAATTCAGTCAGGAATAGCGTGAAACCCAATCTTGTCAGTGCCGACGTCCTGTTCGAAGAGTTTCGCAGCTCGCTCAAGCTGGTCTGGATCGCGGGGCTGGGCGCTTCGGCCCGCCGCTTCGACGAGGAAGCCGTCCGCGCCGCGCGCTCGGGCGCGGACCTGGTGGGTTATCTCAATTACATCCACCCGTTTCGCGCGCAGGTCCTGGGCGAGCGGGAAATCAAATACCTCTGCAACGGCACGGAAGAAGACTGCAAGCGCCGCGTGGCCCGCATCCTGACCCTGGAGCCGCCGGTGCTGATCCTCGCCGACGGCCAGACGGCTCCCGATGCGCTGCTGTCGCTGTGCGAGCGCGCCCAGATTCCGCTGTTCGCCACGCATGAGTCCTCCGCCTTCGTCATCGACGTGGTGCGAGCCTACCTGTCCAAGCATTTCGCCACGCGCACCACGCTGCATGGCGTGTTCATGGACATCCTGGGCATGGGCGTGCTGATCACCGGCGAGTCGGGGCTGGGCAAGAGCGAGCTGGGGCTCGAACTGATTTCACGAGGCAATGGCCTGGTTGCCGATGACGCTGTCGATCTGTACCGCATCAACCAGACCACGGTCGAAGGCAAGTGCCCCGATTTGCTGCAGAACCTGCTTGAAGTGCGCGGCATCGGCCTGCTGGACATCCGCGCCATCTTTGGAGAGGCTGCCGTGCGCCGCAAGATGCGGCTCAAGCTCATCGTGCATCTGGTGCGCAAGGAAACGCTGGAGCGCGACTACGAGCGCATGCCTTATCAACCGCTCACTCAGGACGTGCTGGGCGTTCCGGTGCTGAAAGTTGTGATTCAGGTGGTTGCCGGCCGCAACATCGCCGTGTTGGTGGAGGCCGCGGTGCGAAACACTATCTTGCAACTGCGCGGCATCGATACGTATCAGGAATTTGTCGAGCGCCATCGCAAGGCCATGGCCAGCGGCATCCAGCCGTGAGGTCCCGGGCAGGCCGATGCGGCGCGGGATGATGGCCCCGGGGCCATTGCCATATGGCCATTGGTGCTGCAGAAATCCTAGCGCGACGCGCCCGTGCGCTTGGCGCAGTCCGAGCATTGGCCATACAGCGACATCGAGTGATCCTGGATCACCCAGCCCTTTTGCTTGGCGATCAGGTTCTGGCGCTTCTCGATTTCCGCGTCATAGAACTCCTCGACCTTCCCGCAACTGGTGCAGACGAAGTGATCGTGGTGCTGGCCTTCATTGAGTTCGTAGACGGCCTTGCCGCTCTCGAAATTGCTGCGCAGCAAGATGCCCGCCTGCTCGAACTGCGTGAGAACGCGGTAAACGGTTGCAAGGCCGATGTCGGAACGCTCTTCCAGCAAAACGCGGAAAACGTCTTCGGCCGTCATGTGGCGCTGCTGCCCCTTCTGGAAGATGTCCAGGATCTTCAGCCGCGGGAGCGTTGCCTTCAGGCCGGTGCTTTTCAGTTCGTCGATATTCGTCATGACAAGGTCTTTCGTTTGCCGAAGGCGCGTTAAGGCCCGGGGAATTCCAGCCGCTACAATGGCCTGATCATATCCCTATGGCTTTAACCATGTTCGCTCCCGCCCGTTACGGCGTCCGTTGTGGCGCAATCGTTTTGCTCAGTGCCGGGCTGGCCGCTTGCGGTAGCTTTGACAGCGCAAGCCATCGTCTGGCCAGCGCCATCACACCATACAAGATCGATGTTGTGCAAGGAAATTTCGTTTCCAAGGAACAGGTCGATGCCCTGAAGCCCGGCATGGGCCGCCAGCAGGTGCGTGAAATCCTGGGCACGCCGCTGGTCACGCCGATCTTCCACAATGATCGCTGGGAATACATTTTCACGCTCAAGCGTCCCGGTGTGGATCAGCAGACCCGCAAGCTGACGGTGTTCTTCAAGGATGACGTGCTCGATCGCTATGAGGGCGACGAGATGCCGACCGAGGCGGAATTCGTCTCGTCGCTCACGTCCAAGGCGTCCAGGAACAAGGTGCCGGCCCTCGAAGCCACCGAAGAGCAGCTCAAACGCTTCCCCGCAAGGCCCGATGCGCCGATTCCAGCCGCGGAGAACCCCGGCAACGAGGCGCCTTCCGCTCCCTTGCAGACCAGCTATCCGCCGCTTGAGATCCAGAAATAAGCCAGGGCATCCCCGCCAGCGATGCGGCGGTGCTCCCCCAACGACAAGCCCGCAGGGCGGGAATGCGCGGCATTCGCCAGCGCTCCGGCCGTAATTTGATAGAAGACATACTGTGATGACTGCTCCTTCCTCTTTCCGCCGCCGCGTTGCCGTGGCTGGCGCTTCCGGCCGCATGGGGCGCATGCTGATCGAAGCCATTCGCCAAAGCAGCGATTGCGTGCTGGCCGGTGCGCTGGATGTGCCCAGCAGCCCGGCCGTGGGAACGGATGCGACAGCCTTCCTCGGCCATGCGAGCGGAGTGCAGATCACCGCCGACCTGCGCGCCGGACTCGCAAACGCCGACGTGCTGATCGATTTCACGCGTCCCGAGGGCACGATGAACCATCTGCAGGTCTGCGAGGAACTGGGCGTGCAGATGGTGATCGGCACCACCGGGCTCACCGAAGAGCAGAAAGCCAGGCTTGCCCAGGGCGCCGCGAAGATCGGCATCGTGTTTGCCCCCAACATGAGCGTGGGCGTGAATGTCACGCTCAAGCTGCTGGAGATGGCGGCCAAGGCGATGGATGAAGGCTACGACATCGAGATCATCGAAGCCCACCACAAGCACAAGGTGGATGCGCCTTCGGGCACCGCGCTCAAGATGGGCGAGGTGATCGCCCAGGCGCAGGGCACCCGGCTTGCCGACCGCGCGGTGTATGAGCGCTACGGCCACACCGGCGCGCGCAAGCCCGGCGAGATCGGCTTTGCCACGATCCGCGGCGGCGATATCGTGGGCGACCACACGGTGATGTTCTGCAGCGAGGGCGAGCGCATCGAGATCTCCCACAAATCCTCGAGCCGCGCGGGCTATGTGCGCGGCAGCCTGCGTGCCGTCGGCTATCTGGCGGGCAGGACGAGCGGCATGTTCGACATGTTCGATGTGCTCGATCTCAACGGCGACTGACCCACCAAGGCGGAGCGCACCATGAATGGACTGGCGTGGTTGCGGCAAGGAGACGCGGTGACCCAGGCGGCCGCGGCGCTGCTGCTGGCCATGTCGGTGGCGAGCTGGATCACGATTTTCTGGAAGGCATGGCTCATGCGGCGCGCTCATGTGGACGTGCCGCGCAGCACGGCGGCGGTCTGGCAGGCGCCCACGCTCGCGGCGGCATGCGAACAACTCCGGCAGTGGGACCGCGAAGACCTCGTGCGGCCGATGGTGGACGCGGTGATCGCGGCGTCCGCGCAGCCGCCGGCCACGCTGGGCGGACAGGGCAGCCGCGCCCAGCAGTTGACGCGTGTGCTGCGCAACGCGCTGCAGGCATCGCTGGCAAGGCTCAAGTTCGGCCAGGTGCTGCTCGCCACCGTGGGCTCGACCGCGCCGTTCGTGGGGCTGCTGGGCACGGTCTGGGGGATCTATCACGCGCTCACGGGAATAGCCGGCGCGGGGCAGATCACCATCGAGCGCGTGGCCGGCCCCGTGGGCGAGGCGCTGATCATGACCGCCGCGGGCCTTGCCGTGGCGATCCCCGCGGTGCTGGCCTACAACGTCTATGGCCGCATCCTGGGCAACGTGGAGGCCGACCTCGAAGGCTTCGCGCATGATCTGCGCGAGTTGCTGGCCGATGAAGCGGCCACCGCCTTGACCGCCCCGCCGGGCGAGTGAGCCGGAGCTGATGCCATGGCATTCGGGCGGATGGAGCGGTCGCAGGAATCCAAGCCGATGAGCGACATCAACGTCACGCCGCTGGTGGACGTGATGCTGGTACTGGTGGTGATCTTCATCCTTACCGCGCCCCTGCTTGCCAGCGCCATTCGCCTTGACCTTCCCAAGGCGCAGGGCGCCGAAGCCAGCGCAGCGGCGCAAAAGCCGGTGGTGGTATCGCTGGATGCCGCAGGCAACACCTATCTGGATGACGAGGCGCTGGATGCGCAGGCTCTCGGGCGCCGTCTGCGCGACCTCGCGGCAAGCCGCGCGGATACGGAGATCCAGCTGCGCGCGGACACCACCGTGCCCTATGGCCGGGTGGTCGAGCTGATGGGCGAACTCAACTCCGCGGGCCTTCACCGCATCGCCTTCGTGACGGAGCCGCAACCGGCGCAGGCACGCGCCCAGCCTTCCGGCGCCGGCAAACCCTGAGCCCTGAGCTACCCGGCCTTGCCCGGGCCGGTATTCTCCGCAGCGCTTTCGCGTATCGTCGGGCGATACTCCTTGCGCGCAGGTGCGTTGTTTTCCGCGCCGGCGCTACAGTGGCGCCCTGGCATCAGCCAGGCATTGGAGAGAGTCCTCGATGGATCGCACCTTGTACGAATGGGCGGCGCGACAGCCGCAAGGCAGTGATGCGCGGATCGCGCAGCTGCACGCCGTGGCCACGGCCCCGGGAGATGCGCGCGCCCTGGCGCGCAACATGCACCGGGGCTTGCTGTTCGTGGCGGGAGTGCTGCTGGCCAGCGGCCTCATTTTCTGGATCGCCGCCAACTGGCAGGAGCAGACGCGCATGTTCAAGCTGTGCCTGATCGAAGGCGCGCTCCTCGTCAGCGTGCTGGCCTCCATTTTCTGGCGGCGCGGCCGTATCGCCGCGCTGCTTTGCGCGACTCTGGCGCTTGGCGGGCTGCTGGCCTTCGTCGGCCAGACTTATCAAACCGGCGCGGATGCGTGGCAGTTGTTCGCGGCCTGGGCTGGACTGGCGTTGATCTGGGCATTGCCCGCCCGCAGCGACGTGCTGTGGACGGTGTGGATCGCCGTTGCGGCGGCGGCCATCGGCATGTGGTGGGGGCGCTTCAATGCCTGGGAGATGCTGTTCTCCGGTGGCCGTGCGGCCACGCAACAACTGCTGTTCATTGGCATGTGGCTGCTGCTCGCGCTCGTTCCCACGCTGGTTTCCCTGGCCGCGTGGACGCGCCACCGCCAGGGCGTGGCGTGGTGGTCGCATCGCCTGGCGCTCGCGCTGGCTCTGTGCGCGTGGACCACGCTGGGTGTCTCCGGCCTGTTTTCCAGAACCGACAGCCCTCTGGCGTTCGCCCTGTGCGGCCTGCTGATCGCGGCAACGCTGGCACTGTCGTACAAAGGCCGTTTGCAGGATTTCGCCAGCCTGTGCCTTGGCGCACTGGCGGCCAATGCCTGGATCATGGCGCTGACCGTCAGGGCAATCCCCTCGGGCAGCGGCGATGTCGGCGCCTTCTTGATATGTACGGTCGTCGGTATCGGCTGCCTTGCCGCGACGGTTTCCGGGCTGCTCGCCGTGCAGCGCGGCCTGCGTGCGCGGGCGGATGGGGTGAGCGCGGGAGGAATGCAATGAACGCGGATACTTTCGCATCGCGGCCCGCATGGTGGCAGCGCGCGCGGGGCATGGGACTGGTCCATGGCGATGCGCCGTGCGCAATGGACGATGATGATCCGAATGTGTTCATCGTGGCGCTGGCGCTGCTGGGCGCGCTGGTCTGTACCTTGCTTGCGGGCGGGCTTCTGTTCTCGCTGTTCGATTCGGACTTCTGGCTCGAACATCCCGCCGCCTATGCCGTCAGCGCGCTGGGGATCATCGGCGCGGGGATGATGCTGCGGCGCACCCACGCCGTGTTCGCCACCTGCCTGGCGCTGGTGCTGTGGGGTGCTTTCACCGCCTTGTTTCTGATGTGTCTTTTGCATGACGTGCATGGCGACCTGCCGGTCATTCTGACTTTTTCGGGTGCCGTCGCCGTCTTGCAGTGGGCGGGCGCGCTGATCGCGCGGACGCTGTGGATCAAGCGGATCATGGGCTTCGTGTTTGCGCTGGCGTTGTATGTGTTCCTGGCGCAATGCGTCGCGCAGGCGCTGCTGCCCATGCTGCTGCAAGCCGGTGGCGTGCTCATGGCGGGGCTCTGGCTCGCATGGCTGCGCAAGGAGCCGCGGTTGCTCGGTGGCGTGGCGCGCGCACCGGCGCTGAAGGGCTGGGCGGCTTTTGCCGATAGCGCGGCCGTGGGGTTGATCGCCATGCTGGCTTGGGGGGCGGCCGGCGATGGCTCGGGGTATGGGCCGATGTACCCGTTGTTCGGCGTGCGCCATCCGGGCGATGGCGACGAGGTCCTGCTGCCTCTGTATATCGCCATAGGTCGTGGCTGGGCGTCGCTGCTGGTGCTCGCGGCGACGGGGCTGCTGTATGCGCGCTGGAAAAAGGCCGCAGAGGCTTCGAGGCAAGCGCTTTCGATGCTGCTGGGCTGCGGCGCGCTGCTGGCGGTGGCCGCGTGGTTCAGCCCGTCGCTGGGCCTGGTCGCCCTGATGGCATCGGGCGCGCTGGCCGGTGGGCGCTGGCGCATCGCGGCGCTATGCGGGCTGGCCGCGCTCTGGGCGCTCTCGATGTTCTACTACAGTCTTGCGTGGACGCTGGCGCAGAAGGGGCTGGGGCTGGCGTTGATGGGCGCCGTCCTGCTGGCTGGATTGTTCGCGCTGCGCGTGGCGATGTCGCGCGGGACGGGGGCGGGCTCCGCGACTTCGATAGAGGCGCTGCCGCACGGCGTCGCCTGGTCGCGCGCGCGGCTTGCGTGCCTGATCGCTGGCGCCGTGCTGGTCTTTGGGCTTGTGAATTGGGACGTGCGCGGCAAGGAGCAGGTCATCGCCGATGGCCGCCCCGTGCTGGTCGGACTGGTTCCCGTGGACCCGCGCTCGTTGATGCAGGGCGATTACATGGCGCTCAATTTCGACTTGCCGGCGCAGGTGCTGGAAGAACTCGGCAAGGTGGCCATGCCGTCCGCCCGGGTGATCGCATCACTCGATGAACACGGCCGGGCGACGGTGCGGGCATTGGCCGGGCCGCAATCCCGCGCGGGCAGCGGCGAAATCATCCTGCCGCTCAAGTATCTGAAGGGCCGCTGGGTGCTGGTGACCGACGCCTATTTCTTCCCGGAGGGGCAGGGGCGGGTTTTCGAGGCCGCCCGGTACGGCGACTTCCGGGTGTTGCCCGACGGGCGCGCGCTGCTCGTGGGGCTGGCCGATGCGGAAGGCGCGCCGATTCCGGTGCCGCGCGCCGCAGCGCACGGCGTGCCGGATTGACGGTAGGGCGGTCAGGCCGACAGCATGCGGGCTTCGCCCTGCCGCAAGGCGATGGTCACGTCATGGCCCGATGGGTTCTGGAACGCGCGCAGCCCGAACTCCGGCAGGATCGCCATCAGGTGGTCGAAGATGTCGCCCTGGATCGCCTCATATTCCAGCCACGCGGTGGTCGCGGTGAAGCCGTAGATTTCAAGAGGCGTGCCGTTGGTGGTGCTCTCCATCGTGCGGGCCATCAGGATCATGTCCTTGCGCATGCGCGGGTGCGCCTTGAGGTATGTGTTCACGTAGGCGCGGAAGGTGCCGATGTTGGTGAGCTTGCGCAGGTTGACGATCTCGCCGGCCATGTCGGGGGCCTTGCGCGCGAATTCGCTGTTGAACGCGTCGATCTCCTGCATCTTGCTCTCAAGATAGGGCCTGAGCAGCGCGATCTGCGACAGCTCCCGCACTTCCGCGTCGGTGAGGAACCGCACGGTGGCGTTGTCGAGCAGAATGCTGCGCTTGATGCGGCGGCCGCCCGACTCCGACATGCCGCGCCAGTTCTTGAAGCTCTCGCTCATCAGGCGCCAGGTGGGAATGGTCGTGATGGTGTTGTCCCAGTTGCGGATCTTCACCGTGTTGAGCGCCATGTCCACCACCGCGCCATCCGCGCCGACCTGATCCATCTGCAGCCAGTCGCCCACGCGCAGCATGTCATTGCCCGTGAGCTGCACGCCTGCGGTGAACGAGAGAATGGTGTCCTTGAACACCAGCATCAGCACCGCGGACATCGCGCCCAGGCCAGAGAGCAGGATCAGCGGCGAGCGGTCGATGAGCGCGCCCACCATGATGATCGCGGCGATCAGCGCCGTCACCAGTTTACCCAGTTGCACGTAGCTTTTGAGCGAGCGTGTGCCGGGGACGCTGGAGAGCGAGGCTTCGTTGTGGTCCTGGACCACGTCGAGCACCGCCATGATGACCCGGCCGATGGCCAGCACCGTGCATGCCACCGCGACGTTGTGGATGATGTTGGCCGCCACGGACGGCAGGTGCGGGATGGCGAACACGCCCGCCTGGAATACCAGCGACGGCACGATGTGCGACAGCCGCGTGAGCACGCGCGCGTCCAGCAGGTTCTGCATCCATCCCTGCGGCAGGCTGCCCGCCAGGCGCCGCAGCACGCGCAGCAGGAGCAGGCGCACGATGAATCGCAGCACATAGGCAAGGACCACCAGCGCGCCCAGGCTGATGGCGCTTTGCATCCAGGGGTCGAGATGGCTGAGGGTGGCGTAATACTCGGAAAGCACGGGTTCACACTCCTTGAAGCGGCTTTGAGGGTGAAAGAGGGGGCGGCGCGGGCGGAGGACGGGGTGACGGCGGAAACGGGCGGCTGGCGCGCGGGCATTCCGCCTTGCTCCCGCAACGCGGGCCTGGCGTCCATGTCCGGCAAGGCAAATGCCGGAAAGCGGCCCTGATTCTCGCATGCCTGCACGCGGCTGCGCGATTGACCCCGGCAGTCCCCGGGGAAGATTGCGCGCGCTGTGACGGGCCGCGCGGCGCAGGTATCGGAGCAGGAACCGGGGTTCGGGTGAAACGCCTACAATCTTCGACCATTCGGCTCGCGTTGACCCCGCATGCCTCCCGAAGGCCGGACTTTTCGCGCAGGGTGTGGCGGCCGCATTCATTCCAATCTGAGTTCCATGCAAGACAAATACAACCACGCCGAGGTCGAGCGCGCAGCGCAAGGCCACTGGACCGCCAACGACGCCTATCGCGTGACCGAAGACGCCTCCAGGCCCAAGTTCTACGCCTGCTCCATGCTGCCGTATCCCAGCGGCAAGCTGCACATGGGCCACGTGCGCAACTACACCATCAACGACATGCTCACGCGCCAGCTGCGCATGAAGGGCTTCAACGTGCTGATGCCCATGGGCTGGGATGCGTTCGGCCTGCCCGCGGAAAATGCCGCGCTCAAGAACAAGGTGCCGCCGGCGAAGTGGACCTACGAGAACATCGCCTACATGAAGGGCCAGATGCAGGCCATGGGCCTGGCCATCGACTGGAGCCGTGAAGTCGCCACCTGCGATCCCGAGTACTACAAGTGGAACCAGTGGCTGTTCCTCAAGATGCTGGAGAAGGGCATCGCCTACCGCAAGACGCAGGTCGTGAACTGGGACCCGGTGGACCAGACCGTGCTCGCCAACGAGCAGGTGATCGATGGCCGTGGCTGGCGCACTGGCGCCCTGGTGGAAAAACGCGAGATTCCGGGCTACTACCTTGCCATCACCAACTATGCGCAGGAGTTGCTTGACCATGTGCAGATCGGCAACGAAAAGGCCACGCTGACAGGCTGGCCCGACAAGGTGCGCCTGATGCAGGAAAACTGGATCGGCAAGTCCGCGGGCGTGCGCTTTGCGTTCACGCACGACATCAAGGGCGCGGACGGCGAGTTGATCCAGGATGGAAAGCTGTTCGTCTTCACGACGCGCGCGGACACCATCATGGGCGTGACCTTCTGCGCAGTCGCGCCCGAGCATCCCCTGGCCGCGCATGCGGCGGCGGCCAACCCCCGGCTCGCGGCCTTCATCGAGGAATGCAAGAAGGGCGGCACGACCGAGGCTGAACTGGCCGTCAAGGAAAAGGAAGGCCTGCCGACGGGCCTGTTCGTCACGCATCCCATCACCGGCGGGCAGCTTGAAGTGTGGGTGGGCAACTACGTGCTCATGAGCTATGGCGACGGCGCCGTGATGGGCGTGCCGGCGCATGACGAGCGCGATTTCGCATTCGCCCTGAAGTACCAGTTGCCGATCCGGCAGGTGGTGAAGGTCGAGGGCGAGAGCTACGACGCCACGCAGTGGCACGACTGGTACGGCGACAAGGAGCGCGGCGTCGTCATCCATTCCGGCGACTTCGACGGCATGGGCTACAAGGATGCCGTCGCCGCTGTCGCCAAGGTGCTCGAGGGCAAGGGGCTGGGCGAGCTCAAGACCACCTGGCGCCTGCGTGACTGGGGCATCAGCCGCCAGCGCTACTGGGGCACGCCGATCCCGATGATCCTGTGCGAAGACTGCGGCCCGCAGCCCGTGCCCGAGAAGGATCTGCCGGTGGTGCTGCCGCAGGACCTGGTGCCGGACGGGTCGGGCAACCCGCTCGTCAAGAGCGAAGCCTTCCACGCCGGCGTGGTCTGCCCATGCTGCGGCAAGCCCGCGCGCCGCGAAACCGACACCATGGACACCTTCGTCGATTCGTCGTGGTACTTCATGCGCTATTGCGATGCGAAGAACGGCGAGAAGATGGTGGCCGATGGCGCCGACTACTGGATGCCGATGGACCAGTACATCGGCGGTATCGAGCACGCCATTCTCCACCTGCTGTACGCGCGTTTCTGGACCAAGGTGATGCGCGACATGGGCCTGGTGAAGGTCGATGAGCCGTTCACCCGGCTGCTCACCCAGGGCATGGTGCTCAACCATATCTACAGCCGCCGCACGGCCAAGGGCGGGAAGGAGTACTTCTGGCCCAAGGACGTCGAGCACGTGTTCGACGAATCCGGCAAGATCCTCGGCGCCAGGCTCAAGGTGGCGGTGGACAGCGCCGACGGCATGCTGCCCGTGGGCACGGCGATCGACTACGAGGGCGTGGGCACGATGTCCAAGTCCAAGAACAACGGCGTCGATCCACAGGAGCTGATCCAGAAGTACGGCGCGGATACCGCGCGCCTGTACACCATGTTCACCTCGCCGCCGGAGCTCACGCTCGAGTGGAACGATTCGGCTGTCGAGGGCAGCTACCGCTTCCTGCGCCGCGTGTACAACTTCGGCGCGAAGCTGGCCGCATCCGGGTTCGACGCCGCGCGCGCCAAGGCCACGGCCCGGGATGGCGCCGTGGGCGTTGCCTTCGGCAAGGAAGCCAAGGCGCTGCGCCTGGAAATCCATACCGTGCTCAAGCAGGTGGACTACGACTACCAGCGCATGCAGTACAACACCGTGGTCTCCGGTGCGATGAAGATGATCAACGCCCTCGAGGACTTCAAGGCGCTTGATGCCGAGGGTGGCCGCGAAGCGGTGATCGAGTGCTTCGGCATCCTGATCCGCGCGCTCTACCCCGCGACACCGCACCTGTGCCATGTGCTGTGGACCGAACTCGGCTACGCCAGCGCGCAGGGCGAGCTGCTCGACGCGGCCTGGCCGCAGGTGGATCCACAGGCGCTGGTGCAAGACGAGATCGAGCTCATGCTGCAGGTGAACGGCAAGCTGCGCGGCGCGATCCGCGTGGCGGCACAGGCCGACAAGGCTTCCATCGAGGCCGCGGCCCTTGCCAACGAGGAGTACCACAAATTCGCCGAAGGCAAGGCGCCGAAGAAAATCATCATCGTGCCGGGCCGTCTGGTCAACGTGGTCGTCTGACGGCCGATGCAGCAAGTCACGCAGGAGAAGCCAAGCGCCATGATGCAAAAACGTACCGTTCTCACCATGTTCGCCGCCGCACCGCTGCTGGCGGCCTGCGGCTTTCGCCTGCGCGGCGCGCCCAATTTCAGCTTCAAGTCGATCCATGTGAAGGCGCAGCCCGGTTCGTCGCTGGCGCGCGAGCTGACCCGCACGCTCAAGGGCGCGGGCGGCGACATCACGGTGATCACCGAACCTGAACGCATCACTGAAGCGGAAGTGATCTGCAACATCCTCTCGGAGAACCGGGAGCGTGTCGTGGTGGGCCTGAACGCATCGGGCCAGGTGCGCGAATTGCAGTTGCGGCTGCGGCTGCATTTCTCGCTGACCGGCCAGCAGGGCCAGGAATACATCCCCAATACGGAGCTGCTGCAGCAGCGCGACGTGAGCTACAACGAATCGGTCGCGCTGTCCAAGGAAGGCGAAGAGGCCATGCTGTTCAAGAACATGCAGACCGATCTGGTGCAGCAGTTGATGCGCCGCCTCGCGACGGTCAAGATGATTCCCGTCTCCTGACCCTCACGCCGGTGAACGCATGCAAGTTGCTTTGAACCAGCTCGCGGCCCATCTGCAAAAGGGCGTCAGGCCGCTGTACGTGCTGCACGGCGATGAGCCGTTGCTGCAGCAGGAGGCGATGGACGCCATCCGCACCGCCGCGCGCGCGCATGGCTATTGCGAGCGCAGCAGCTTTACGGCGCAGGGCGCGCATTTCGACTGGAGCGGGGTGCTTGCCGCGAGCGGATCGCTCTCGCTCTTTGCCGACAAGCAGATCATTGAAATCCGCATTCCCTCGGGCAAGCCGGGCAAGGATGGAGGCGCGGCCCTTCAGCAGATCGCCCAGGAAGCGGCGGGCAACGAGGGCACGCTCACCGTCGTGATGCTGCCGCGCCTGGACAAGGCGACCAGGACGGGCGCATGGTTCAGCGCGCTCGATGCCGCGGGCGCCAGCATCCAGATCGATCCCGTCGAGCGCGGCGCCTTGCCTCAATGGATCGCGCAGCGCCTCTCGCAGCAGGGCCAGCGCGTGGTCCCGGGCGAGGAGGGGCAGCGCACGCTGGCATTCTTCGCAGACCGGGTGGAAGGCAACCTGCTTGCCGCGCACCAGGAAATCCAGAAGCTCGCACTGCTCTATCCGTCGGGCGAGCTGAGCTGGACGCAGGTCGAGCAGGCCGTGCTCAACGTCGCCCGCTACGACGTCTTCAAGCTCTCCGAGGCCGTGCTGTCGGGCAATGTCGCCCGCATGCAGCGCATGCTGGACGGCCTGCAGGCCGAGGGCGAGGCCGAAGTGCTGGTGCACTGGGCGCTGGCCGAGGACATCCGGGCATTGAAGCGTGTGAAGGATGCGATGAACGCGGGCAAGCCCCTGCCCATGGCCTTGCGCGAGAACCGGATCTGGGGGACGAAGGAGCGGCTGTTCGAGCGCGTTCTCCCGAACGTGGGCGATGCGGCGCTGGCGCGCCTTCTGCAATCGGCGCACATCGTCGATGGCATCGTCAAGGGCCTGAAGCAGCCTGACTGGCCGCACAGCGGATGGCTGGCGCTGCAGCGGCTGGGGCTGCAGCTGTGCAAGGCCTGCGCGCCGCGCTGAGCGCGCGAATCACTGCTCCGCGATCACATCCACGAATACCAGCGGCTCGGAGCCCGTGGCCGTCAGCCCGTGCGATTCGCCCTTGCGCACGATGGTCACGTCGCCCGCCTTCACCGGAACGTCCTTGCCGTCCTTGTCCTTGAAGACGCCGGTGCCCGAGATGATGATGTAGGTGTCCTCGTTCGTCGTGTGCTTGTGGTACCCGATGGAGTCGCCCGGCTTGAGCGTGAGCCAGCTGATTTCCTTGATGGCCTCGTCCTTCCTGGGCATGTCGCGCGTGAAGGCATATTCACCATGCAGCACGCCCTTGCCGCCCGCTGCTTCCTTCTTCTCGGCCTTGATCATGCTTTCGCGCGGGTAGACCTCGGCGTGGACGAAGCTGGTGGCCGTCAGCATGGCCAGTGCCGCGAGCGGCGTGAAGAGCGGGTGTTCGGTGAACCAGTGGCTGCGCATGATGTGGCGGTCCTTCTCACGGATGGGATATGAACGGGAAGCGTGCACATGGAAACGCCCCATGCGCCCCCGGGGCGCTTGATGTCATGGGGTGGCCCGGCACAAAAATGCCGCGTCCGGCAGCCGGAGCGCGGCATCTGCTCTGTGGACGGGAGCCACTATAGGCCAGGCGCCAGCCCTTGCACTCCCGGGTTTGTGCGGATGCGGGGCGCCCGCGCCAGCGTGCCCCGGGCTGCCCGCTACAGCACGCGCCTGCGGATCTGCAGCACGGCGATTTCCGCCGCCGCCACCACCACCAGGATGGTGAACAGCACCAGCGCGACCCGGTCCCACTGGAACAGGTCGATGCAGGTGTTGAGCACCACGCCGATACCGCCCGCTCCGACCAGCCCGAGCACGCCGGATTCACGCACGTTGATGTCCCAGCGCAGCAGCGCCACGGACCAGAAGGCTGGCTTGATCTGCGGCCAGTAGCCGTACCATAGCTGCGAGAACTTGCCGGCCCCCGCCGCCTGCAGCGCTTCGATCGATCCCTTGGGCGTCTGCTCCAGCGCCTCGCCGATGAGCTTGCCGACGAAGCCCACGGAGCGCAGCGCGATGGCGAACATGCCAGCGAGCGGCCCCGGGCCGAAGATGGCGACGAACAGCATCGCCCACACCAGCGAGTTCACCGAGCGGCTGGCCACCAGCACGACCCTGGCGACGAAGTTCAGCGTCCTGCTCCTGGTGATGTTGGGCGCGACCATGACGCCCAGCGGCAGTGCGAGGAACAGCGAAAGAATGGTTCCCAGCGTCGCCATGTGCAGTGTCTCCGTGAGGCCCTGCAGCACGTCGGGCTGGAAGTAGGCCCAGTCGATGGGCCACATGCGGCCCAGCATGTCGGCCATCTGCTCGGGCGCGTCGTAGAGGAACTCCGGGATCACCTCGATGTAGCGCACCGATTGCACGATGGCCCACACGCAAAAGATCCACAGCACGTAGCGCAGCATGCGCTGCCCCGAGGTGAACCGCTCCCATTTCGCCGGGGCTCGCGGGTTGATGCCGGCTTCAGACATTCAGCGCCTTTCGCACCGCAGTGACCACGAGTTCTCCTGCGACGATGATGATGATGACGGCGGCCAGGATCGTGAACACGAAGTTGTATTCATAGCGCAGGAAGGCAGCGAACAGCACGCCGCCGATGCCGCCCGCGCCGACGATGCCGACCATGGTGGAGTTGCGCAGGTTGGAGTCGAGCTGATAGGTGGCGAATCCCACGAAACGGCTGATCACCTGGGGCAGAACGCCGAACAGGACCACGTTCATGAACGAGGCGCCGGTGGCCCGGATGGCCTCGATCGGCTTGGGAGAAATCTCCTCGATCGCATCGGCGAACAGCTTGCCGACGAATCCGACCGTGGCGACCACCAGCGCCAGGATTCCGGCGAGCGGACCGAAGCCCACGGCCTTGACGAACAGGATCGCGCTGATCACCGGGTGCAGCGCGCGGCATACCGCGATCAGGCCGCGGCCCAGTGCGCGCAGCGGCGCGGGCGACATGTTGGCGGCGGACATCAGGCCGACGGGCAGGCTCAGCGCAATGCCGGCGGCGGTGGCGAGCACCGCGATCTGCATGGTCTCCTTGAGGCCCTGCCAGAGCTCGTCCATCTTGCCCATCTGCGGCGGAAACATCAGGCCGATGAACTTGGCAGCGGCGGACCAGCCGTTGGCCAGCCGTTCGCTGTTCACGCCCATGGCCGAGAGGGCCCAGACGCAGTAGGCGAGCAGCGCCAGCATCGCCGCCTTTTGCTGCCAGCCCATGCTGAATGGCCTGCGGCGCGGCGCGGCGCCTGCGGGAGTGCCTATTCCAGCCATGCCTTGCCTCCGTAGATGGTGGACAGGTGCTCGTCGGTGATGCCTTCGGGGGCGCCGTCATAGACGACGTGGCCGCCGGTCATGCCGATGACGCGGTCGGCGAACTTGCGCGCCAGATCCACGTCGTGGATGTTCACGAGCACGGGGATGCGGCGCTGGATGCCCTGCTCGCGCAGCAGCTGGATGATTTCGATGGATGTCTTGGGGTCGAGCGAGGAGGTGGGTTCGTCGGCCAGCAGCACGGAAGGGCGCTGCATGAGCGCGCGCGCGATGCCCACGCGCTGGCGCTGGCCGCCGCTGAGCGAGTCGGCGCGGCGCGATGCGAAGTCGCCCAGGCCCACTTCGTCGAGGAGCTGCTGCGCATGGACGAAATCCTCGGCGTCGAACTTGCGCCGCCATGCCCGCCATGCGGACAGATAGCCGAGGCGGCCGGTGAGCACGTTCTCCATCACGCTCAGGCGATCGACGAGGTTGTATTCCTGGAACACCATGCCGATATGGCGGCGCGCGTTGCGCAGTTCGCTGCCGCGCAGTTTCGCCATGTCGGTCCGCTGGCCCGCGATGTTCACGATGATCTCGCCCGAGGTGGGGTCGACCAGGCGGTTGATGCAGCGAAGCAGCGTGGATTTGCCGGTGCCGGAGGGGCCGATGATGCAGGTGAGGCCCGACGAGGGCAGCGTCAGGCTGATGGATTTCAGGATCGGTTGGCCAGCGCGGTATTCCTTGACCAGCTCGCGGATTTCAATCGCGCTGGACGTGGTTGGTTCCTGGTTCATTGGGGTGGGCTTTCAGGCTTTCAATGGGTTTGCGGCTTTTCGGTGGTGAAGCCGTCGTGGTTTCGAGGCGTGCGGCGCGGCGCGGGCGGATCCGGGGCCGCCTTGAAACGCGGTCCTGAAATGACAACGCGGGCGGATGTGTTTTCAACATCCGCCCGCGCGCTTCCTTGAGCCGTTATTTCTTCTGCGCAGCCTTGTCGAAGGCCTCGCGGGTGAACGATTCACCGGATGATTGGGCGACGGTGCGCACCAGTTCCCAGTCCTTCTGGTAAGTGATGGGCAGGAAGCGGTCGCCGCCCAGGCCCTTGGCCATTTCGGCAGGCACCTTGTAGTTGAAGAAGCAGCCCTTGATCTTTTCCTGGAGCGCCGGCGTGAGGTTGTACGCGAAGGCATAGGCGTCCGTCGGGAACATCTCGCTGGTGTAGAGCACGCGGAAATCGTCCTTGCCGACCACGCCGCGCTCGGTCATGTGCTCCAGCACGTCGCTGGCGACGGGAGCGGCGTCGTAGTCGCCGGTCTTCACGCCGAGGATCGACTGGTCATGCTTGCCGGAGTACACCACCTTGTAGTCCTTGTCCGGGGTGATGCCGAGCTTGGGGAACAGCGCGCGCGGCGCGAGATTGCCGGAATTGGAGGAAGGCGATGTATGCGCGATGCGCTTGCCCTTGAGGTCCTCCAGCTTCTGGTAGCTGCTGCCCTTCTGGACGATCATCTTCAGGTACATGCCGACGGGGCCGTGCTCGTTGCCGCGGATGGCGAACGGCACCGCGCCAGCCAGGTTGACGGCGAAGTTGACCGGGCCGGGAGAAAATGCGGCGATGTGCAGGCGGCCGGAGCGCATGGCCTCGATCTGCGCGGCATTGGACTGGACCGGGAAGAACACGACCTTCTTGCCGACGCACTGCGAGAGGTGGCCCATGAAGGGGCGGAACAGCTTTTCGTAGATGGAGGGATCTTCCACCGGCGTGAAGGCGAACACCAGCGTGCTGGGATCGCGCAGCTTCTTGGGATCGGTGGGCGTATCGGCCACCAGGTCCTTGTTGGCGTCGCAGAACTGGGTGTCCAGGTCGCCGCGGTTGGCGCAGGCCTCCTGCGCGAATGTGGCGCCGGATGCGGCGAGCAGCGCCAGGCCGGCGAGTGCGGAGCGGGCGGAGAATTGCAAGGTCATCTCTTATCCTTGTGCGTTCGTGGTCGGAACGTGTTGTGGAGAGTAGTAGGTAACAGGCCCGACTATATGGAGTGTGATTTGAGCGATCATCGGGAGTCTTTCGACTGGCTTGCGCTTTGCTTTCAGATGGCTTTCAAAATGACAAATAAATTCCGTTCCTGGTGCAACGCGCCGCACCGGACAGGTTGCCGCGCCGCACCTGTTTGCAGCGTGGAGCGCGCATGAAGGTCCTGCTGGTGGAGGACGACCTGGATCTCAGCGCGGCCCTGTCGCGGGTGCTGACGCGGAGGGGCATCGCGGTGGAGCACTGCATGGACGGCATGCAGGCGCTGGTCCATCTGGGCGCGGGACAGTATGACGTGGTCATGCTCGACCTGGGCCTGCCGGTGATGGACGGACTGCAACTGGTCTCCAGGATCCGCGCGAAGGGCAACGACGTGCCGGTGCTGGTCGTCACGGCGCGCGGCGCGGTGGGCGATCGCGTGGCCGGACTCAATGCCGGCGCGGATGATTACCTGGCCAAGCCCTTCGACCTGGATGAACTGGAGGCGCGGCTGCGCGCCCTGTGCCGGCGCGCGGGTGGCGCTTCGGGAGAGATGCGCTGCGGCCGGTTGCGGGTGGAGCGGGCGTCGCACGTGGCATATGTCGATGGCCGGGCGCTGGAGCTGACGCCGCGCGAATCGGCGTTGCTGGCCGCGCTGGTGGAGCGGCCTGGCCATGCGGTGACCAAGGAGCGGCTGAACGCCATGGTGTTTCCATCCGGACAGGCCACGCAGTCGGATGCGGTCGAGGTCGTCGCTCATCGCCTGCGCAAGAAGCTGCTGGGAACGGGTGTGCGGATCACCACGTTGCGGGGCGTGGGCTACCTGATCCAGGAGTGCGGGGACGATGGCGGCGGAGACGGCGGTGCCGGCGGCCCGGGACATTGATGCGGCCCCGCTGGCGGGCGCGTTCTCGTTGCGCCGCCGCCTGCTGGCCTGGATGGCGGTGCCGATGCTCGTTTTCGTCCTCTTCGATGCCTGGCTGGGCTACCGCAACGCCCTGGCCACCACGCAGACGGCATATGACCGCTTGCTCGTGAGCGCGGCGCACGCGCTCGGCGACATGATCCGGCTGGAGCGCGGCCAGTTGCAGGTGACGATGCCGCACACGGCGCTGGAGCTGTACGCAACCGATGTGCGGATGGACGTGCGCGAGCAGCCGGGACGCAGCCCGTTGCTGTACCGGGTGAATTTCCTGAACGGCGATTTCCTGGCGGGCGACGCCTCGCTGCCCGCCTATACGGGACTGCCTGCGGTCAACGACGCCTATGCGTCGCGGCTGCAGTTTTTCGATCACCGGATGCCGGACGGCGAGCCGGCGCGGTTCGTGGCGCTGTGGCAGCCGGTGGAGTCGGCGGAGGGTATGCGGTATGTGGTCGTGCAGGTGGGAGAGTACGTGTCTTACCGGTACGCCATCGGACGCGCGATTCTCTGGAACACCCTGGCGCGCCAGATGGCGCTGCTGCTGCTGTTGCTGCTGGCGATGTGGTTCGTGGCCACCGCCGCGCTGCGGCCGCTGCGGGTGCTGGCGCGGTCGGTGGAGCAGCGCAGCCCGGAGGATCTCAAGCCCATCGCCACGGCGTCCCTTCCCGAGGAGGTGGGGCCGCTGCTCGCGGCATTCAACGGGCTCCTGGCGCGCGTGGACGGATCGCGGCAGCGGCAGCAGCGTTTCGTGGCGGACGCGTCGCACCAGCTGCGCACTCCTTTGGCGGTGCTGCAATTGCATGCCGAGTCGGGACTCAAGGGCGATGTGCCGGCGCGGGAGGCGCTGGGCAGCATCGCGGATACGACGAGCCGCACCAGCCGCGTCGTGCACCAGCTGCTGATGTGGAACCGCGCGCAAAGCGATCCGCACGAGCACGCGCGCAAGGAGGCGGTCGATCTGCGCGGCCTGATGCAGGACGTCGCGGTGGAGCTGTCCCCCCTGCTCGCGCGCCAGCAGTTCGAATTCTCGCTGGACGCGCCGCAGGCCGAGGCCGTCTGGAGAGGCCCGCGCTGGATGGTGGAGGAAATCCTCAAGAACCTGCTGACCAACGCCATCCAGCATTCGGCGCCCGGGGCGGAGCTGGGCATGCGCCTGCGCGCATGCGATGGCGTGCCTGCGCACGGCTGGGAACTGGAGGTATGGGACAGCGGAAAAGGTCTCTCGCCCCATGTGGCTCAGCGGCTGTTCGAGCCCTTCATCACGGAGGGCGGCGGCAAGGGCGCTGGATTGGGCCTTGCCATCTGCCGCGACCTGGCATTGGCGCTGGGCGGTGATTTGCGGGTGCGCAACCGGGCGCCGGGGGTCAGCGCGGTGCTGTTCCTGCCCAGCGCAGTGGAGGTGGATTGATCAGGGCGGTGATTCGCGCATGAGCTGCTGCTCCGCCTTGTCGGCCCACATCCGCAGGTTGTCGGTCAGGTCCTTCTGGCTGAACGAGCAGCTTTCCTCGGTGAACAGCGCACCGGCCTCCAGCCGGTCGAGCAGGCTGAAAAGCACCTCCGAATAGCGCGCGGGCAGGGCGGAAAGCAAGGCGCCGCGGGCGCGCCAGGCGTCGCTGAAGGCGTGGGCGGCCATGCTGCCGCGCTGAAGTTGCTGGAGCTGCTCGCGCAGTAGTTGCAGTTCGTGGCTGGCGGTGTCGGACATGATCGAAAAGGGTGAATACTGGCTCCAGGGTAACCGGAACACGCCCACTTGAGCGCGGGATGGGCAAGATAGGCCAAAATCACGTCCATGAACGCGCTCAATATCGCTGAATATTCCCTCTCGCTCGGAGTGCAGGCCAGGGCCGCATCCGCGTTGATGGCCCGTGCCCCATCCGCCGTAAAGAGCAAGGCTCTCAAGGCGCTGGCCCGCTTGCTGCGCGAAAACGTGGACGCGCTGCAGATCGACAATGCACGCGACCTGGAGCGCGCGCGCGCCGCCGGGCTGGCGGAGCCCATGGTCGATCGCCTGAAGCTCACGCCCAAGGTGCTGGAGACCTGCGCCCAGGGCTGCGAGCAATTGGCCGCCATGCCGGACATCATCGGGGAAGTGCTGGGCATGAAGCAGCAGCCCAGCGGCATTCGCGTGGGGCAGATGCGCGTGCCGATCGGCGTGTTCGGCATGATCTACGAGAGCCGCCCGAACGTGACCATCGAGGCGGCAAGCCTGTCGATCAAGAGCGGAAATGCCTGCATCCTGCGCGGCGGCTCGGAGGCGATCGAATCCAACAAGGCGTTGGCGCTGCTGGTGGCGAAGGCGCTCGCCGAAGCCGGCCTGCCCGGCCACGGCGTGCAATTGGTGCAGACGACCGACCGCGAGGTGGTGGGCCGGATCATTGCCATGCCCGACCATGTGGATGTGATCATCCCGCGCGGCGGCAAGGGGTTGATCGAGCGGATCAGCCGCGACGCGCGCGTGCCGGTCATCAAGCATCTCGACGGCAATTGCCATACGTACGTGGATGATCCGTGCGATATCGCGATGGCCGTCAAGGTCACGGAAAATGCCAAGACGCAGAAGTACAGCCCCTGCAACGCCAGCGAAAGCCTGCTGGTGGCGCGCGGCGTGGCGGCCGAGTTCCTGCCCCGCATCGGCGAAGTCTTCGCCGCCAAGGGAGTGGAGATGCGCGGCACGCCCGAGGCATTGGAGATTCTCGGACAGGTTGCCGGCGCCAGGCTGGCGCTGGCAACCGAAAGCGACTGGAGCGAAGAGTATCTGGCGCCGATCATCAGCGTGAAGATCGTGGAAGGTGTGGATGAAGCCATTGCCCACATCAACAAATATTCCAGCCATCACACGGAGGCCATTCTCACCACCCATCATATGCATGCGCAGAAGTTCCTGCGCGAGGTGGATTCGGCCAGCGTCATGGTGAATGCCAGCACGCGCTTCGCCGACGGCTTCGAGTACGGGTTGGGCGCGGAGATCGGCATCAGCACCGACAAGTTCCATGCGCGCGGCCCTGTGGGTATCGAAGGCCTGACCTCACTGAAATGGATCGTGCTCGGAGAAGGGGAAATCCGCAACTGAATCCGCCAGGGACGTGAAGTGTTTCCCGCATTGTTTGCGATGACGCGCCTGGCGCCCCGGACACCGCTTCTGCGCGCCGCCCCTGCCGCGGGCCGCATTGAAGCGGCTCAAGAGGTGTTTTACTTTTCATGAAAATCATCATTTTGGGCGCTGGCCGGGTGGGGGAAAGCGTGGCGGACAGCCTGGTGTCGGAGCGCAACGACATCACGGTGATCGACCAGGACGCGGAGCGCCTGCGCGAACTGCAGGCGCGCTATGACCTGCGGGGTGTGGTGGGCAACGGCATCGATCCCACCGTGCTTGCCGACGCGGGCGCCAACGATACCGATCTGCTGATCGCCTGCGCGGCGCAGGACGAGACCAACCTGGTGTGCTGCAAGGTGGCGAAGGTGATGTTCAACATCCCCAAGCTGATCGCGCGGGTGCGCTCGTCCTCCCTCGAGAAATCGGAGCAGCTTCTGGGCAAGGAGGGCTTCGACGTGGACCGGGTCATCTGTCCCGAGGAATCGCTCACGCGCTACATCGGCAAGCTGATCGAGTTTCCCGAGGCCATGCAGGTGCGCGAGTTCGCGGGCGGCAGGGCGTGCATCGTGGCGGTGCGCGCGCGCGGCGGCGCGCCGATGGTCGGCCACCGCATCAGCGCATTGCGGCTGATGGCGCCCGACGTGGCGATGCGCATCGTGGCCATCTACCGGCGCTTCGCGGACGAGCCGGACCGCTTCATCTACTGCGATGGCGCGACCATGGTGGAGCCGGGCGATGAAGTCTTCGTGCTCTCCGGGCGTGAGCAGATCGCGCAGGTCCTGGCGTCGTTCCATCGCCCGAGCGGCCAGCAGGCCAGGCCGGTGCGCCGCATCATGGTGGCTGGCGGCGGCAAGGTGGCGCTGCGCCTGGCGCGCCAGCTCACCAGGCAGGGCAACCAGCACATCAAGATCATCGAGGTGAATCCGGACCGCTGCGTGGAGCTGGCCTCGCAGGTTCCCTCCGACGTGCTCGTGCTCCAGGGCGATGCCACCGACGAGGACATCCTGAGCAGCGAGAGCATCGAGAACGTCGATCTGTTCCTGGCGCTCACCAGCGATGACGAGAACAACATCATGGCCAGCCTGCTGGCCAAACGCATGGGCGCGCGCCGCGTGCTGGCGCTCATCAACCGCCGCAGCTACGCCGACCTGATGCACGGCACCCAGATCGACATCGCGCTATCGCCCGCGCAGGCCATGCTCGGCGAATTGCTGGCCTATGTGCGCCAGGGCGACGTGCAGGCGGTGCACAGCCTGCGCCGCGGCGTGGCGGAGGCGCTGGAAATCGTGGCCCGCGGCGACCGGAAAAGCTCGCGCGTGGTCGGGCGCAAGATCAGCGAAATCCATCTGCCGCCCGAGGTGACGATGGGTCTGATCGTGCGCGGGCTGCCCGATCCGACGGACCCGGACGCGCAGCACGAGCAGGCCGAGCAGGAACCTCAGGTGATTCTTCCGCGCAGCCACACGGTCATCGAGAGCAACGATCACGTGGTGTTCTTCCTGTCCAACAAGCGCCTGGTGAAGGACGTGGAGAAGCTCTTCCGCGTCAGCGCCACTTATTTCTGACGCGGGCGCGAGGCCATACCGATCATGTCCGACATCCTGCCAGTCCTGCGTTTGTTGTGCGCGCTGCTTGCGATGTTCGCGGGCGCGCAGTTCATCCCGTTGGCGGCGTCGCTCCATGCGGACGACGGGTTGTGGCGCAGCTATGCCGTCTCCATGCTGCTGACGTTCCTCGTGTCCGCCATTCTGTGGTTGTGCACCCGCAGGTATCAGCGCGAATTGCTGCCGCGCCACGGCGTGCTGCTGGTGTCGATGGTCTGGGTGGTGCTGCCGCTGTTTGCCGCGGTGCCGCTGCTGCTCGGCTCTTACCAGACCGGCCAGCCGATGTCGTTCACGCATGCCTACTTCGAGGCAGTCTCCGGGTTGACGACGACGGGCTCGACGGTCATGTCCAACCTGGACCGGCTGCCGCTGTCGATCAACATGTGGCGCACGTTCATGCAGTGGATCGGCGGCATGGGAATCCTGATTCTGGCGGTGGCCGTGCTGCCGCTGCTGGGTGTCGGAGCGAGCCAATTGTTCAAGGCGGAGGCGGCGGGGCCGGTCAAGGACACCAAGCTCACGCCGCGCATGACCGAGACGGCCAAGGGCCTGTGGGGCGTCTACGTGCTGTTTTCGCTGTTCTGCGCGCTGGGATACTGGTGGGCCGGGATGACGCCCGAGGATGCCATCATGCACATGTTCTCCACCGTGAGCCTGGGAGGGCTGACGCCGCATGACGCGAGCTTCGCCCATTTCAAGTCACCGCTGATGGAGGGCATCGCGATCTTTTTCATGCTCGCGGCCAGTTGCAATTTCGCGCTGTACTTCATGGCGCTGCGCAAGGGGAACTGGCGCGGGTTCTGGCGCGACATCGAAATGCGCGCAACGATGGTCACGCTCGTGGGCGGCGGACTGCTGGTGGCGCTGCTGTTGTGGGCCAAGGGCGTGTACCAGCCGCTGCAGGCGTTGCGCATGGGGATGTTCCAGGTGGTCTCGGTGGCAACCACGACGGGCTACACGACCACGGACTATCTCGGCTGGCCGGTGTTCGCTCCGGTGTTCATGCTCATGCTCTCGGGCGTCGCAACGGGCGCGGGATCGACCGGCGGCGGCATCAAGATGGCGCGCATGCTGATTCTGCTCAAGCAGGCCAAGCGTGAGATGACGCGCATCATCCACCCATCGGCAGTCCAGCCCGTGCGGCTCGGCAATGCGGTGGTGGACGACCGCATGATCTTTTCCGTGCTGGCATTCATGCTGATGTATGGAGCCACGGTGATCGTGCTGAGCATGGCGCTGCTGCTGACGGACCTTGATCCGGTCACGGCGTTTTCGGCCGTGCTGGCGAGCGTGCACTGCGCGGGCTCGGCGCTCGGCCGCCTCGGGCCCAGTTCCAGCTATGCGGTGCTGACGGATTTTCAGCTCTGGGTCTGCACGCTGGGCATGCTGCTCGGACGCCTGGAGATCCTGAGCTTCATCGCGTTGCTGACGCCCACGTTCTGGCGCCGCTGAGCGGCTTCGGGCGCTTGTTGCGCAACGGCATCGCGCGCGGTGTCCGTGGCCGCGCGTGGAATGAGTCGCCTAAAATGCTCCGTCAACCCGCCCCAAGTGTTTTGCGAGGACATTGATGGTTCCCCATCTCATTACCGCCCTGACCGGGCCAATCAACGAATTGGAACAACGCATTCTGGACTCGATGCCCGCCATCGAGCGTTGGTTTCGCCTGGAATGGATGGAGCACACGCCGCCGTTCTATTCGTCCGTGGACATTCGCAATGCGGGCTTCAAGCTGGCGCCGGTCGACACCAACCTGTTTCCGGGCGGCTGGAACAATCTCACCGATCAGATGCTGCCGCTGGCGGTGCAGGCGGCCATGGCCGCCATCGAGAAGATCTGCCCCGAGGCGCGCAACCTGCTGATCATTCCCGAGAACCATTCACGCAACACCTTCTATCTTGCCAACGTGATGCAGTTGCAGCGCATCTTCAACATGGCGGGCCTGAACGTGCGCGTGGGCTCCATCAGCCCTGAAATCAAGAAGGCCACGACGATCACCCTGCCGCACGGCGAGTCGATCACGCTGGAGCCGGTGATCCGCACCAAGCGCCGCCTGGGGCTGAAGAACTTCGATCCCTGCACGATCTTGCTGAACAATGATCTGTCCGCGGGCGCTCCGGGCATTCTGGAGGAGCTCTATGAACAATACCTGCTGCCGCCGCTGCATGCCGGCTGGAGCGTGCGCCGCAAGAGCCGGCATTTCCAGAGCTACGAGGAAGTTTCAAAAAGGTTCGGCAAGATGCTGGGTATCGATCCGTGGCTGATCAACCCGTTGTTCACCAAGGTCGAGGGTGTCGATTTCAACGAAGGGGTGGGCCTCGATACGTTGCAGGCAGCGGTGGATGCGACGCTCACCAAGGTGCGCAGAAAGTACAAGGAATACGGCATCAACGAGAAGCCGTGGGTGGTGGTGAAGGCCGACAACGGCACCTATGGCATGGGCATCATGACGGTGCGGGACGCCAAGGAACTGGACGACCTGAACCGCAAGACGCGCAACAAGATGGCCGTCATCAAGGATGGACAGGTCGTGCATGACGTGATCGTGCAGGAGGGCGTGTTGACCCGCGAGCGCGTGCAGGAAGCGGTGGCCGAGCCGGTGGTCTACATGATGGACCGCTATGTGGTCGGCGGCTTCTACCGCATGCACGCCGAGCGCGGCACGGACGAGAACCTGAACGCGCCGGGTGCCAGCTTCGTGCCGCTGGCTTTCGAGCACAGCACGCACATGCCGCAGCCGGGCGCCCGCCCTGGCGCGAGCGCGCCGAACCGCTTCTATATGTACGGGGTGATCGCCCGCCTGGCGATGCTGGCGGCGAGCTATGAGCTGGAGGCCACCGACCCGAATGCCGAGGTGTACGACTGACAACCGCTCGCGCAATCGAGGCGCAATCGGGGGCGCGCCATGGCTTTCTCCAGGTGTGAATGCGCTGTCCATGGATGTCCGTTGAGTTGTAAATGCGCTACATCCACCCTGTTGTTTGCTTCCGTTCAATGACGGCGCAAAATGGCGGCCATTGATTGATCTCCAGGGCGTACCCGGCTCCCATGTCCGCCTGCTGAATTTGTGCAAAACACCAAATCCTCTCTTGCCTCGCTCACATTGGGCGCGATCGGCGTTGTCTACGGAGATATCGGCACCAGTGTCCTGTACACGTTGAAGGAGGTGTTTGGCTCGGGCTATGTGCCGTTCACGCATGACAATGTGTACGGCATCCTGTCCGTGCTTTTCTGGACGCTGACGCTGATCGTGTCGCTCAAATACGTGGCCTTGGTGCTGCGGGCCGACAACAATGGCGAGGGCGGACTGATCGCCATGCTGGCGCTTGCATCCCAGGCGGTCAAGGACAGGCCGCGGCTGCGGTCGGTGCTGATGATGATCGGTATTTTCGGCACCTGTCTTTTCTATGGCGATGGCGTGATCACGCCGGCCATCTCGGTGCTTTCGGCGGTGGAGGGGCTGGAGATCGTCTCCGCGCATTTCGCCAGGGTCGTCGTTCCGCTGACGCTGGCCGTGCTGATTGTGCTGTTCTGGCTCCAAAAGCACGGCACCGGCGGCATCGGCAAGTTCTTCGGTCCGGTCATGCTGTTCTGGTTCCTGAGCATCGCGGTCCTGGGCATCTGGAACATCGCTGCCCATCCCACGG
The DNA here is from genome assembly GCF_040396215.1 of Diaphorobacter ruginosibacter. Taxonomy (GTDB): domain Bacteria; phylum Pseudomonadota; class Gammaproteobacteria; order Burkholderiales; family Burkholderiaceae_C; genus Diaphorobacter_A; species Diaphorobacter_A ruginosibacter_A. The sequence goes on along the minus strand of NZ_JBEBOW010000023.1, from coordinate 3,843 downwards.
TGCTGCGCGGCCTGAGTCCGCACTATGCGCTGGGTTTCATCTTCGGCAATCCGCTCGTCAGCTTCGTGATTCTCGGCGCGGTCGTGCTCTGCGTGACCGGGGCGGAGGCGCTGTATGCCGACATGGGGCATTTCGGGCGCAAGCCCATCCGCCTGGCGTGGTTCACCATCGCCATGCCGGCGCTCACGCTGTGCTACTTCGGCCAGGGGGCGTTGGTTCTGGAAAATCCCGACGCCATCAAGAACCCGTTCTTCATGCTGGCCCCGGGTTGGGCGGTGCTGCCGCTGGTGGTGCTGGCGACCATGGCGACGGTGATCGCCTCGCAGGCCCTGATCACGGGGGCCTTCAGCGTCACCAAGCAGGTCATTCAGCTGGGCTACCTGCCACGCATCCAGATCGAGCACACCAGCGTGCGCGACATGGGCCAGATCTATATTCCGTTCATCAACTGGAGTCTGTGCGTGGCCATCGCGCTGGCGGTGATGATGTTCCGCTCCAGCAGCAATCTGGCGGCGGCCTACGGCATCGCGGTGACGCTGGACATGACGATCACGACCGTGCTCACCTTCTTCGTGCTGCGGTACGGCTGGAAGTATCCGCTGTGGATGGCGCTGGCGCCGACGCTGTTCTTCTTTTGCATCGACGTGACTTTTTTTGCATCCAACTTGCTCAAGCTGTTCGAAGGCGGCTGGTTCCCGCTGACCATCGGCTTTTGCGTGTTCATGGTGATGATGACCTGGAAGCGCGGGCGTGATCTGGTGTATGACAGGCTGCATGCCGACGGTATCGATCTGCGAGATTTCCTGCAGATGGTGATGCTGCAGCAGCCGCCCGTCACGCGCGTTGCGGGCACGGCGGTGTTTCTGACTTCCGATCCCAAGGTGGCGCCATCGGCGCTGCTGCACAACCTCAAGCACAACAAGGTGCTGCACGAACAGAATATCTTCGTCACCATCGTGAATCACGAGGTGCCCTGGATCGGGCTGGACAAGCGCGTGCAGATCGAGGCGCTTGGCAGCGATTGCTGGAGCGTGCAGATCAATTACGGTTTCAAGAACGATCCCGACGTACCGGCCGCGCTGCAGCAACTGCGAGGCCGCGGCTGCGAGGTCGAGAGCATGAGCACCAGCTATTTCCTGTCGCGCGACGTGTTCGTTCCCGGCGACAGGAATATCGGCATGGCGCTGTGGCGGCAGAAACTTTTTGGCCAAATGCATCACAACGCGGCGGGAGTGGCCGACTTTCTGCTTCTGCCCAGCAACAGCCTGGTGGAACTCGGCTCGAAGGTTCAGGTCTGAGTGCCCGCATATCGTGGGCAGCGATGGGGCGAAGGCCGCGAAATTTTTCCTCTACTGCCGCTGAGCCGCCCGGAGTGGGCGCAACGGGGGTAACGGCGCTGGAGCGCAGGGACAAGCCATGTTTTTTTTCAGGGATCTGTCGGTATCGGCGGTGGTCGCGGGATTTGTTTCCGTGCTGGTCGGGCTGACCAGTTCGGTTGCCATCGTGTTTCAGGCCGCGCAAGCATTCGGCGCGAGCCCGGCGGAAATTTCGTCCTGGATGTGGGCGCTGGGACTGGGCATGGGCCTGTGCTCGCTCGTGCCGTCGCTGATTCTGAGAAAGCCGGTGATGGTGGCATGGTCCACCCCCGGCGCTGCCGTCCTGGCGACTGCCGGGGCGATGGGGGGCTTCACGATGGGAGAGGCGGTGGGCGCGTTCATGGTGAGTGCCGCGCTGGTCTTTGTCGTGGGCGCCACCGGCTGGTTCGAGCGCGCGATGGACAGGATCCCGCAGGAAATCGCCACGGCGTTGCTTGCCGGCGTGCTTGCGCGCTTCGGCATGCGGGCATTCAACGCCGCCGAATCGGCACCCGTGTTGATCGTCCTGATGCTGTTCGCCTATCTGGTGGCGCGCCGCTGGCTGCCGCGCTATGCGGTGATGTGCACCCTGGCGGTGGGGGTTCTGTGCGCGGCTGCGCAGGGACGGATGAACTGGTCGGCCATTCATTGGGGGCTGGCGACGCCGGTGTTCACCATGCCGAGCTTTTCCATCTCCGCCCTCATGAGTCTCGCGCTGCCGCTGTTCGTGGTGACCATGGCGTCGCAGAATCTGCCGGGCGTGGCCGTGATCCGCGCAAGCGGCTACCAGATGCCGGTCTCGCGCCTGATCAGCATGACGGGCATTGCCACGCTCGTGCTCGCGCCGTTCGGTGGCTATGCATTGAACTTCAGCGCCATCACTGCCGCCATCTGCATGGGGCCGGAAGCCCACCCGGATGCGGCCAAACGCTACACCGCCGCGGCGAGCTGCGGCATCTTCTACATACTGATCGGCATTTTCGGTGCGGTGGTGACGGGGCTGCTGATCGCGTTCCCCAAAGAACTGGTCATGGGAATCGCGGGATTGGCCTTGCTGGGCGCCATCGGCGGCGGACTGGCTGCGGCGGTGCGAGAGGAGCCGCACCGCGAAGCCGCGCTGATCACATTTCTTGTCACCTTGAGCGGCGTGACCCTGGCGGGCATCGGCTCCGCTTTCTGGGGCGTCGTCGCGGGTAGCCTGGCACTTGTGATTCAGAGCCGGGTGCCGCGCAGGCAATAGCCGGGATAGCAGGCCACGGGCGCGTCATGCAGGAACAGGCGCCGCAGCGTAAACTTGAAACATGCAAATCCTCTTCGTTGCCGATCCGGTTGAACACTTCAAGATCTACAAAGACACGACCTTCGCCATGATGCGCGAAGCGCAGCGCCGGGGGCATGGCATCGCGGTGTGCGAGCCGCGCCACATCTCTTGGCAGCGCGGAGAGCGCGTCACGGCCGACGTCCGCCGCATCCAGTTGACGGGCGATGCGCAGCACTGGTTCTCCGTGCAGAAGGAAGAACGGGTTGCGCTCGCCGAGTTTGGCGCGGTACTCATGCGCAAGGACCCGCCGTTCGATGCGGAATACATCTATTCGACCCATTTGCTGGAGCAGGCCGAGCGTGATGGCGCGAAGGTCATCAACAAGCCAGGCGCGCTGCGGGACCATCCCGAGAAGCTGGCGATCATGGAGTTCCCGCAATTCATCGGCCCCACGCTGGTGACTCGCGACGCGGCGCAGATCCGGCGCTTTCACGAAGAACACAAAGACATCATCCTCAAGCCGCTTGACGGCATGGGCGGCATGGGCATCTTCAGGGTCAAGTCCGACGGGCTGAATTTCGGCAGCATCATCGAAACCCTGAACAAGGATGGCGCGCAAAGCGTCATGGTGCAGAAGTTCCTGCCAGAGATCGTGGATGGCGACAAGCGCGTGCTCATCATCGGTGGCAAGCCAGTGCCCCATTGCCTTGCCCGGATTCCGCAGGGCAACGAAGTGCGCGGCAACCTCGCCGCAGGCGGCAAGGGCGTGGCACGCGCCCTGAGCGAATCCGACTGGAAGATCGCCCAGGCGCTCGGCCCCCTGCTGCATGAGCGGGGGCTGCTGCTCGTCGGCATTGACGTGATCGGAGAAAGCGTCACGGAAATCAACGTGACCAGCCCGACCTGCTTTCAGGAGATACATGACCAAACCGGCTTCGATGTCGCTGCCATGTTCATCGACGCGCTGGAGGCTGGCGTAGGGGCATGAGGAATGTGCCGTGAGGATGTTTCGTCTGGCAGCATTGAAACTTCCTGCGAAAGAGCAGCGGAATTCATCCAAGCGTGGTTTTTCTGGTCTATACTCACGCCCTTCCTCGAGCAAACGCTGAGTTTTTTGCAAGGCGTTAAGGTTCTGGCTTACGAGTCGGGATGTTCGAGGAAAAGAATCTTGGTTTTCTCCGGAAACGTAAAAAATCTGGTGTAGAATTCAAGGCTTCGCTGTTGAGG
>NZ_JBEBOW010000022.1:0-34074 GCF_040396215.1 Diaphorobacter ruginosibacter | reverse complement strand
GCGGTGAGCGCGCCGAGCGCAGCCCCCGCACCATCGACGCCAATGCGGCGGCTCCTGCAGCGGAAACTCCGCTGCTGCTGCCCATGCCCGACATCGACCTGTCCCTGAGCGGCGCCGTCGATGGCAATGCACAGGCCGTGGAGCAGGATGGCCAGGCCCAGCCGGCGGCAGCCGCCGAAGGCGAACGCCGCGAACGCCGCTCCCGCGACCGTTATGGCCGTGACCGCCGTGGCCGCAATGGCGGCAACTCCGACGCGGCAGCGGACGCCAGCGGCGACGCACCTGCCGGCGAGGCAGCGCAAGCAGCCGCGTCGAGCGACGATGACGGCAACGCCCAGCCCGCCCGCCGCAGCTACTTCGCGCAGAGCGCGGCAGCCACCATCGCCGTGGCGCAGGAGCCCGCTCCCGTCGCATCCGAGCCGGGGCAGCAAGCTCCCGCCAGGGAGCAGTCGCCCGCCGAAGCCGCTCCGGCAGAGCCCAGCATCGTGATCGTCGCGCCGTCGGCCGAAGCCATCGTGGTTCCGGCAACGCAGGCCGCGCCCGTCGAGCAGGCATACCAGGCGCAACAGACGCCTCAGGCAGTGCAGGAAAGCCTGGAGCAGACCGGCATGCCGCGCATCGGTCGCTACGAGCTGCCGCTGCAATCGCTGCATGAGCTGGCATCCGCATCCGGCCTGCAATGGGTGAATTCCGACGCCGGCAAGATCGCCGCCGTTCAGGCGGCCATCGCCGCGGAGCCCAAGCCGGTACACGTGCCGCGCGAGCGCCCGCCAGCGGTCGTGCTCGACGAAGGCCCCCTGATCCTGGTGGAAACCCGCCGCGACCTGGGCAAGATGCAACTGCCGTTCGAAGCACTCCAGCAACAACAGCCATAAGCCAGGCCCGGCCCCCGAGCGCCCGGCGCTTCGGGGCCGCGCAAGGCGGCATGTTTTCAGCGGCCCGTTTGCGGGCCGTCTTCATTTGCGATAGAGAACCACCCCATGCTGTTTCTTCTTTCCCCCGCCAAATCACTGGACTACGACACACCGCTTCCGCCCGGGCTGCCGCATACGTTGCCGCAGTTCACGCCCGACTCCAAGGCACTCATCGAAGTGCTCAGGCAGAAGTCGCCTCAGGAAATCGCCTCGCTCATGAGCATCAGCGACACGCTCGCCGGCCTGAACGTGGCGCGCTATGCCGCATGGTCGCCCAGGTTCAGCCAGAAGAATTCTCGCCAGGCGGTCATGGCATTCAACGGCGACGTGTACGAAGGCCTGCAGGCGCACACACTCTCGACGGACGACCTGGCCTGGGCGCAGGACCACATTGCCATTCTGAGCGGCCTGTACGGCGTTCTGCGCCCGCTGGACTGGATGCAGCCCTACCGGCTCGAAATGGGCACGCGCCTGGAAACCAGCGCTGGCGGCACGCTCTACCGGTTCTGGGGCAAGCGGATCGCGGAGCATCTGAACCAGCGCCTGCAGTCCGACGCGACGCCCGTCATCGTCAACCTGGCATCTCAGGAATATTTCAAGTCGGTGGACCTCAAGACGCTCAAGGCCCGCGTGATCGAATGCGTGTTCGAGGACTACAAGGGCGGTAAGTACAAGATCATCAGTTTCTACGCCAAGCGGGCGCGGGGCCTGATGGCGCGCTATGCCATCGAAAACCGGCTCAGCACGCCACGCCAGCTGGAAGGTTTTCATCTGGAGGGCTATGCTTGGCATGCCGCATCGTCCACCCCGCAGCGGCTGGTATTCCGCCGCCACATCGCCGGCAACTGACGTCACCCAACAGCAGAAGGAGTTTTCACGCCATGCCTTCCAGCTCCAGCACACAGAACGGCAGCGCGGCCATGCAACAGGCCATCACGCCCGAGCTGCGCCAATGGATCATTGCGCAGGCTCAGGCTGGATTCTCCGCCTCCGCCTTGCTCAAGTCGATGACCGACTCCGGCTGGAATGAAGACGTCGCCGCCCATGCGCTCGAAGTCGTGCTGCGCCAGCACCTGGATGAGTCGGCGCGGCGCGATGGACTGCCGCAGGCAAGCGCCGTGCCCGGACCCGATCTGGAGCACTCGCCGCTGCTGGTCGACGTGGGCGGCAGGCAGGTCGAGGTGCTGATGCAGATGGCCGAACCGCGCATCGTGCTGTTCGCCAACCTGCTCTCGCGCGAGGAATGCGAAGCGCTGATCGAAGCCGCGAAGCCGCGCATGGCGCGCTCCAGGACCGTGCAGACGCTCACGGGCGGCGAGGAGATCAACGCCAGCCGCACGAGCGAAGGCATGTTCTTCCAGCGCGGCGAGATCGAGGTGGTGAAAACACTGGAGGCACGCATCGCCAGGCTGCTCAACTGGCCCGTGGAGAACGGCGAAGGCCTGCAGATCCTGCATTACGGCCCCGGGGCGGAATACAAGCCGCATTACGACTATTTCGACCCGGGCGAGCCCGGCACCGCCACCATCCTCAAGCGCGGCGGGCAGCGCGTGGGCACGCTGGTCATCTATCTGAACAATCCGGCCAAAGGCGGCGGGACGGTGTTTCCCGACGTTCATCTGGAGATCGGGCCCAGGCAAGGCAACGCCGTGTTCTTCAGCTACGAACGCGCCCACCCCCACACCAGGACACTGCACGGCGGATCGCCGGTGGTGGAAGGCGAGAAATGGATCGCCACCAAATGGCTGCGGCAAGGTGAGTTCATCTAGCCCCCGAACCACGATGGCCGGCCAGCCCGGCTTTCTTTATTTCAGATCCCGCCCGGACCGGGCGACTTGAAGACCGACATGCACTCCTCTGCCGATCATCCCGATCAATCGCCGCTGGGCAAGCCGTCCGCCTATGCGGATCATTACGACGCCACGCTGCTGTTCCCGATTCCGCGCGCGGCCAAGCGCGCCGAGATCGGCATCACGGGCGATGCGCCTTTCTTCGGCGCCGATCTGTGGACCGCCTACGAGGTTTCATGGCTCAACGCCAAGGGCAAGCCGCAAGTCGCGCTCGCGCACATCACCATTCCGTGCGAAAGCCCGAACATCGTCGAGAGCAAGTCATTCAAGCTCTATCTCAACAGCTTCAACAACAGCCGCTTCTGCAGCGCCGAGGAAGTGCGCGACGCCATTCGGGCCGACGTGAGCGAGGCCGTCTGGCGTGGCAGCGACTGTCCGCGCACCATCGGCCTGAAGCTGGTCCAGGCCGATGCCTTCGAGACCGAGCAGATGGGCGAGCTGAGCGGACTTCTGCTGGACAGGCTGGACATCGAATGCGACCGGTACACGCCCGACCCCACCCTGCTGGCGGCGGACCATGCGCAGGCGCCCGTCAGTGAAGAGCTGGTGAGCCATCTGCTCAAAAGCAATTGCCTGGTCACCGGCCAGCCCGACTGGGGCAGCGTGCAGATCAGCTACAGCGGCCCGCAGATCGACCAGGAAGGCCTGCTCAAATACATCGTGAGCTTTCGCAACCACAATGAATTCCACGAGCAATGCGTGGAACGCATCTTCATGGACATCTGGACGCGCTGCAAGCCCATCAAGCTGAGCGTCTATGCGCGCTATACACGGCGCGGCGGGCTCGACATCAACCCGCTGCGCACCAGCCATCCACAGGCCTTGCCCCGGAACCTGCGCAACGCCAGGCAGTGAATCTCAGAACGTGTTCACGATCTCCTCGCGCCGCGACAGCGGCTTTGCGGGATGGGATGCAAGGCGCAATACCGCAGCAATAGCCGTGCTATTGCGAGGATTTGCAACGCCGCAGACCGCCCGCAAAGCCACTGTCCCGCAGGGTTGGTGTGCAATCGGGCGATTTGCAGCGCGCTGGCCCTTGCTTGCACCCCGGTGCAAGCGGCGGACCATCGCTTCGAACTCATCCCGATTGCACTCCAACGCGGCTGCGTAGAGATCGTAAACACGTTCTCAGAACAGCGAAGCGCTCTGCGCTGCGCGCAGGCTGGCCGTCGCCTGTCCTGCCTCGTGCTGCGGCAGAAGATTTCCCACGCGCACGCCCAGGAGCCGCAGCCGCTTTTGCAGCGCAACGCGCTTGAGGCACAAGCTCGCATAGCGCCGTATGTCGGCCGCATCCTGGGTGTAGAAATCGATCGTCTGGTCGCGCGTGGCGATCCTGAAATCATCGAACCGCAGCTTGATGCCGATGGTGCGGCCCGCATAGCCCTTGCGCCGCAGGTCATCCGCCACCTGCACGCACAGTTCGGTGAAGATGCGGCCCAGTTCCTCGCGGTCATGCACCGCATGCAGATCACGGCCGAACGTGGTCTCCCGGCTCATGGAGACCGGTTCGCTCTCGGTCTCCACGGGGCGCTCGTCGCGCCCCCAGGCCGCGTCATGCAGCCATGCGCCGTAGGAGCGCCCGAAGTTCGCCATCAGCCAGTCGCGCGGCCTGGCGGCGAGCTCGCCGATGGTCTCGATCCCGTGCGACTTGAGCCTGGCGTCCGCCTTCGGCCCGACGCCGTTGATCTTGCGGCAGGCCAGCGGCCAGATCAGCGACTGCAGATCACCGGGATGCACGATGGAAATACCATTGGGCTTGTTGAACTCGCTGGCCATCTTGGCGATCAGCTTGTTGGGCGCCACGCCGATCGAGCAGGTCAGCCCCGTGGCCTCGAAGATCGTCTTCTGCAGCAGCCTCGCGAGCACGCGCCCGCCCTCGCGCTGGCCGCCCGGCACGTCGGTAAAGTCGATATAGACCTCGTCCACGCCGCGATCTTCCATGCACGGAGCGATGGACAGGATGATGTCCTTGAACTTGCGCGAGAAGCGCCGGTATTCCGCGAAGTCCACCGGCAGCATGATGGCCTGCGGGCACAGCCGCGCCGCTTTCATCATGCCCATGGCGGACCCCACGCCGAATGCCCTCGCGGGATAGGTGGCGGTGGTGATCACGCCACGCCCCACATAATCCTTGAGCAGAGGAAATTCCGCCACGGGAATGTCGGCCAGCCGGCCCTCATATCGGGCGATGAGCGCGTCGTCCGCGCTGCGCCTGCCGCCGCCGATGACCACCGCCAGCCCCTTCAGTTGCGGATAGCGCAGCAACTCCACGGACGCGTAGAACGCGTCCATGTCGAGATGGGCGATGCGGCGGGTGGGCGATGGCGTGCTGCTGGGTGAATCCACAGCCGCTATTGTTGCTCCATTGCCGCCGCCGTGCCGCGAACCCTGGTCCGGCCCGGGCTATCGGCCGCCCAGCGAGCAGATCAACACCAGTCCGGCAAGCATCAGGCTGATGCCGAATTTTTCGGCACGCGAAAACGATTCGCTGAAGACCTTGCGCGACACCGCGTAGCTGAAGACCACCTCGACCATGCCAAGCGTCCTGACCGACGCCGCGCTCTGCATGGCATAGGCGGTGAACCAGGCAAGCGATGCGGCCGCGCCCATGGAGCCGGCGATCATGGAGATCTTCCATGCGCGGAAAATCGGCGCCAGCCCACGCTCCGTCCTGAACTGCACCCACGCCCCGAGCCCCAGCGTCTGCATGATCTGCGCCACCAGCACGCCCCAGGCGCCGGAGAGCCACGGCGTCTGCGCGCCCAGCTCGACCGCGGCGCCCCGATAGCCGATCGTGGCGAGCGCGAAACAGGCGCCGCATATCAGGCCGTGCATGGCCGACTTGCTGAACCACGCCGACGCCGAAAGCATCTGTCCACGCGGCGGCAGCGACAGCATCAGCACGCCCGCCGTGGCCAGCACCATCGAAAACAGGGCCCATGCCGTTGGCAGCTCATGCAGGAACACCGCGCCGAACAACGCCACCTGCAGCACCTCGGTCTTGGACAGGGTCACCGCCACGGCGAAATTGCGCTCCTTCATGGCCAGCAGCAGCGCGGCGGTGGCCGCCACCTGGAAGAACGCACCCAGGGCGATCCAGCCAAAATAGGCCGCGCTCATGTGAGGAACGGCCGGAGTGTCCGACGGAACCGCGTAGAGCAATACCAGCCAGGCCAGGGCAAACGGCAGCCCGTACAGGAACCGCACCAGTGTCGCCGGGAGCGTCCCCAGGTCCTTGGTGAGCGAGCGCTGCGCCGAATTGCGCACCGTCTGCGCCAGCGCCGCGAACATCACCACGGGAACCCACAGCCAGGAATAGTCGATCAGGGTGGAGGTGGCTTGCTGAGCTGCGAAGACGGTGGACATGGAAAGGATTCAGGGAACATGGGGGCACGGCTGCATGATGAGCCGCCGTGGAGCCGCCGTGCCGCGAAGTGGCACAAGCATAGCCTCGCCGCACACGCCGCGCCCCCGCCCGATGGCGACGCCTGCCGCGCCAGCGGACGATGACAAGAAAAAACGGCCTTCGGAATATCCCGAAGGCCGTATCGTCCGTTGCCGCCGCTACACGCGTCAGGGCGCCTGCCGCGCTGGCACCGGATAAGTACCCGGCAGGAGAATGGATGTATCGACATCCTGGATATTGGTGTGCCCGCAGAAGGCCATCGTCACATCGAGTTCCTTGTGCAGGATCTGCAGCGCCTTGGTCACGCCAGCCTCGCCGAATGCGCCAAGGCCATACACCATGGCGCGGCCGATCATCGTGCCGCGCGCGCCCAGCGCCCAGGCCTTGAGCACATCCTGGCCGCCGCGTATACCGCTGTCCATCCACACTTCGATCTGCTGGCCCACGGCCTCGGCGATGGCGGGCAGCGCGTGGATCGCCGAAGGCGCGCCGTCGAGCTGGCGGCCGCCATGGTTGCTGACCACGATGGCATCGGCGCCGCTTTGCACGGCGAGCCGGGCGTCCTCCACATCCATGATGCCCTTGAGAATCAGCTTGCCCTGCCACTGCTGGCGCACCCACGCCACGTCCGCCCACGACAGGCGCGGGTCGAACTGTTCGTTGGTCCACGCGGCCAGCGAGCTCATGTCGCTCACCCCCTTCACATGCCCCACGAGATTGCGGAAGGTGCGGCGCCTGGTGCCCGCCATGCCCAGGCACCAGCGCGGCTTGGTCATCAGGTTGATGATGTTGGCGATCGTGGGCTTGGGCGGCGCGGTGAGGCCGTTCTTGATGTCCTTGTGGCGCTGGCCGATCACCTGCAGATCAAGCGTGAGCACGAGCGCGCTGCACTTGGCGTCGCGCGCGCGGGCGATCATGCGCGCCATGGACTCGCGGTCGCGCATCATGTAGAGCTGAAACCAGAACGGCGCGCTGGTGTTCTCGGCGATATCCTCGATCGAGCAGATGCTCATCGTGGAGAGCGTGAACGGAATGCCGAACTTCTGCGCCGCGCGCGCGGCATGGATCTCGCCGTCGGCGTGCTGCATGCCGGTCAGGCCGACGGGCGCGATCGCCACCGGCATGCTGGCCTGCTGGCCCGCCATCACCGTCGCCGTGGTACGGCCTTCCATGTTCACCGCCACACGCTGGCGCAGCTTGATCGGCTGGAAATCCGACGTGTTCTCGCGGTAGGTGGTTTCGGTCCACGAACCGGAGTCCGCATAGTCGTAGAACATGCGCGGCACGCGCTGCTCCGCGACAACGCGCAGGTCTTCGATGCAGGTCATTTTGGAGAGTTCAGGCATGGCAGTATTCCCGGTGCTCCGCCGCGCGAGGCCGATACTCGCTTCCCGGCAGGGATGAGACGGCGCGCAGAGATGCAAGTTGCGAAATTCAGAATCCGGCAATGGTAGCCGGATGCGCGCCGCAGCGGTTTGAAGCCTTTGCAGGCGGTTTGAATTTTTTTCAGCGACGCGCCAGCGCCACACCGGCCATGGCGACAGCGAATCCCAGGATCTGCAGCGGCACCATGGTTTCCCCGAAGATGAACCAGCCCTGGAGCGCGGACAGCGGCGGAACAGCCAGCAGCAATGCCGTGGTGCGCGTGGCCTCGCCCCGGCGCATCATCCAGATGAGCAGCGACGTGCCCGCCACGGACAGCACGAGCACGGCATAGGCCAGATAGCCCCAGAGCAGCGGCGAGCCATCCCAGCGCGGCTGCCCGAAAACAAAGGCCATCCCGACCAGCACCACGGCGGCGCCCAGATTCTGGATCGCGCCCGCGCTGCGCAGGTCGCCCGTGGCCCAGGGTGATTTCTGCACCATGGACCCGATGGTCAGCGACAGGATGCTGGCTGCCGCCAGCATCACCACAGGCAGCGACAGCGCCGATGAATCCGTTGCGGCCAGGCGCGGCCAGAGCACCAGCGCCACGCCGCCAAAGCCCAGGGCAAGCCCGGCCCAGGTCGCGCCCGTCAGGCGCTTGCGCTGCACGGACACCGCGATCAGCGCGGTGAACAGCGGCTGCAGCGCTCCGATCAGCGCCATGATGCCCGCAGGCAAGTCCCGGGACATCGCCCACCAGCTCGGCCCCAGGTAGAAACCGCTCATCAACGCACCCGCGAGAAGATGCATGCCCACGTGACGGACGCCCCGGGGCCATGCCACGCGCGCCCCGATCGCGGCGCAGGCCAGCACGGCGCAGACGCATGTGAACCGAAGCGCCAGGAACCAGAATGGATCGGCATACGCCGCCACGCCCCGCCCCACCAGAAAGCCGGACGACCAGATGAGAACGAACAAAAGCGGAGCCAGAATGTGCGGCACTGGATTGGCGAAGTTGCGGGATGGACAAAGCCCCGGGCGGCCCGGGCGGATGCGCCCATCCCCCTCTGGCATGCGGATGGCTGCATGGTACAAGTTCCGCGCGGCACGCGCTGGCGCGCCCGATTTCCGCCGTGTCAGCGCGCGGAACGGACTCCCGCGCCGCGCACCTCCAGCTCCGTGCTGTCGAGCTCCAGCCCCCGGGCGTCCACCAGCCGCACCTTGTAGCGCCCCGGCCATGGCAGCCACGCCCAATGCGCGCCCCGGCCCATTTCCTTGCCGTTGAAGATCCAGCGCACACCATCGGGCGCATCGGCGGCGATGAACCGCACCCTCTGCCGGTCGGGCGGAATATCGGGGTCCAGCGCGACGATGGTGCCCGCCACGGGCGAAAGAATGCGCGCGGGAAGACTGGCGCCGAACCCGGTTTCACGCCCGGCACGCTGCCCCGCGCGTGCGCCCGGCCGGTGCTCGCGCGCGGCGGCGGATTCCACATGGTCGATGGCGAAGAGCGGCTGCTCCGTGCCGCGCAGAAACCATTCGTCGCGCGGGCTCTCCAGCCAGCCGCCGGCGATGTCCTGCGCGCCAAAGCGCACCTTGGCCTTCACCACGTCCACGGGCGCAACCGGCAGGCGATTGCGCTGGTTGCGATGCAGCCATCCCATCAGTTCGGCCCAGATCGGCGCCGCGCCGCTGGTGCCGCTCACATCGTGCATCGGCGCGCCGCTGGCATTGCCCACCCACACGCCTACCGTGTAGCGCTGCGACCAGCCCAGCGCCCAGTTGTCGCGCATGTCCTTGCTGGTGCCGGTTTTCACCGCGCTCCAGAAGCGGGTATTGAGCACGCTGTCCGCGCCGAACGTGCGCACGCGGGCGTTGGCATCCGAGAGCATGTCGCCCACGATGAAGGCCGCGCCCGCACTGATCGCCTGCCGGCCCGCGCCAGCGCTCTTCGCGGCGGATGCCTGCTGCAGCAGCACATCGCTGAAACGCCCGCCGTTGGCAAGCGTGCGGTATCCATTGGCCAGATACAGCAGGGGCACTTCCGCGCTGCCCAGCGCCAGGCTGAAGCCATAGTAGCCGCCCGACTCGCGCAGCGGCAGGCCCAAGGCGCGCAGCTGCTCATGGAAACTGTCGGTGCCCACCATCACCAGGGTGCGCACCGCAGGCACGTTGAGCGACGCGGCCAGCGCGGTGCGCGCCGAAACCCAGCCCTTGAAGCTGCGGTCGTAGTTCTGCGGAATGTAGAGTCCGGATGCGGTGGGGATGTAGGCGGGCGAGTCCTCGATCAGCGAGGCCGCCGTCAGCCGCCGCTCGGCGATCGCCTGCGCATAAAGGAAGGGCTTGAGCGTGGATCCCGGCTGCCGCCATGCGAGCACGCCATCCACCTCCGAGGCCTGGCTCAGCAGCCCCGAGGAACCCACCCACGCGAGCACCTCGCCCGTGGCGTTGTCCAGCACGATGATCGCGCCGTCCTCCACGTTGCGCCCGCTCAGCTCGCGCAGATGGCGATGCAGCGTCTGCACCGCCAGCCGCTGCAGCGGCGCACTGATGCTCGAGCGCACCCGCGCTTCGCCCACGCCCGGGCCCTGCTGCTTCTTCCTCTGCGCCAGAAGCTGGCGCGCGAAGTGCGGCGCGATGCCTTCGCTCGGATCGAAGGCCTTGCGCTGCAATGCGCCCGAGGTGAACATGTCGAGCGCATCGCAATTCGTGGACTGCGGCTTGCGCATTTCCTTGAGCACGCCGCACGCACGCCGAGCCACCACCGCGGGCTTCGCATTGGGCGCGCGCACCAATGCAGCGGCCACCGCCGCCTCGCGTTCATCGAGTCCGTGCGCAGCCTTGTCGAACAGTGTGCGCGACAGCGCGTCGATGCCCACCAGCTCGCCACGAAAGGGCACCAGATTCAGGTATGCCTCCAGGATCTGGTCCTTGCGCCAGCGCCTGTCCAGCACCTGCGCCGCCACCGACTGGCCCACCTTCTGTACCACGCTGCGGCCGCCGCTGCCCTGGCGCCAGTCGCCGTCGAGCAGCCCCGCGAGCTGCATGGTGATGGTGCTCGCTCCGCGCGTGCGCTGGTTCCACAGATTTCCCCAGGCTGCGGCAGAGGCCGCGCGCCAGTCCACTCCGCCGTGCTCATAGAACCGCTTGTCCTCGCTGAGCACCAGCGCCGTGCGCAATGCCGGGGACACGTCGGCCAGCGCGATCCACTGCCCTCGCCGCACGGTGGCATCGGTGCGCAGACGCTGGATGGTCTCGCCCTCGCGCGAGAGCACCAGGGTCTCCGACGAGCGGAAATCCTGGCGCACTTCCTCATAGCTCGGCAGCGCCCGCGCCGGGGCCGCGCCGCACAGGATGCCTGCGGCAAGCGCCGCCGCCCGGAAGGCGGTAAGGCGAAAGACGAGCCGGTGGTGCATGGTGCGAAAGAGGGTGCGAGAGGATACGAATGCCGCGGCGATCCATTCATGCGCGCGGACGCGAAAGCGCGCTGGCTGCGGATGGCTTGGCGGAGAGTGGATTATCCGGCATGGCCGCCGTCCGGGCCATGATCGAGGGCCGTGGGCCGTCCCCCGGCTGCTGAAGGCGCCGGATATGCCAGGGCCGGAATGGCCCGCATATTCGGTAAGCCGCGCGGATCAGCGGGAGCTTCAGATACCCATGGCAGGCATGCCGTATCGAAACACCGGCGCTGCGTCACCCCAGGCGGCCGGCTTGCCCGAATCGCTTGCCGCGGCGCGGCCACGGCGCTCGGCTCAATGCACGGAGCGCGGGCCTTGGCGCGGCGGATTCGGGCAGGCACCCGCATTGCGGTGTTTGCGCTGCTTTGCTTCAGCGCCTTCAATGTACCGCTCCCACATGACGGCCGCGTGACAGCGGGCCTGCCCATTTGTTTTCAACTATTCCTGCCGCGCTCTCAGCACCGCCGCATCGCACCAGCGCTGCGCGATGTGCGGAGCCGTGGTGCAGACCGTTTCATGGGTGACCGTGGTCACCGCGCGCTCCAGCAGCTGGATGTCCGCCTCGTGCTGGCGCGCCACATGCGGATCCTCGAAGAAAATCGCACGCTGGCAGCGCCGGTCCAGCACCAGATCCGCGATCTGCGCATCGCCGCCGAGCGGGCCGCTGTTGTAGCGGTCCACCCAGGGCCGGCCCGCCGGCCAGCCCTTGCTCCATGCAAGCTCGTTCAGGCGCTGGCCGGTCGTTCCCGTGCCCACGCGCCTGGAAAAACACGAGAGCAGGTCGAAGTTGCGCGCGGCGAACTCCAGCATCGTCGGCTTGAGCGCGTCGTGCGCGATCAGGGCCACGGTCTGCTTTTCGAACTCATGGAAACGGTCCGCCTGCGGATTGCGCGGCAGGCCCGCATGGATGCGCTCCATCTCCAGCCAGTCGCGCGCGCTCGCCACGGTGGACAGGAACGGCTTGGAGTGAATCAGGCACTGCCGCTTGAGCGCCAGCGCTTCCGGAAAGATCGACGATGGGTCCACCGGGTCGATCAGATAGATCGCCCCATCGAGCGTGCGTCCTTCTTCCGGCATGCCGACCACGTCGGCCACCAGCTTCATCAGCCCCCCGCGGCTGCCGCGCGGATAGCGCTTGAGCGGCGCGTAGCGCTCCAGCATGCCCAGGCGCGTGATCGCATCGTAGGTGCGCCCCACCGCGTGAAAGCCGATATTCAGCTCGCGTATGCCAGCTTCCGCGTGGCGCAGGAATTCAAGCAGCGCACCCTCGATCGACTCGTGGTGCAAACGGTTGGCGGCAAGACCCATCAGCATGGCGGGATTTCCTGGAGATATCTTGAGGATTGGAAAGTGCGCTATTGGAACCTGAAAATGAACCCGGGAGCCTATCGGCCCACCACCTTCACACCAGCGTTGGGCGACTCGCCGAACATCTCGGGCGCATAAAGCGCCTCCACCCGGCTGGGCGGCAGCGAGAACTCTCCCGCGTTGTTCAGCCTCACCGTGTACTCCATGCTGATCGAGCCCTTGGGGATGAACTGGTAGTAGCTGCGGAACGATTCGAAGCTGCGCTCCTCGAAGGCCGGCCAGGACGCGCCTTCGCGTTTCTCGCCCTGGGTGGCGATCTCCGAATCGCGCCCCAGGCCGCTTCCCAGGATCGTCGCGCCGGCGGGCACGGGATCGGTGACCGCGACCCAGGTCATATCGGCGCTGGCGTTCACCTCCAGCTTCACCCGCAGCACGTCGCCGCGGGAGTAGGTGTTGGCGGGCAGCGTCCTGTCGGCCTGCTCGATCGGCGTGACGGTCTTTTTGATCGAGTAGCCCGCCGCGAACGGCTCCTTCAGGCGAACCGCCGCGATCGACTGCACCGTGAGCCACGGCTTGCCCGTGCCGACCTGCACGACGTTCAGGCTCGCGGGCTCGGCGGGCCAGGGCAGGAACATCATGTTGTTCTTCAAATGGCCCGCGGCCGCGGGCGCGCCAAACCAGACACCCTGGCCCGGCGCGCCGCCAGCATCGCCGGTCTTCACGCGCTCGACCTTGCTCCAGTCCACCAGCGCGCTGCCGGCGCCCAGGCTGGCCTTGGTGAAACCGGCCACCGGCGTGGCCTCGTGCGCCGCGCTGAATTTCTCGAGCGCGAGGCCGCCCCAGAAGTTGGCCGACGTGGTGTGCCACGCGCCGTTCTGCTGGCGTGCGATGAAGCCGCTGGCGATGCGGCCAATGTCGTCCTTCCATGCCGCATCGTCCATCACGGCAATCAACAGCCGCGCCATGTTCACGTCGCCGTTCTGCATCAGCCACCACCAGTAGTCGTCGCGCTCGGTGCTGAAGATCACCCTCGTTCCCTGGAACGACAGGCGCGCGCGCAGAATCTGCGAGGCCTCGGCGATTTTCCGTTCGCGCTCGGGAACGTCCTTCATGCGCTTGAGCACCAGGAACCAATCGATCACCGCATGGGTGGGCCACTGGTTGGGCGTGACCTGGATGCTGGTGAGCATGCGCGGCGTGGCCTTGCCGTAGCGCGAGAGCGCCTCGACGGCGGCGAGCTTGCGCACGTCCAGGTCCTTGCGCGGGCTCCAGAAGCTGCGCTGGATGCGGCCTTCCACAAACGCCGTCAGCCCTGCGGTCATCGATGACAGAGCCTCCTGCGGCAGCGCGAATTCGGGATGCAGCCCGGACGCCTCGTCCGCTGCGGCCAGCAGATACGCCGTGAGCACGTCGCTGCCCATGCTGGAGTCTCCCGCGCGCGGAGGGAAGTACATCGCAAGGCCGTCGCCGTCCAGATAGGTGGGCAGTTGCGACATCACCGCCTGCCACATCGCGCCGTCGCGCAGGCCCACGGCCTTGCTGGCCTGCTGCTCCAGGCACACGAAGGGATAGTTGATCCACCAGTCGCGCACTGCCGGCAGCCCTTCGGCAAGCCGGGGCTGCAGCGCGAGCTTGATGCCGCCGCGTCCCGCGATGGCATCCGCGGGCGGCTCGACGCTCATGTGCGCCTCGCCGTCCACCTGCATCAGAGCGCCCTGCTGCACGGCCAGCGGGATGGCGGGAATCAGGCGCTGCGACACTTTGAGCGCATCACGCGCGCCGGTATTCAGGTCGCGCGCCTCGATCTCCCACAGCAGCGCCTGCGCCCGCGTTTGCGCCAGTTGCGCCGGGGCGGTCACGTCCCAGGCCAGCTCGCGCGATTCGCCTGCGGGAATGTCCACCGCCTGCTTCTCCAGCGCGAGCAATGTGGCGCGCGGCGCCACCTCCACCTTCATCGCCTGCTTGGTGGTGTTGCGCAAGGTGATCTGCGCGCGGAACCGGTCCTCCTCGCGCACCAGGGGCGGCAGGCCGCTGATGATCTGCAGGTCCTGCGTGGCACGGATGCTGGCGCCGCCGGCGCCGAACATGCCGGCGCCCGAATCGGCGACCGCCACGATCCTGAACGTGGTCAGCGCATCGTTGAGCGGCACCTCCACCTGTGCCTGGCCTTTTCCGTCCAGCCTGATCGACGGCTTCCACAACAGCAGCGTGTCCAGCAGCTCGCGCGCCTGCAGGTTGCCGCCACCGCCGCCCGCCGGCACCGCCTTCTTGCCGTAGTGCCTGCGACCGATGATTTCCATCTGCGCGGTGGACGTCTCCACGCCCCACGCGCGGCGCTGCAGCATGGCCTCCAGCAGGTTCCAGCTGGTGTTGGGCTTGAGCTCCAGCAGCGCCTGATCGACGGCGGCCAGCGCCACCTCCGCGCCCGCGGCGGGTTTGCCGTCAGGCAGCGTGCCCTGGATGGTGACCCGGGCCTTGCCGCGCACCGGGTAGCTTTCCTTGTCCGGCGTGACCTTCACATCGATCTGATGGCCTCTGGCCCCCACGCGCAACTCGGCCATGCCGAAACGGTATGCGGGCTTGGAGAGATCCACCATCGCGGTCGGCGCGACGTATTCCTTGCCCTCGTACCAGAACGCCGTCCACCACTCGCGCGGCGACCGGAAGCCCCAGGTGAAGAAGCTGTACCAGGGCACTTCGCGCAGGCGGCCGCGCAGCACGAACACGCTCACGTACACGTTGGGACCCCAGTGGTCCTGTATCTTCAGGTGGACCGTCGGGTCCTGCCCGTTCAGTTGCACCACTTCGGAGCTCAGAATGCCTTCCCGCTCCACCGTCACCAGGGCGGTCGCGAAGCGGAACGGCATGCGCACCTGCAGTTGCGCGGTCTCGCCCGGCTGGTAGCTCTTCTTCTCGGGCAGCACGTCGATGCGGTCATGGTCCTCGCCGCCGAACCACAGCTCGCCCTGGCGCGTCACCCAGACCGTCGAGGCGGCCAGCGACTCGTTGCCCTCCTTGTCGCGGGCCTTGGCGATCAGCTCGATTTCACCCGGCTCCGCAATCCGCGCTTCGCACAGCAGCAGCCCCCGGTTGTCGGTCCTGCCGGTGCACACCGTTCCCAGGTCCTTGGTCTCGGTCTTGTTGTCGTAGCTGTAGAAACCGCCCACCATGCGCTTGCGGCTGGTGGTGGTGATGCGCGCAACCGCCTGCACGTCGATCGGCACGCCTGCCTGAGCCTTGCCGTCAAGCGACAGCGCCAGCGCCTGAAAGCGCATCTTGCTCGCCGCTGAAACCCAGCCCTCGGTCTTGATTGCGGCGATCACCGCGGCGGGCCACAGCGGCTGGGAGCTGCGCAGCGTCTGGACTTCGCCGTTCGGGTCCGAGTAGGTCGCCTCCAGCACCATCTGCTGCGGATGGCGCGACTGCGGCACCTTGTCGATGGTGACGCGGCCCGCGCCGTGGGCGTCCAGCATCACCGGCAGCTTGTCGGCGATGATGCGGCTGTCCTGCGAGGCCGCGGCTTCCTCGTCGTCGCCATGATCGCCCGAAGCGGCCTCGCGCCCGCGCGGCGGCCGGAAGCTGAACGCATCGAAGTCATCGAACTGCAGCGCCTTGCTTCTCACCATGGCCGACACGCGCACCGGCAGGCGCGCGGCCGGGCCGCCCGAGACGTAGTTGACCCGCACGTCCACCGGCACCGAGCGCACGCGCACCAGCGGGCCTTTCCCGGCGGCAGGGGCAACGCGCCCCTCGAACACCGGCAGGCGGAATTCCTCGACGCGGAAGCTGCCCGACTCCAGCTCCCGTTCCTGCCCGTCACCGGAACGCATGGACACGCTGTACTCGCCCAGCCTGGCCGCTGGCGGAATGTGGAAAGTGCTCTCTGCGCTCAGTCCGCCCGTACCGGTCCCGCGCCACGCGAGATCCTGGGTGAACTGCTGGCCGCTGCCCACGTGCGTGATCACCAGAACGTGGGGCTGCGCGTCCGGCAGGCCCAGCCCCTTCATGGTCTGGGTGCGCAGATAGTGCTTCATCGACACCGTTTCGCCGGCGCGCAGCAGCGTGCGGTCGAAGACGGTGTGCGCAACCTCGTCCGGCTGCGCCTGCTGGCTGGTCGGCACGTTGAAGCGCCAGGGCTCGATGCCGCGCTGCCAGTCGCTCCACGTGAACGCCATGTCCTGCACGCCGTCGGCGCCCTTGGCGCGCGCGCTGACGAAATAGGCGCGGGACCAGCTACCGCCGTCGCGGCACTCCATCGGCTCGGCGGAGAGCTGCTCGAACACGGCGATGCCCTTGTCATCGGTCGTGGCATGCGCCGCTTCGCTGCCGTCGCAACGGGACACCCTGACCTGCGCGCCCGCGACCACCTGCCCCTTGTCGAGCGTGGTCACCCAGGCTTCGGAATTCTCGCGCCCGAGCTTGAAGTGCACCGCCAGATTGGTCACCAGCGCGGAGGTGCGCACATACATGGTGCGCTGCGGGCCCAGCGCCTCGCCCAGCAATGACCGGCCCAGCATGGGCGAGGCGATCTCCACCACGTGAAAGCCCGGCGGCAGCGGAATGCCCACCACCTCGAACGGACGCGGGTCGCCCGAGGATCTGGGCACGTCCAGCGTCCGCACGCCGCTGCGCCCCTCGAGCAACGAGACCGTGCGCGTCTGGATCGGCTCCTCGCCTTCCTCCTGCGGGCGCAGCCGGGGCGGCAGGGCGCCCTTGACGTCGGCCCGCGCCTCGTCGCGGCTCACCGACCAGCCGTCGTAGCGCGACACCATGCGGTACCAGCGGATGATCTCCGCGTCGCCGCCCGCCTTGATGGTGCTGACCTTGGCCGGCTGCTCCTGCGCGAGGCGGGCGGCGGCGGACGCATCCAGCCCGCTGACCGCCAGCGCCTGCTCGACGTTGCGCAGCGTGACAGGCAGCAGCGCCGGGCCCTCAGGCCCCTCGGCGAAACGCTCGACAACGCCGAATGGCGACGCCGAGAACTTGGCCAGCGGCGGCATTTGCCCCGCCGCCACGGCCAGCGGAAAGCTGCCGGCATTGCTCAATACGCGGCCCGAGGCATCCTTGAAATCCCTGGGCAGCTCGACCGTGTAGCGGCCGCCCGCCGTGAACGGCGGCGCGAACGTGACGCTGCTGACGACGGAATCCGCATCGGCCGCCTCGCTGCCCATGTCGGGCTTAAGCGAGCCCGCCGGTGACTTCAGGCGGATGCCCTCCGCGCTCTTGCGCAGGACCGGCGCATTGAACACGATCGACATCGCGCGGATCGGCAGGCAACCCGATTGCGCGTTCTCGCGCTCGCAGGTGAACTCCGCCGCGAACGGCTCGCGCACCCGGTATGAAAAACGTTTCTCCTGCGAATTGGCGACGCCGCCCGGGGTGGCCACGCCCTTGCCGAACACGAGCTGCATGGTGGTGCCCGACGAAAGGTGCCGGTTGCAGGCCAGCGTGACCACGGACAGCGGCTCGCGCTCGGCCTGGCGCGCCAGGCCCCGCGCCTTGAGCAACGCCTCGCGCTGACTGCCCTCTATGAGCCTGACCGGAATGCGCTCGCCCACGTCGCCCGCCACGCACCAGACGTTGTTGCGCACGCTGTCGAGCGACGCGGCGCCGTTGAGCGACAAGGCAAAGAATTGCTCCTCGTCGATCGCAGCATAGGTGCCGGGCTGCACGTGGCGCACGAAAGGGCCGCCCGTGCTGAACTGAAAGCTTTTCTGCCCCGCGATCTCCGCGTCGCCCGGCGATCTGAACGACGGCACCACCTTCGCCGTGCAGCGCACGCCCGGCGGCAAATCGCCCGAGAAATCGAACACCCATTCACGATCGCCGGTCCAGCGGCCCGTACCCTTGCCCGCCTGCGCATCGTCGCAGGACACGGTGAGCGGAGCGGCGGCCTTGGGATCGCCAAAGCGCACGGCGGCGCCGTCGAACCTGGCGACGACCTGCCGCACACGCGCCACTTCCCCCTGGGGAGAAAGGCTGGAGATGCTCAATGCCTGCGCCGCTCCCGCAGCCGCGAGCAGCATCAAGGCCACGAGAACGCCGTACGGGCGAAGTGTGATTTTTTCCATGGAGTTTTCTCTGTATGCCTGTGAGCGCACATGAACGGGCTCCGGACCTGCGCGTGCGCCGCGCCGCGGCCCGCGCCCTTGCGTCTTGCAATGTAGCCGATCATTCGCGCCGCATGCGCCGGGGCATGCCGCGGTCCGGCTCATTGCGGCACGAAGCCGCTGTCCTTGATGATTCGCTTCCAGGCGGCGGAGTAGGCCCGCTCGCGCGAGTGCAGTTGCGCCGGGGTCATGAACTCCACGTCCAGCCCCACGCCCGCCAGTTGCGCGCGCACGTCCGGCATGGCCACCACCTGGGCGAGCGCTTTCGAAAACCGCGAGAGGAACGCGCCGGGCGTGCCCCTGGGCGCATAGATGCCGTAGTACGGCGTGTCCTCGAAGCCCTTGAGCCCCAGCTCGCCGAAGGTGGGCGCGTCGGGCAGCAGGGACTGGCGCCTGCCGCCCAGCACCGCCAGCACGCGCAGCTTGCCCGCCTTGTGGTTCTCCAGGAAATCCTGCACGGAGCCGATACCCGCGGGTATCTGATTGCCCAGCATGTCCGCGATCATCGGCGCGCTGCCGCGATAGGGAGCGGCCAGCAGATCCAGTTCGAACCGCCGGGCGATCGACTGCACCAGGAACTCCGGCGTGGAGGCCGGCGCCGGAATGCCCACCGCGCTCCTGCCATGGCCCTGGCGCTCGACCCATTGCACATACTCCGCGAAGGTCCGCGCCGGAGCAGCCGCCGAGACCGCGAAACAGTTCACGAACGTGGCAAAGCCTCCCGCGGGAACAAAGTCGCGATCGGGGTCGAAACCCGGTTTCGCCACGACCTGCGGCAGGATGGAGATCGTGTGATCATGCGTGAGGAACAGCGTGCGGCCATCGGCGGGCGCGCTCTTGAGCACCTGCGCCGCGATCTGCCCGCCCGCGCCGGGACGGTTGTCCACGATCACCGGCTCCCCCAGTGGATCCTGGAGCTTCTCGGCCAGCAGCCGCGCAATGGCGTCGGTGCCGCCTCCCGGCGGAAAACCCACGAGCAGCCGGATACCGCGCCCCGATTGCGCGAAGCCCAGGGGAGCGCCGGCCAGGGCCGGCAGGGCCAGAGACAGCTTCAGCAACCGGCGGCGCGGCACGTTCATGGGCAAGGTTTCCGATCAGGAAGGAAGAATGAAAGCGTCGGCGGTCTTCCACGGGAGGCCCCGGGCAAGTTCACCGGCATGGCGGATATCCAGGCTCAAGCCAGGCGCGCGCGGTGGCGGGCGATCTGTCCGCGCACCTGCGCCGGAGCCGTGCCGCCCAGCGTGTTGCGCGCATTCAGCGACCCTTCCAGGCTCAGCGCCTCGAAGACGTCCTCAGCGATATTCGGGTTGAACGCCTGCAGCTCGTCCAGCGGCAGTTCGGCAAGATCCACGCCCTTTTGCTGAGCCAGCTTCACGGCGTGCGCGACGGTTTCGTGCGCGTCGCGGAAGGGCAGGCCCTTCTTCACCAGGTAGTCGGCCAGATCGGTGGCGGTGGCGTAGCCCTTCAATGCGGCGGCGCGCATGTTGCCGGCGTTCACCGTGATGCCGCCCTCCTTCTTGCCGGTGGCGGCATTGACCTGGCCGCCGATCATCTCGGCGAAGATGCGCAGCGTGTCCTTGAGCGTGTCCACGGTGTCGAACAGCGGCTCCTTGTCTTCCTGGTTGTCCTTGTTGTAGGCCAGCGGCTGGCCCTTCATCAAGGTGATCAGCCCCATCAGGTGGCCGACCACGCGGCCCGTCTTGCCGCGAGCGAGTTCCGGCACGTCCGGGTTCTTCTTCTGCGGCATGATCGACGAGCCCGTGGTGAAACGGTCTGCGATGCGGATGAAGCCGAAATTCTGGCTCATCCAGATGATCAGCTCCTCGGACAGGCGGCTGACGTGCACCATGCACAGGCTGGCCGCCGCCGTGAATTCGATGGCGAAGTCGCGGTCGCTCACGCCATCCAGGCTGTTCTGGCTCACGCCCTCCATGCCCAGCGTCCTGGCAACGCGCTCGCGGTCCAGCGGATAGGTGGTTCCTGCCAGCGCCGCGGAGCCCAGCGGCAGCACGTTCACGCGCTTGCGCACGTCCAGCATGCGCTGCGCATCGCGGCTGAACATCTCCACGTAGGCCAGCAAATGATGCGCAAAGCTCACCGGCTGCGCCACCTGCAGGTGGGTGAAGCCCGGGAGGATCACCTCCACGTTGTTTTCCGCCACCTCCACCAGCGAAAGCTGCAGCTCCTTGAGCAGGCCCTCGATCAGGTCGATCTCGCCGCGCAGCCACAGGCGCACGTCGGTGGCCACCTGGTCGTTGCGGCTGCGCCCGGTGTGCAGGCGCTTGCCGGCATCGCCGACCAGTTGCGTCAGGCGGGCCTCGATGTTCAGGTGAACGTCCTCCAGGTCGAGCTTCCATTCGAATTCACCCGACTCGATTTCCCTGGCGATCTGCGCCATGCCCTTCTGGATGGCCGCGCAGTCGTCCTGCCCGATGATGCCCTGTGCCGCCAGCATCTCCGCGTGCGCGAGGGAACCCTGGATGTCCGCCTGCCACATGCGCTTGTCGAAAAACACGCTCGATGTATAGCGCTTGACCAGGTCGCTCATGGGTTCGGAGAACAGGGCCGACCAGGCTTGCGCCTTCGTGGCGAGCTGGTCCTTGGAGGGTTGCGATGTGGGAGTTGTGGACATGAGGGCAATAATCCTGTTGTTCCGACACCCGAGAAAGCCGGATGCCGCAATGCGAGAGACCGAAATTTTATCGACCCTGCCAGCCTTCAGCCCGAAAACTCCCGAACGCCCCTTCCATGAGGAGCGGATGCTGGTGTTCGACGCCTGCCATATCGGCGTGGTGCTGCGCGCCGTGCTGTTCGTGGAAGTGGTGCTGGCCGCCGGCGTCATGTACCACTCCGGCTCGCCCGCCGACTGGCTTTCGCGCCTGTCGCTGGTCACCGGCGGCGCCCTGCCCGCCACGCTGGGCTGGCTGCTGTGCGCCTGCGGCTTCAAGCGGCATCTGCAGCGGCTGCCCACGGCCGCGCAATATCTGTGCGGAACGCTGCTGGGCGTCCTCGCCGGCATCGCGGCCTGCGCGCTTCTGGCATGGGTGACGATGGACGACGCCGCGCCACCCTTGCTCGCCAGCGGCGTGACCGGCGGCCTGCTGGCCCTCGGACTGGTGGCGGCGCTGCAGATGCGCGCGCGCGGCAGCACGCCGGCGGCCACCACAGCGCGCCTGACCGAGCTGCAGTCACGCATCCGCCCGCACTTCCTGTTCAATACGCTCAACAGCGCGGTGGCGCTGGTGCGCGAGGAGCCCGCCAAGGCCGAAGCCATCCTGGAAGACCTGAGCGACCTGTTCCGCCACGCGCTGATGGAGCAAGGCGCATCTTCGACGCTGCAGGAGGAAATACTGCTTGCCCGGCGCTATCTCGACATCGAGCAGGTGCGCTTTGGCGAGCGCATGCGCGTGCAGTGGCAGATCGACGCGCGGGCCAGCGAGGCCAGGCTGCCGCCGCTGCTGCTGCAGCCGCTGGTGGAGAACGCCGTCAAGCACGGCATCGAGCCGAGCGCGCATGGCGGCAAGCTGCGCATCAGCACCGAGCTGCGCCACCGCCGCGTGGTCTTGCAGATCACCAACACCGTGCCTGAAAATACACGCGACGGCGCGCATCCCACGCGCGGCCACGGAATCGCGCTGGCCAACGTGCGCGACCGCCTGCGGCTGCTGCACGACGTGGATTGCGACTTCAGCGCGGGCATGCAAAACGGGCTGTATCGGGTGCGGATCGCACTGCCCGCGATGCCGCCGTCCCAGCCAAGAACAAGCCATTGAGGGAATTTCCGCCGGATGCAGATACTGATCGTCGATGATGAAGCCCTGGCCCGCAGCCGCCTGCGGACGCTGCTGGCCGATTGCGAAGCCGGATATATCGTGCGCGAGGCGCCCAATGCCGCCCAGGCCCTGGCGCTGCTGCACGAGCGCCCGGGCGCCGATATCGATCTGGTGCTGCTGGACATCCACATGCCGGGCCAGGACGGGCTCTCGCTCGCGCAGGCCATCCGCCAGCTCGCGCACCCGCCGGCAGTCGTGTTCGTGACCGCTCATACCGACCATGCCGTCAGCGCCTTCGAGCTGGATGCCGCGGACTACCTGACCAAGCCCGTGCGCCTGGCGCGGCTGCAGCAGGCCATCGCCAAGGCGCAGCGCATTCCGCGCACACCGGCGCAGCCGCCCGCGCCGCCCGACAACGAACCCGCGCTGGTGATCCAGGAGCGCGGGCGCACCGTGCGCATACCGATGGCGGAAGTCCTCTACCTCAAGGCCGAGCAGAAATACGTGACCGTGCGGACTTTCTCGCGCAGCTATATCCTTGACGGCTCGCTGCTGGAGCTGGAGGCACGCTATGCCGAGCACTTCATGCGCGTGCACCGCAGCACGCTGGTGGCCCGCCGGGCGCTGCGCGCCCTGGAAAAGCATTACGACGCACAGGAGGGCGAAGGCTGGGCCGTCCGCCTGCACGGCCTGGTGGAGCTGCTTCCGGTCTCGCGCCGCCAGGTGGCGTGCGTGCGCGAAGAGCTGTCCACTCAGTGAGCGCGCACTCCTCCCCTTCAGCCTGGGTCAATGCACGTGGGCAAGCTGGCTGACCAGCGTCACCAGCACGATCCCGGCCACCAGCCACCCCACCTGGGCGGCCGTCTGCGCCGCGGACAGGCGCTTTTGCAATTGCGGGATCAGGTCGGCCAAGGCCACGTAGATGAAGCTCGACGAGGCGATCACCAGCAGATAGGCCAGCCCGCCATGCAGATGATTGAGCAGGAAATAACCCGCCATGCCGCCCAGCGCCGTCAGCGCGCCCGCCAGCGACACCTTGATGAGCGCCGCCCGTCGATCCACGCTCCCCTGGCTCATCACCACCAGATCGCCGATATGGTGCGGCACCTCGTGAGCGAGCACTGACACCGCGGCCACGATGCCCAGGCGCACGTCGGCGAGAAAGGCGGACGCGATGAGCACGCCGTCTCCAAAGCAGTGAACGCTGTCGCCGGTGAGAATGGACCAGCCGCCGCCCTTCCTGCCATGCGCATGATCGTGGGAATGCCCGGGTGCCGGGCCATGATCGTGGTGCGCGTGATCCGGCGCGTCCGCATGCCGGTGGGCGTCGTTGTGTTCATGGCCGTGGTGCCACAGCTCCGCCTTGTCCAGCAGGAAGAAGAACACCAGCCCCACCAGCAGGATCGCGAATAGTTCGTGCGCGTGAACGTCGCCCTCGAATGCCTCCGGGAGCAAATGCATGAAGGCCGTTGCCAGCAGGGCGCCTGCGGCAAGGCTCAGCAAGTGCTGCGTGCCGACGCGGTTGCCGCTCCCCAGGCCGAACTTCATGAGCAGTGCGGCGATCCAGACACTGCCGATTCCCGCAGCCAGCGTGGCACAGATGATTGCTACTAATAACATCGCATTTCAGGCAGGCCTTCAGGCCCGCGCAATTGGTTGGTCACAACAAAAAAGGCCCCCACGCTCCCCCGCTGCGCGCGTGGTCCGCTGCCCCCCCGAGGGGGCGCTTTTTGTCTTGGGGCGGCCCTACGACAAAAAAAGAAAGCCCCGTAGGGCTTTGCGTCTTCTTCCTGCCGGCTGCGAAGAATTGGCTGAGCAAGAGACTGTCGGGGGGATTGTCTCTCTTTTGACGAATCCCCGCTCGAATCAGCTCACTCCATGCGCCTTGAACCAGGCCAGCATGCGCTTCCAGCCATCCTCGGCCGCCTCCTTGCGGTAGCTGGGACGATAGTCGGCGTGAAAGGCATGCGGCGCGTCGGGATAGGTCACGAACTCGGATTGCTTCGCCGCGGCGGAGCCCTTCTCAAGGGCTTCTTTCATCTTATCAATCGTGTCAAGAGGGATGCCCGCATCTTTTTCGCCATACAGCCCCAGCACCGGAGCCCGGAGAGCGGACGCCACATCCACCGGGTGCCTGGGCGTCAGCTCCGAGGGCGTTCCAACCAGCCGGCCATACCAGGCCACGCCTGCCTTGACCGGCCCATGCGCGGCATACAGCCAGGTGATGCGCCCACCCCAGCAAAAGCCGGTGATGCCCAGGCGGGAGACATCGCCGCCATTGGCGCCGGCCCACTTCACGGCGGCATCCAGATCGGCCATGACCTGCGCGTCGGGCACCTTGGCGATCACCTCGCTCATCAGCTTGGACATCTCTCCATACGACATCGGATCGCCCTGCCGCGCAAACAGATCCGGCGCAATCGCCATATAGCCTTGCCGGGCCAGCCGGCGGCAGATGTCGGCGATGTAGTCGTGCACGCCAAAAATCTCGGAGATCACCAGGATCACCGGCAGGCTCTTCCCGCCCTCGGGCGCCGCGCGGTAGGCATTGACCTGAAAGCCGTTCACGTCGAAATGCACCTCGCCCACGCTCAGCCCGTCCGCCGGGGTCTTGATGGCGGTCTGCGCGCAGACCGGCAGCACGGAGGCCGCGTAGCCCACGCCCAGCGCCACTTTCAGCGCCGTGCGGCGCGAAGCGCCGGCCTCGGAGCTGCCGCCCGGCAGCAGCGAATCGAAATCCCGTTGGAAATCCTCGCGCGTCATCTCGTTCTCCTGCGGCCCAACGGCCATTGCCTGCAAATGGGAAACAGCGCGCAGTCTAACGCGTGCAATCTCCGGATGACTACAGGGTTTTGGCGCGCCCACGGGCGTCAGCGCGCGTCATGCGAATGAATCTGCAGCGCCTCCAGAAAGCGCGAGACCATGTTGTATGCCGCCACGGTCGCCGTGAGCTCGACCATCTGCTGCGCTCCAAAATGCGAGGACACCGCAGCGAACACGTCGTCCGGCACCTGCACGTCGCGCGTCATCGCATCCGCGTATGCCAGC
This sequence comes from Diaphorobacter ruginosibacter, assembly GCF_040396215.1. Classification (GTDB taxonomy): domain Bacteria; phylum Pseudomonadota; class Gammaproteobacteria; order Burkholderiales; family Burkholderiaceae_C; genus Diaphorobacter_A; species Diaphorobacter_A ruginosibacter_A. The sequence goes on along the minus strand of NZ_JBEBOW010000022.1, from coordinate 8,842 downwards.
ACCGAACGCTCGAGCCCGCTGAACAGCGTCTCGTGCGCGCGCCAGTCCGGGAGCGCATCCAGCTGCGCCTGCGACATCCCTTCCTTCAGCGCAATCGGCGCATGCTGCTCGGCCTCGTAAGGCGCGTGATTGAGCTGCGCCACGCGCATGATGACCATCTCCCGGATCGCCCCATCCAGCGTGGATTTCTGGCGGATCGCGGTCAGATAGCCAAGCCAGCCCTCCGCCACGCTGGGACTGTTCAACAGCATCTGGTAGAGATGCAGAATGCTGCCGCGCTCCGCGACGATCCGCTCGGCCAATGCCCTGGTCGCGGGGAGTTGGGTGTCCGCATAGGGAATGCGTGCCATGAAAGAATTTCCTGTTCAAAAAGGGGAAAGGCCGCGCCGGTGAGACAGGGCGGGCGATTCAACCACCCGTCACGATCTTGCGCCGCACCAAGTCATCCATCACTTCGGCGTCCTTCCTGACGCGTTGGGCGAATTGCTCGGGCGTGCCGTTGACGATGTCGTACGCATTTTCGCCAAAGCGTTTTTCCACTTGTGGATCGTGCATCACCTCATGCACCGCCTTCAGCACTTTCTGGCGTACGTCGGCGGGCAGGCCTGGCGGCGCGACCAGGCCGATCCAGGTCGGAAATTCAAAACCGGCGATCAGCTCGTTCATCGCGGGAACTTCCGGCAGCAAGGCCGATCGCCTGGGCGAACTCACCGCCAGTGCCCGCACCTTGCCTGCCTTGATCTGCGGGAGCATGACCGAGAGCCCGGCGAATGCATAGTCGATATGGCCGCCCAGCAGGTCGGTAAGCAGCGGCCCCGCCCCCTTGTACGGCACGTGCTCCGTCCTGAGATCCTTGGCAATCGAGAGTTGCGCGCTGTTCACGTGCCCCGCTGATGCGGTTCCCGCCGAGCCATATGAACTGCTGGGGTGCGTCTTCAGGTAGGCCACCAGCTCATCGAAATTCTTCACCGGGAGATCCATGCGCGTCACCAGCACCTGGGGCGTGGTGACGAGCAGGCTCAGGTAATCGAAATCCTTGAACGTATCAAAAGGAAGGTTCTTGACCGTCAGGTGATTCACCGCCTGGGAATCGAGCGCCAGCATCAATGTATAGCCATCCGGTCTGGAGCGATGCAGATCGCCCGCGCCGAGCGACCCGCTGGCACCCGGCTTGCTGTCGATGATGATCGGCTGCCCCAGCTTTTCTCCCAGCGTGTTGCTGATGATGCGCGCCGTCTGGTCCACCGCGCCGCCTGGCGCGAAGGGAACGATCAGGCGAATGGGCTGGCTCGGATAATCCTGCGCATGGGCCGCTGGTGCCCATGCTTGCAGCCAGGCCGCGGCGGCTGCGGCCAACATCGAACGGCGTCCGGATTTCAGCATCTTCCTGTCTCCTGTTCTGTGAAAGTCATCTTCATCAAAGGGCGAGTTCACCGAGTCGCGGCAACCAGCCCGCCGTCCACGACGATTTCCGTTCCCGTGACGTAACGGCTCTCGTCGGACACGAGAAAGAGCACTGCATTTGCCGTGTCCCAGCCCGTTCCCATATGCTTCATCGGCACCTGATTGTTGCGATGCTCGATGAATCCCTGCGTGTCGCCCTTGGCGTATTTCGCGGCCAACCCTTCGATCAGCGGCGTGTGCATCAGCCCCGGCACCACGCAATTCATGCGAATCCCCTCCGGCGCATGGATGACCGCGGATGTGTGCGTGAAATGCAGCAGGCCCGCCTTGGCCGCGGCATAGGCCACCTGAGGCTTGCCGATATAGCGCAGGCCCGCGACGGATGCCACGTTCACGATGGCGCCTCCGCCTTGCGTACGCATGTGCGGAATGACGTATTTGCAACCCAGGAACGCGCTTTTCAGGTTGACCTGCATCTGGGCATCCCAAACGGCCTCATCCATGTCCACCGGGCCGCCCGGCTGGGAAACGCCGACGTTGTTGACCAGGATGTCGATGCATCCAAACCGCTGGAGGCAGGCGTCCACCACCTGCTCGACCTGGATGGACTGCGTTGCATCGCATTGCATGACCTGCGACTCCCCGCCTTCCTGCGTGATCAACCGACGCGTCTCCTCGGCGCTTGCCGCCACCACATCCGTTCCGAACACTTTCGCGCCGCGTCGCGCCAGCAGCACGGCTGTCGCCCGGCCATTGCCCCAACCATCCGCCACCGCGCCGCAACCCATGACCAGCGCGACTTTTCCATTGAGATCCAGCACCTTGTCGTCTCCATCGATGTCTTTGCAGCGCCATCGTAGGAGGATGTCATTTATTTTTGAAATTCTTTCTATCTATCTATTTATAGAATCAAGGCATGAATATTTCACCCCGTCAGCTACGCATGTTTCTGGCACTCAGCGAATCACTGAACTTCAGCAAGGCTGCCGAACAGTTGTTCATGACGCAGCCATCGCTGAGCAAGGCGATCCGTGATCTGGAAGATGCCCTGGGCCTTGCTCTATTCGAGCGCACGACCCGCAGCGTTCTCCTCACGCCCAGCGGCGCGCGCCTCGCGCGCATGGCGCGAAGCGTGATCGGAGAGTTCGACGCGGGCGTGAAGCGCATGCGCACATCGGCCGAGCAGGAGGCTCGGCAGCTATACATCGCATCGCTGCCATCGCTCGCGAATGTCATACTTCCCTCGGTTTGCAGCGCGCTCGAGCAACGCTTTTCACAGCCGGGCATCACCATCCATGACTGCACCAACAACGCCAGCATCCAGCGCCTGCTGAACTATGAGGTCGACTTCGCGCTCGCATCGGTGGCGCCGTCGCACCCCGACCTGCAATACGAGGAAATCCTGCGTGACCGCTTCGTCGTACTGTCATGCGGGGCTTGGCGCAGGCGTGTCGCGGACGTAGTCAGGCTCGATGAATTGCAGGCGCTGCCGGTCATCAGCATGACGGACGCCAGCACCGCGATGCGCTACATCAGCGCCGCGTTTCTCCAGCGCGGGGTGGAGTTCCGTCCCAAGATGCAACTGGACCAGGTCGGCTCCATCGCCGGATTCATCAAGGAGGGATTCGGCGTGGCCGTGCTGCCTTATCTTGGCATGATGCCGATGGTGAGCCTCAAGGGCATGAAGATTTCATCGATCGCCGACGGCCCCTTGCGGTCCGTCGGCGTCGTCATGCGCCGCCAGGGCGCTCCAAGCGCCATCGCGCAAGCCGCCATGCAGGAAGTGCGCCGCGTAGCCCAGGCATTGATGGACCGGCATCCGCACTGGCTCCTGCCCTCGGCCCCGCGATGACCGTCGGCGTCCTCAGTGCGCCTTCTCCCAATTCGGGCCGAAGCCCACTTCCGCCACCAGCGGCACCTTGAGCCTGGCGATGTCGGCCATGATGCGCGGCACCCGCTCGCGGAGCCATGCTTCCTCGCCTTCGGGCAGCTCGAACACCAGTTCGTCGTGGACCTGCATGATCATCAGGATGCCGGGCTTGCTCTCGTCGAGTTCCTTCTGCACGGCGATCATCGCCATCTTGATCAGGTCCGCCGCCGTTCCCTGCATGGGCGCGTTGATCGCGGCGCGCTCGGCGGCGCTGCGGCGCGGGCCGTTCGGCGAATTGATCTCGGGGAGATACAGGCGGCGGCCGAAGACCGTCTCGACGTAGCCCTGGGACTTGGCCTGCAGCCTGGTTTCATCCATGTACTGCTTCACGCCGGGATAGCGCTGGAAATACCTGTCGATGTAGGCCGCCGCGGCCTTGGTTTCTATGCCCAGGTTTTTGGCCAGGCCGAAGCTGCTCATGCCGTAGATGAGGCCGAAGTTGATGACCTTGGCGTAGCGGCGCTGCTCGCTGCTGACCTGATCGACCGGCACGCCAAACACTTCGGAGGCGGTCGCCCTGTGAACGTCCAGGCCGTCGTGAAAGGCGCGCAGCAGCGACTCATCGCCGCTGATGTGCGCCATGATGCGCAATTCGATCTGGCTGTAGTCGGCGCTTGCGATCACGCGGCCCTTCGGCGCGATGAAGGCCTCACGCACGCGGCGCCCCTCGGCCGTGCGCACGGGGATGTTCTGCAGATTGGGATCGTTGCTCGACAGGCGCCCCGTCACCGCGACAGCCTGTGCATAGTGCGTGTGCACGCGCCCGTTGCGCGGATCGGCCAGCAGCGCGAGCTTGTCGGTGTAGGTTCCCTTGAGCTTGCTGAGGCTGCGATGCTCCAGCAGCTTGGCCGGCAGCGGATAGTCCTGCGCGAGCTTTTCCAGCACCTCTTCATCGGTGGAGCGCGCGCCCGTGGCGGTCTTCTTGACCACCGGCATGCCGAGCTTGTCGAAGAAGATTTCACCGAGCTGCTTGGGGCTGGAGAGATTGAAGGGCTGGCCCGCGATCTCGTATGCCTCATTTTCCAGCTGCACGATGCGCTGGCCCAGGTCGTTGCTCTGCCGCGCCAGTTCGGCCGCATCGATCAGCACGCCGTTGCGCTCCACGCGGAACAGCACTTCGCTGGTCGCCATCTCCAGCTCGTAGATGCCGCGCAGCTTCTCGTTCGCCTCGAGCTGCGGCCAGAGCACGCGATGCACGTCGAGCGTCTGGTCGGAATCCTCACACGAATACGCCGCGGCCTTTTCCACCGGCACCTGCGAGAACGGAATCTGCTTGGCGCCCTTGCCGCACAGGTCTTCGTAGGTGATGCCGGTGCGCCCGGTATGGCGGTCGGCCAGGCTGGACAGGCCGTGCGGCTTGTTCACTTCCAGCACATAGCTCTGGAGCATGGTGTCGTGCGCATAGCCGCGCACGTTCACGCCATGGTTGGCGAACACGTGACGGTCATACTTGACGTGCTGGCCGAGCTTTTTGCGGCTCTCGTCCTCGAGCCAGGGCCTGAGTTTTTCAAGCACCAGCTCAAGCGGCAGCTGCGCCGGCGCATCCGGGCCGTCATGCGCGACGGGCACGTAGGCCGCGCTGCCCACTTCGACGCTGAAGCTGATGCCGACGATGCGCGCCTGCTGCTCGTCGAGCGACGTGGTTTCGGTGTCGATGGCGGTCAGCGGCGCGGCATCGATCTTCTCGATCCAGCGATCGAGTTCCGCTTGCGTCAGCAGCGTTTCATAGACCACGTCGCGGTTCTGCGCCTGCACGGCGATCTCGGTGGTGATGGCGTCTTCCGCTCCAAACAGATCATCCTGCCCGCCAACTGGCGCGGCTGCGGGCGCAGCCGAAGCGGCCGCCTCCGGCGCGATGGCACGCGCCAGCCCCTTGAATCCGTATTTCTCATAGAACGGCAGCAGCGCCTGGGCATCGGGAGAGCCCAGCGTGATCGCGTCAAGCGAAGGCAGGCCCGCCACGTACTCGCCCAGCTCGCAATCGGTCTTCATGGTCACGAGCTGGCGGCTGAGCGCGAGCTGCCCGCTGGCGATCGCATCGCGCAGGTTCTGGCCCGCGACGCCCTTGATGGCGCCCGCACCCTCGATCAGACTGTCAAGCGAGCCATGTTCCAGCAGCCACTTGGATGCGGTTTTCGGCCCCACCTTGGCGACGCCCGGAACGTTGTCCACCGCATCGCCCACCAGCGCCTGGAAGTCGATCATCAACTCCGGCGGCACGCCGAACTCCGCGGTCACGCCGGCCACGTCACGCTTCTTGCCGTTCATGGTGTCGATGATGGTGATGCGCTCGCTCACCAGTTGCGACAGATCCTTGTCGCCGCTGGAGACCACCACGTCGATACCCTGCCCCGCCGCGATGCGCGCCAGCGTGGCGATCACATCATCCGCCTCCACCCCGGGCACTGCCAACACCTTCCAGCCCAGCATCTTCACCACCTCGTGGATCGGCTCGATCTGCGAGCGCAGGTCATCGGGCATGGGCGCGCGCTGCGCCTTGTATTCGGTATAGATGCCGTCGCGGAAAGTCGGGCCGCTCGCATCGAACACGCAAGCGGCATAGTCGGCCGCCACATCCTTGCGCAGCGCCTGCATCATGTTGATCATGCCGCGAATCGCGCCGGTGGCCGCGCTCGTGGGGTCGCCTGGCACGGCGCGCAGGTCAGGCATGGCGTGAAAGGCGCGGTAGAGGTAGCTGGAGCCGTCCACCAGCACCAATGTCTTGGAATTGCTCATGCCGACATTGTGCCGCGCCCCGCGCATTCGCCGAGCCGCCCCGCAACGCGCGCGAAGACTCCCGACGAAAAAACTCCCGCGCGGCCCGGCAACAAAAAAAGAACCGCCTGCGGGCCACCGCTCTACAATTGAGCCATGCGCGCCGCAACTCTCCCCCTCTCCGCTCTGCTGCTGACCGCCGTGGTCTGCGGCTCTGCCCTTGCCCAGAACCCTGCGCAGGCTCCCGCCCAGCCCACGCCCCAACAGGCGCAGCAGCCCTCGGGCGAGGAGCAGCAAGGCGAAGGCCGGCTCAACCAGCGCATTGAACGCCTGACCGTGGAAGATGGCGGCAGCCGCATCGACGAGTTGCGCGTGGGCGGCCAGACCCAGAGCATCACCGTCAAGCCCAAGTCCGCCGGCGGAGGCATTCCTGCATATCAGGTGATTCCGAACAACGGCGTGCGCGACGGCGGCCCCAGCCGCGCCGGAGCGGAAACCATGACCGCGCCGCGCGTCTGGACGCTGGGGAATTTCTAGCGCGCCAGCGGGTTGCATTGCGCCCGCGCCGCCGGGCGCCGCACCGGCCGGCTCGCTGGATGCTGCAATGCGACAATCCAGCCCATCGAACGCCGGGATGCCGTAACGCCTGCGGGCAGGCTCCCTGCATCTGTTTCATTCTTTCACTGATCTTTTTAGCTGACCCATGGCCGTCTTCACCGAAGTCTCCAACAAAGAGGCGCGCGAATTGCTGCGCCGTTTGCAGCTGGGCAAGTTGACGGAGCTGCGCGGCATCGAGGGCGGCATCGAGAACACGAACTACTTTCTCACCTCCGACGAGGGGGAATTCGTGCTGACGCTGTTCGAGCGCCTGAGCGCCGAGCAACTGCCGTTTTACCTGCACCTGATGAAGCATCTGGCGCATGGCGGCATTCCCGTGCCCGATCCCGCCGCGGACAAGAACGGCGACATCCTCCACACCGTGGCGGGCAAGCCCGCAGCCGTGGTCAACAGGCTGCGCGGCAAGAGCCAGCTTGCGCCGCAGGCCGTGCATTGCGCGGCCGTGGGAGAAATGCTCGCTCGCATGCACCTGGCGGGCCGCGACTACGACCGCCAGCAGCCCAATCTGCGCGGCCTCGACTGGTGGAACCAGACGGCTCCGGTGGTGCTGCCGTATCTCGAAGAAAGCCAGAAGGCCCTTCTGGAGTCCGAGCTGGCCTGGCAGAACCACGTCGCCGCTTCGTCCGAATATGCGGCGCTGCCGCGCGGCCCGGTGCACGCGGACCTGTTCCGCGACAACGTGATGTTCGAGGGCGAGGAGCTCACCGGCTTCTTCGACTTCTACTTCGCCGGAGTCGATACCTGGCTGTTCGACCTGTCCGTCTGCCTGAACGACTGGTGCATCGACCTGGACAGCGGCGCGCATGATGCCGCCCGCGCCGACGCCATGCTGCAGGCCTATCAGTCGGTGCGCCCGCTGACCGCCGCCGAGCGCACGTTGCTGCCATCCATGTTGCGCGCGGGCGCGCTGCGTTTCTGGATTTCCCGCCTCTGGGATTTTCACCTCCCGCGCGAGGCTTCGATGCTCAAGCCGCACGACCCGACTCACTTCGAACGCGTGTTGCGCGAACGCATCGCGCATCCCGTTCATCCATGAAGCCGGCCCGGCCATGCCCGCAATCGCCTAAGCTTGCGGTGTCTGGGTTACAGTTGCCGATGCTCAAGCCCTTCGCACCGGCAGGCAAGGCGACCGCCGGCGCGCTCACATCTTCTTTTTCCCATGAAACTGCACATAGTTCCGGCACGCACTGGCGTTGATTGGGTACGCCAGGGCATCCAGGTTTTCTGGCGCCAGCCCTTGGCGCTCACCCTGCTGTTCTTCACGACCACGGCGGCGATGTCGCTGGTGTCGGTCATCCCTCTGGTCGGCCCCATCGTGGCGCTGGCGATGCTGCCCGCCGCCACGCTGATCATGATGGAGGCGGCCGCGGAGACCAGCCTGGGCCGCGTGCCGAGCCCGGCGCTGATCCTCAACGCCTTGCGCGCCGGCCGCCAGCGTCTTGCCGCGCTCGCCGCGCTGGGTGGAATCTACGCCGTATTGTTCCTGCTGATCATCGCCGTCGCTTCCCTGGTGGATGGCGGGCAGTTCGCAAGCGCTTACCTGGGCAATGCCCCCATCACGCAGGACATGGCCCAGAGCACCGGCTTCATCGGCGCCACCTGGGTGGTCATGGCGCTGTATGTTCCGCTGTCGATGCTGTTCTGGCATGCGCCCGGCCTCGTGCACTGGCACCACGTCCCGCCGGTCAAGGCGCTGTTCTTCAGCATCGTCGCCTGTCTCAAGAATATTGGCGCTTTCAGCCTGTACGGCATCGTCTGGTTCGGCGTGTTCCTGGGTGCGGGGCTGGTGATCAGCCTGCTCATTTCCCTGCTGGCGATGGCCGGACTGGGCAGCGCCGTCGTCGCCGCACTGATGATCGCCACCGCGCTGGTGCTCGCCAGCATGTTCTTCACGTCGATCGTTTTCACCTTCCGCGACAATTTCGAGCCGCCGCAGCGTCCGCCCGAGCACCATCCCGAGGTGCTTGAATCGTAAGCCGCACCCGGGCCATCACGCGCCCCACGCTTCCCCGCTGCGCGTGGTTCGCTGCCCCCCGAGGGGGCGCTTTTTGTCTTGGGGCGGCCCGGCAATAAAAAAGGGCCCCCACGCTTCCCCGCTGCGCGTGGTTCGCTGCCCCCCGAGGGGGCGCTTTTTGTCTTGGGGCGGCCCGGCAACAAAAAAACGCCGGAGCCCTC
>NZ_JBEBOW010000021.1:0-34524 GCF_040396215.1 Diaphorobacter ruginosibacter | reverse complement strand
ACCGATGACCTCTTGCATGCCATGCAAGCGCTCTCCCAGCTGAGCTATACCCCCACAATTCCCTGCAGCCGACATCGCTTAATTACTTAACCGTCGTCATCTGCTGAGCTTTGAATTATATACAGGTTTTCAGGCGCTTTTCAAATTCCTCAAAACTTTTTCACGCCCGAGAAGTTCAAGCACCGCATCGACCGATGGCGTGTGCGCCGTACCCAGCACGAGCACCCGGACCGGCATCGCGAGCTGGGGCATTTTCGCGCCCTGCTCTTTCAGCACCTGCTTGATGGCGGCGCTGATGGCATCCTTGCTCCAGTCGATCTGCTCGATCGCGGCGGCAAAGGCGGCCAGCAGCGGCCTGGCGGATTCGGTGACGTGCTTGGCATAGTCTTCCGCATTGCGCTGCACGCCATCCAGATAGAAAAGCCGGGCCCAGTTCGCCAGGTCTACCAGTGTCTCGCAGCGGTCCTTGAACAGGCCGCAGATGCGCACGAAACGGTCATCCGCGTCGATCTGCGCTTCGGGCACTCCGACGCGGACGAGAAACGGCCTGGCCAAGGCGGCCAGCTCGCCGTCATCCATGGCTTTCAGGTGCTGGGCATTCACCCAGCGCAGCTTGGCCTCGTCGAACTGGCCTGCGCTACGACCCAGATGGTCCAGGTTGAACCACTCAAGGAATTGCTGGCGCGAGAAGATCTCATCGTCGCCATGGCTCCAGCCCAAGCGGGCGAGATAGTTCACCATGGCATCGGGCAGATAGCCTTCGTCGCGGTACTGCGTGACGGCCTTTGCGCCATTGCGCTTGCTCATCTTCTCGCCCTGCTCGTTGAGCACGGTCGGCAGATGCGCGAACACCGGCACCGTGGCGCCCAGCGCCTCGAAGATGTGGATCTGGCGCGGCGTATTGTTGACGTGGTCATCGCCCCGGATCACGTGGGTGATGTTCATGTCCATATCGTCCACGCACACGCAGAAGTTGTACGTGGGCGTTCCATCGGGTCTGGCGATCACCAGATCGTCGAGTTCGGAGTTCTGGAATTCGATGCGGCCCTTGCACTTGTCGTCCCAGCCGACCACGCCCGTCAGCGGAGTCTTGAAGCGCAGCACCGGCTTCACGCCTTCGGGAACCGGCGGCAGGACCTTGCCGTCCTCGGGGCGCCATGTGCCGTCGTAGCGCGGTTTTTCCTTGGCGGCCATCTGCCTTTCGCGCAAGGCATCCAGCTCCTCCATGCTCATATAGCAGGGATAGACGTAACCCTTCGCCTGCAGTTGGGCGAGCACTTCCTTGTAGCGGTCCATGCGCTGCATCTGGTAGAACGGGCCTTCATCGTGATCGAGCTTCAGCCATGCCATGCCTTCCAGAATCACATCGACGGATGCCTGCGTGGAGCGCTCCAGGTCGGTGTCTTCAATGCGCAGGATGAAGTCTCCCTGGTTGGCGCGCGCGAAGGCCCATGGGTAAAGGGCCGAGCGAATGTTGCCCAGATGGATGAACCCCGTCGGCGACGGTGCGAATCGTGTGCGTACTTTGGTAGTCATTTCAATATCCATTGCCCCATGCTGGATGCGCCAAGCTCGCCGTCTTCCTTGAGAGACAGGGGGCGCATCCGCACGAAGGCTGTGTCATTTCAAGCTGTCCAGCCCTCGGGAGAGGTCAGCCTTGAGATCGTCCAGGTGTTCAAGCCCCACGGAGATGCGGATGAGGCCCTGCCCCACGCCCGCTGCCTGGCGCTGCTCTTCGGTCAGGCGGCCATGGGACGTGCTAGCCGGGTGCGTGATGGTGGTTTTCACGTCGCCCAGATTGGCGGTAATGCTGCACACGCGCGTGCTGTCCACGACGTGGAAAGCATTGGCGCGCAATTGCTCGGCCGAGCCGCCAATCACGTCGAATGCCAGCACGGCGCCGCCCATGCCATTTTGCTGGCGCATGGCAAGCTCATGCTGCGGGTGGCTCTCGAGTCCCGGAAAATGCACGCGCGCCACCTTGGGGTGCGATTCCAGCCATGTCGCCAATTCAAGCGCCGCGGCGCTCTGCGCCTTCACCCGGATCGCCAGTGTCTCAAGGCCCTTCAGGACCACCCAGGCGTTGAACGGCGCAAGATTCAGGCCGCCGCTGCGCAAAAACGTGCCCATCACCTTATCGACCAGCGCAACAGTGCCGCACACCGCGCCCGCCATCACGCGGCCCTGGCCATCCAGGAACTTTGTGCCGGAATGCACCACCAGATCGGCGCCGAATTTGACGGGCTGCTGCAGCACGGGTGACGCAAAGCTGTTGTCCACGGCCAGCAGCGCGCCGTTGGCGTGGGCCACTTCCGCCAACGCGGCGATGTCGCACAGATCGGTCAGAGGATTGGTCGGCGTCTCGGCAAACAACAGCCTGGTGTTGGGGCGCACGGCGCTCTTCCATGCCTGAACGTCGGTCTGCGCGACAAAGGTGGTCTCCACGCCAAAACGCGCCATCTCCGTGCCCAGCAGCTTGATGGTGGAGCCGAACATCGACTGCGAGCAGATCACGTGGTCGCCCGCCTTCAGCGCGGTGAGCGCCACCAGCAGGATCGCCGACATGCCGGTGGTCGTGGCCACGGCGCATTCCGTGCCTTCCATGGCCGCCAGGCGTTTCTCGAAGCTCGTGACCGTCGGATTGCTGGTACGGCTGTAGGTATAGCCATCTTCCTGCGCGGCAAAGCGGCGGGCCGCCGTTTCGCAATCCGGCTGAACGAAGCTGCTCGTCATGTAAAGCGCTTCGCTGTGCTCGCCCCACTGGCTGCGCTCGATCGCCTCGCGCACGGCGAGCGTATCTGGATGCAGGCCCTGCGGCAATGTTCTGTCGGTCACGGTAAATCCTTCCGGTCATTCTCTGGGCCGCCGATGCCCGTCATCGGCGGCAGCGCGCCATCATGAAAATCCATGCGCGCCTCAAATCCCTTGCCTGGGCTGCGCTCATTTGCGCGGCCCCGCGGCTCGGCTCTCAGGCGAGTGCCGCGTCCTCGTCGTCTTCCAGGTTCTCGTTGCGGCCCGCGTTGATCGCGTTGATCTCCCCATCCGAGATATCTCCGGTGATGTACTCGCCGTCAAAACACGAGGCCTCGAAGCCCTGCACGTTCGGATTGATCTTGCCCACGGCCTGCTTCATCGCATCCACGTCCTGATAGATCAGCGCGTCGCAGCCGATCACCTGGCGGATTTCCTCCACCGTACGGTCGTGGGCCACCAGTTCGGTCTTGGTGGGCATGTCGATGCCATAGACGTTCGGGTAGCGCACCGGAGGCGCTGCCGAGGCCAGGTACACCTTCACGGCGCCAGCGTCGCGGGCCATCTGCACGATTTCCTTGGAGGTCGTGCCGCGCACGATCGAGTCGTCCACCAGCAGCACGCGGCGGCCCTTGAACTCGCTGCCGATGGCGTTGAGTTTCTGGCGGACCGACTTCTTGCGCGTGGACTGGCCGGGCATGATGAAGGTGCGGCCCACGTAGCGGTTCTTCACGAAGCCTTCTCGGTACGGAATACCCAGGAGCTGAGCGAGCTGCATGGCGCTCGGGCGGCTCGACTCGGGGATCGGGATGATCGCGTCGATCTGGTTGGGCGGCACGGTGGAGATCACGCGCTTGGCGAGCGTCTCGCCCATGTTCAGCCGCGCCTGATAGACCGAGATACCGTCCATCACGGAATCCGGACGAGCCAGGTACACGTACTCGAACACGCAGGGATGGAGCATTGTCGACTCGGCGCATTGCTGCGTCTCGATACGGCCATCGTCGTGAATGAAGACGGCCTCGCCCGGCGCGATGTCGCGCTCGAGCTGATGCAAGGTGCCTTCCAGCGCCACGGACTCGCTGGCCAGCATGACCGTGCCGTCAGCGCTCCTGCCCATGCACAGCGGACGGATGCCGTAGGGGTCGCGGAACGCAAGCAGGCCGTACCCGGCAATCAATGCGATCACGGCATACGAGCCCTTCAGGCGCTTGTGCACCTCGCGCACGGCCCGGAACACGTCCTCGCTCTTGAGCGGCGCGCCGCTCGTTGCGCGCGCCAGCTCATGCGCGAGCACGTTCACCAGGACCTCGGAGTCGCTCTCCGTATTGGTGTGGCGGAAATCGGTGCTCACCAGTTCCTCGCGCAATTGACGGGCATTGGTGAGATTGCCGTTGTGCACCATGTAGATGCCGAAGGGCGCGTTCACATAAAAGGGCTGCGCCTCTTCTTCGCTCGACGCATTACCCGCCGTGGGATAGCGCACCTGGCCCAGCCCCACATTGCCCGGCAGCGCGCGCATGTTGCGGGTGCGGAATACGTCTCGCACCATGCCCTTCGCCTTGTGCATGAAGAACTTGCGCCCTTCCTGCGTGACGATGCCCGCCGCGTCCTGGCCGCGATGCTGAAGCAGCAGCAGCGCGTCATAGATCAGCTGATTGACAGGGGCCGTACTGACCACACCGACGATTCCACACATATTCGGTTTCCATTCTCTGGCGGAGGACCATCCGCCGAACACTCACAAAAACTTCCCGGGATCTCGCGGGACCCTCGATTGTCGCCGCCTTTTCATCATTCAGGCGGGCAGCCTCGCCATCACACCGGCGGGCAAAAGCGGTTTGGCCACGCCCAGTGCCGCCTCCAATATGGAGGCAGCGTGCGAGGTTTTCCACCATGGCTCTTCATGCATCGGCGTCCATTCGACAACGGCGGCGAACACCAGCAGCACGATCACGCCGCGCAGCAGGCCGAACAGCCCGCCAAGCGCACGGTCCGCGGGCCGGAGGCCCATCGCCTCGATCAGCTTTTTCATGAGAAACGCCACAAAGCTGCAGCCAAAGACCGCCACCACGAATACCAATACGAAGCCGGCCGCATGCCGCCACATCGGGTCGCTGTCCTTCATCGGAAGCAGATCGCCCATGTCGGCGGCGAACCACTGTGCGACGAAAAACGCGATCACCCAGCTCGCCAGCGAAAGCAGCTCGAACACCAGCCCGCGCCACGCCCCTATCACGAGCGAAGCGCCCAGCACTGCGATGCATAACCAATCCAGAGCGGCCATGCGCAACTCCGCTCAGTTCATCCGTCCCATCACAAAGGGATCACCGAAGCCGGCAGGCCCAGCCCCTTGATACGGCCAGCCGCCTTGTCGGCATCGGCGCGTCCGTTGAACGGACCGACGCGTACGCGCGTGCGCTTCCCATCCTTGGTATCGATGGTCTGCGTGAAGGCCTTGAGACCGGCGCCGGAGAGCTTGTCCCGCACGTCCCTGGCCTTGTCCGCATCGGCGAAGGCTCCCACCTGGACGATGAAGCGGCCTTCGGCCTTGGCCGCCGGCGCGGCGGAGCCGGATGAAGAGCCGGAATCTCGGCCCTCCAGCAGCGCGCGGGCGCGCGCGGCATCGTCGGCGCGGGTTTTGGGTTCCGGCTTTTTGGGCTCCGGCTTTGGCTCCGGCTTGGGTTCGGGTTTTGCCTCTCGCCTGGGTTCGGGCTTGGGCTCTGGTTTGTGCTCGGGCTTGGGCTCCGGTTTCACTTCAGGCTTTGCCTCGGGCTTCGGCGCCTGGGCCGCCGGCGTGGGAGCCGGAGGCGGCTTCACCTCGGGAGCTGGCGCGGGCGCGGGCGCCGGGGCAGGCGTCGAGACGATTTCCTCACCGTCGGACAGGCCGGCATCGGGCGTTGAAGATCCCGCAAGCGAACCGCCTGCCGCCGAAGCGCCCCCGGCCGAAGAGCCTGGGACGACCAGCGGAGCGACATCGTTGCGGTCCGGCGCATCGGTCGACAAATTGACCGGCACCGGGCGCGGCTTGGTGTCGAACAGCCAGGTGAAGCCGACAACGCCGATCACCACCAGCACGGCGGCGCCGATCAGGCGATGGCGTGCACGGCGGCGCATCACCTCGACGCTTTCAGCCTGCGCCGCCACGCGTGAGCGCCGGGCAGCCTTGCCTCCATTCGTGTCTTTCTCTTTGCTACCTGACCAGGGAAACTTGATAAATGCCATGAGTTATGGACTCGTTATGCACCCAGATGCTTGGCTGGCAAACGAGGCGTGCCGTGCTGAAGAACACCGCCCACTGTGTAGAACGAGCCAAAGACCACGATTCTATCAGCCGGGTCGGCGGCCTTCATTGCTGCTTGTAACGCGGCTTCGGGGTTCTCATGCAGCGAGGTTTTCACATCCCTCCTGGTGCCCGCCACCATCTGGACGGCGTTCCACTTCTGCTGCAAATGGGCCGCGGTGTCGGCGCGCGGCGTGGGCAGATCGGTGAAATACCAGCGATCGATCAGCGGGCCGATCTTGGCCAGCATGGGAGTGAGATCCTTGTCCGCCATCGCGCCAAACACGGCGTGCGTGACCGGGAAATAGCCCATGGCGTCCAGATTGGCGGTGAGCGCCGCCACCGAATGCGGGTTGTGCGCCACATCCAGCACCATCGCCGGCTGGCCGGGAATGATCTGGAAACGGCCCGGCAGCTCGACCATCGCCAGCCCCGTGCGCACGGCTTGCGCAGTGACCGGCAGCTTGCTGCGGATGGCTTCGAGCGCAGCCAGCGCGCCCGATGCGTTCACCAACTGATTGGCGCCGCGCAGCGACGGGTAAGCCAGCCCGGCGTACCGGCGGCCGCGGCCTGCCCAGGCCCACTGCTGCTTGTCGCCGGAAAAATTGAAATCGTGGCCGAAGCGCCAGAGATCCGCGCCGATGGCCGTCGCATGATCGATCACGCTTTGCGGCGCCATCGGATCGCTGACCACGGCGGGCTTGCCCGGGCGCATGATGCCGGCCTTCTCGCGGCCTATGCTTTCGCGGTCCGGGCCGAGGAATTCCATGTGGTCGAGATCGATGCTGGTGATGACCGCGCAATCCGCATCGACGATGTTCGTGGCATCCAGGCGTCCGCCCATGCCGACCTCCAGGATCGCCACGTCCAGCCTGGAAATGCTCAAAAGGCGCAGGATCGCCAGCGTCGTGAACTCGAAATAGGTCAGCGGCACTTCCTTGCCGCCCAGCACCCGCGCCTGTTCGACCGCGGCGAACTGCTCGACCAGTTGCGCGGCGGTGACGATTTCGCCATGCACGCGGCAGCGCTCCTCGAAATGCACCAGGTGCGGCGACGTGAAGACGCCCGGCCGGTAGCCCGCCTGCAGCGCCACGGCCTCCAGCATGGCGCAGGTCGAACCCTTGCCGTTGGTGCCCGCCACCGTGATCACGGGGCAGTCGAAATGCAATCCGAGCCGGCGTGCCACCTCGCCCACGCGCTCCAGGCCCATTTCGATATTGCGGGGATGAAGGCTTTCGCAATAGCTCAGCCAGCCGTCCAAAGTATCAGGAAGATTGTGCATACAGCCCATGATTGTCGCCTACGCCGGCATGAGCGATGATCCGGCACATGAGTACCCCCACAATCATCATCTACGGCATCCCCAACTGCGACACCGTGAAGAAGGCCCGCGCCTGGCTCACGGAGCAAGGGGTGGATTACCAGTTCCACGACTTCAAGAAGCAGGGCGTGCCAGCCGGGCGCCTGCCCGGCTGGCTCCAGGCCGTTGGCCGCGACAAGCTGCTCAACACCCGCGGAACCACGTGGCGCAAGCTGGACGCCGATGTACAGGCCCGCGCCGGGGACGACGCCGGCGCCATGGGCGTCATGCAGGAGCATCCCTCCGTCATCAAGCGCCCGGTGGCCGAATGGGACGGCAAGGCATCCGGCCGCGTGAGCGTCGGATTCGATGTCGGCCAATGGAACGAATTGCTCAAGGCCTGATCCCACGGAAGATGAAAACATCGACGGCGGCGCTTTACGAAGCTTTACGCCGCCGTTGACTGTTTTTGACGCCGCGCGCCTAAACTTTTTCCTGTCTGGCGCGTTGAGAACGGCAATACGTTCCAAGCGTTCAGCAAGGAGTTTGCGCTCATGAACAAGTTCATCACCCTCACGGTTTCCGGCGCTTGCGCCGTCTGCGCCGCCACTGCCTTCGCACAGGAGCAGGGGCGCGTGCTATCGGCCATCCCGGTGATGCAGCAAGTCGCCATTCCGCAGCAGGTCTGCAACAACGAGATGGTCTACGCCCAGCGCCAACCCAGCGGCGCGGGCGCCATACTGGGCGCGGTCGTCGGCGGCCTGGCGGGCAGCGCCATCGGCGGCGGCTCCGGCCGCGCCGCGGCCACGGCGCTCGGCGCATTCGGCGGCTCCATCGTCGGCAACAACGTCGAGGCCGGGCCTCCGGGCTATGTTCCCATGCAGCGCTGCGGCATGCAGACCTACTACGAGAATCGCACCGTCGCCTACGACGTGACGTACGAATACGCCGGCCGCCGCTACACCACCCGCACGCAGTACGACCCCGGCCCATGGATTCCGCTATCGGTGCAGCCCGCCCAGGGCGCATATGGCGCCCCCGGCCCCTACCAGGGCTACGGCCAGGATCCGTACTCCTATCGGCAACCCGCCCGGCCGCAGGCCTATCACGGCAGCGGTTACTACGACGATGGCGGCTACCAGACTGGCGATTACAGCAACGGCGGCTACTACGGCAGCGGCAGCCAGCCGCAACCCGGCGTGGTCGTCACGGGCCCGACGGATACCTACACCGCTCCCGTGACCAGCGGAGCCATCGAATACCGCAACGCCCGTGGCGAGCTTTACCACCCATGATCCGGGCGTTGCCCACGACGAGAAAAAGGAGCCTTTCGCGGCTCCTTTTTCTTGCCCGAATGAAAAAAGGCAATCCGCACAAAACCACGGTCTCCGCGCGGAAGCCTAGAATCAAGGGTTTGATCCCTTTTTTTCATCCACCGACTTCATCGCATTTCATGACCACCGAAACGATTGATGGCATTTCCGTCACCACCAAGGCCAATGTTTACTTCGACGGCAAGTGCGTGAGCCACAACATCACCTATCCCGACGGCACCAGGAAATCCGTTGGCGTGGTGCTGCCCGCGACGCTCACTTTCGGCACGGGCGCGCCCGAAATCATGGAATGCGTGGGCGGCTCCTGCGAATACCGGCTCGAGGGCTCCGAGCAATGGCTCTCCGCCGGTCCGGGCGAGAAGTTCAGCATCCCGGGCAATTCCAAATTCGACATCCGCGTGACCGAGTCCTACCACTACATCTGCCACTACGGCTGATGGGCAGGCGCATTCGCGCCAACGCACGTTCCTACTTTCACAGATAACAACATGGCAAACATTCTGCAAAACCTGCCCGTCGGCCAGAAGGTCGGCATCGCTTTCTCCGGTGGCCTGGACACCAGCGCCGCGCTGCGCTGGATGAAAAACAAGGGAGCCCTGCCCTACGCCTACACCGCCAACCTCGGCCAGCCCGACGAAGAGGACTACGACGCCATTCCCCGCAAGGCGATGGAGTACGGCGCCGAGAAGGCCCGGCTGATCGACTGCCGCACGCAGCTCGCCAACGAAGGCATCGCCGCCATCCAGGCCGGCGCGTTCCATATCTCCACCGGCGGCATCACCTACTTCAACACCACGCCCCTGGGCCGCGCAGTGACAGGCACGATGCTGGTGGCCGCGATGAAGGAAGACGACGTCAACATCTGGGGCGACGGCAGCACGTTCAAGGGCAACGACATCGAGCGCTTCTACCGCTACGGCCTGCTGACCAACCCGGACCTGAAGATCTACAAGCCCTGGCTCGACCAGCGCTTCATCGACGAACTCGGCGGCCGCTCCGAAATGTCGGAATACATGCGCCAGGCCGGCTTCGACTACAAGATGTCGGCTGAAAAGGCCTACTCCACCGACTCCAACCTGCTGGGCGCCACCCACGAGGCCAAGGACCTGGAGCACCTGAACTCCGGCATCCGCATCGTCAAGCCCATCATGGGCGTCGCCTTCTGGCGCGACGACGTCGCCGTCAAGGCCGAGGAAGTCACCGTCCGCTTCGAGGAAGGCCAGCCGGTCGCCCTGAACGGCGTGGAATACAGCGACCCGGTCGAACTGATGCTCGAAGCCAACCGCATCGGCGGCCGCCACGGCCTGGGCATGAGCGACCAGATCGAAAACCGCATCATCGAAGCCAAGAGCCGCGGCATCTACGAAGCCCCCGGCATGGCCCTGCTGCACATTGCCTACGAGCGTCTGGTGACCGGCATCCACAACGAAGACACCATCGAGCAGTACCGCATCAACGGCCTGCGCCTGGGCCGCCTGCTGTACCAGGGCCGCTGGTTCGACCCCCAGGCCATCATGCTGCGCGAAACCGCCCAGCGCTGGGTGGCCCGCGCCGTCACCGGCACCGTGACACTCGAGCTGCGCCGTGGCAACGACTACTCGATCCTGAATACCGAGTCGCCGAACCTGACCTACGCGCCGGAACGCCTGTCCATGGAAAAGGTGGAAGATGCGCCGTTCAGCCAGGCCGACCGCATTGGCCAGCTGACCATGCGCAACCTGGACATCGTCGATACCCGCGACAAGCTGCGCGTATACGCCGAGGCCGGCCTGCTGTCCCTGGGCGGCAATGCCCCGCTGGCCCAACTCAATGACGCAGGCAAGAAGAAATAATCCTCATTGGCCCGGCCCCCTGCCGGCGCCCGCAGGCCGCCCCTTTCGAGGGCGGCTTTTTCTTTTTCGCTGGGCGGCATCCGGTACTCTCGGTCGCGCTGTGGAGAATGTGTAACAGGGGCCGTTACCCATGCCATGCGAGACAGCGCTACAGTGAGGAGTTCGAAACAACGGAAAGTCAGGATTCCTCGTGAAGATTCGCATCCCAGCATTTGTCGCCGCCGCGCTTGTGGCAGGTTTTGCAGGCACGCCGGCCATGGCCGCAGACGATGCCGCCTCGGCCCCCGCGCCGGCCGCGCAGACCGGCCCCAGCGATGCGGTGCAACAGGCGCTCGACAAGCGCGTGAAGAATGTGCTGGACTCGCTCGAAGGTATCGGCACCCCCTTGACCGCCAGCATGTTCTCCGCGGAATTCAACAAGCAGGCACCCGCCGAGCAGGTCCAGGCTGCCTTGAAGCAATTGCATGAAACCGTGGGTTCCTGCAAGCTCGCGGGGCGCGTGAAAAGCCCCGCGCCCAACGCCACCGCCTATCTCCTGGATTGCCAGAAGGCGTTCATCCCCGTGGAAATCGCGGTAGAGGAAAAGGCGCCGAACCGCATTGAAAGCCTGCTCTTCCGCGCCTCCTTCTGGCGCATGTAGCCACAAGCCCCACCAGGCCCGGAATGCCGCGCGGCGCGAAGCCGGCGCGGCATTTTCGCGTCGGCACCAAAGGCTCAGACCACGACAGGCTCGGGCTCCAGCCGGATGCCGAACCGCTCGTAGACGCTGGTCTGAATGGCCTTGGCCAGCGTCATCACCTCGCCGCCTGTCACGCTTTCCTCGCCCTGGCCGCGATTGACCAGCACCAGCGCCTGCCGTTCATAGACGCCCGCCTTGCCTATGGACTTGCCCTTCCAGCCGCAGGCGTCGATCAGCCAGCCCGCCGCGAGCTTGACCGACCCATCGGGCATCGGGTAGTGAACGATCCGGGGCTCACGCGCGATGATGTCGCTGCATTGGTATTCTGTGACCGTGGGATTCTTGAAGAAGCTCCCGGCATTTCCGATCACCGACGGATCCGGCAGCTTGGCGCGCCGGATCTCGCAGATCCAGTCGAATATCTGCCGTGGCGTGGGTTCGCTCACGCCGGTCTCCGCCATCTTGCGCTCAAGGTCGGCATAGCCCAGGTCCGGCTTCCACTGCTTGGGCAGGCGAAAGCGCACGCGGGTGATCACAGCCCTGCCCGCCAGCCCCATTCCACGCGGAAGATCGCTGTATTCGCCCGCGGCCGAGGGGGCGTGCTTGAAGATCGAATCCCGATAGCTGAAGGCGCATTGCGCCGCATCCAGCGAAAAGGTCTTGCCTGTGGCCAGATCGACCGCATCGAGCGAATCGAACCGGTCCTGCAGCTCTACCCCATAAGCGCCGATGTTCTGCACCGGAGCCGCGCCCACGGTGCCCGGAATCAGCGCCATGTTCTCCAGGCCCGGATAGCCATGGGCGACGGTCCAGGCCACCGCCTCATGCCAGACCTCGCCAGCGCCGGCCTCCACGATCCACGCCTTGTCGGTCTGCCCGGCCAGGCGCAGGCCCTTGATCTCCATCTTCAGCACCACCGGCTTCACATCGCCGGTGATCACGATATTGCTGCCGCCGCCCAGCACGAAGACCGGCAGCCCGGCCAGCGCGGGATTGGCGATCAGCGCCAGCACGTCGTCCTCCGATTGGACGCGCACGAGCGTGTGGGCCTTGGCAACGATGCCAAAGGTGTTGTATTGCTGGAGAGGAACGTTGTTCTCGACTAACATCGACCCAATTGTCGCACCCGGGGCCATGCCATCGGGTTTGTATACGGATTACCCAGAGCCCAAGTCATGCCATCTTTTGATACCGTCCTC
Organism: Diaphorobacter ruginosibacter; assembly: GCF_040396215.1. Taxonomy (GTDB): domain Bacteria; phylum Pseudomonadota; class Gammaproteobacteria; order Burkholderiales; family Burkholderiaceae_C; genus Diaphorobacter_A; species Diaphorobacter_A ruginosibacter_A. The sequence continues at coordinate 22,146 of NZ_JBEBOW010000021.1, read as the reverse complement.
GAAGCCAATTTCGTCGAAGTGAAGAACGCCGTGGAAAACACCGCCAAGGAAATCGGAACGCGTTTCGATTTCAAGGGCACGTCCGCCGGCATCGAGCTCAAGGACAAGGAGATCACCCTGTTCGGCGACGCCGAGTTCCAGCTCCAGCAGGTCGAGGACATCCTGCGCAACAAGCTCACCAAGCGCAACGTGGACGTGCGCTTCCTTGACATCGGCAAGCCGCAGAAGATCGGCGGCGACAAGCTCAAGCAGATCGTCAAGGTGCGCAACGGCATCGACAGCGAGAACGCCAAGAAGCTGCAGAAACTCATCAAGGAAAGCAAGCTCAAGCTGCAGGCCGCCATCCAGGAAGAAAAAGTGCGCGTGAGCGGAGCCAAGCGCGATGACCTGCAGGCCGCCATGGCGCTGATCCGCAAGGACGTGGCCGATCTGCCGCTGTCCTTCGACAACTTCCGCGACTGATTTCCCGGTCGCCGCGCCATGGGCAAAACACGCCTTCCTGCGGCCAGCGCACGCACCGCGCCGGCCATCGCATTGCTGCTCGCCAGCCTGGCAATGCCCGCCACGGCGCAGCAGGCCACGCTGGCGGGCATCCTGGGCAACCGGGCGCTGCTCGTCATCGATGGCAGCGCGCCGCGCACCCTTGGCGCGGGCGACTCCGCCTCCGGCATCAAGGTGCTGTCCGTTGCCGGCGACAGCGCGGTGATCGAGTTCGACGGAATCCGCCAGACACTGCGACTGGGCGACACCCCCGTGAACGTCAGCCCGCTGGCGGCCGCCGGCCGCCAGAAGCTGGTGCTCAAGGCGGATGCCCGCGGCCATTTCATGAACTCCGGCCAGATCAATGGCCAGGCCATGCGCTACCTGGTCGACACCGGCGCCACCACCGTGGCGCTCAGCCAGTCCGAAGCCCGGCGCATGGGGATTTCCTTCCAGAGCGGCCCGCGGGTCATGATCGGTACCGGCAACGGCAACGTGCAGGCGCACCATGTCGTGCTGCAAAGCGTTCGCGCCGGAGACATCGAAGTGCGCAACGTGGATGCGGTCGTCGTTCCGCAGGACATGCCCTATGTGCTCCTGGGAAACAGCTTCCTGAACGCCTTCCAGATGACACGCACCAACGACGAGATGGTGCTGGAAAGAAAGTAGCCTGGAGCCGCCGCCATGAGCCCGCCAACCGGCCCGCTGGCCGACTCCGGCCCCGCCAACCCCTACGAGGCATTGCTCGCGCAATGGAGCGACATGCAGGCCGCGCTGGGGTTCCTGCTGCACAAGCCGCTGCTGTCCGCCGATTTCACCGCCAAGGTACGCCAGTGCGATCAATGGCTGCAGGACCTGGTCGCGCAGGACATCGACGCCACGCTCTATCTGATCTTCCAGCTCGCCAGCGGCAACGGCACGGGCTACAGCGTCTCGCATGCGCTGGTGTGTGCCGCGCTCTGCCATATGCTCGCGCAGGAGCTGGGACTGCCAAGGCGCGAACGCGACTCGCTGGTGCGCGCGGCCTTCACCATGAACATCGGCATGACCCGGTTGCAGGACGAGCTGGCAGAGCGCGCCGACCCGATTTCCGCACAGCAGCAGAACGCCGTCGACCAGCACGCCAGGCATGGCACGGAGCTGCTCGAACAAGCCGGCGTGGACGATGCGCTGTGGCTTGCCTCGGTGGCCCAGCACCATGCCGCGCCGCGCCACCACGCTCGGGAGCCGCTCAGGAGCCTTCAGCCGCAGGAGCGCCTCACCCACATTCTGGCGACGGTCGATCGCTACGCCGCCTTCATCAGCCCCCGGCGTTCGCGCGCGGGCCGCAGCGCGACCGAATCCATCCGCACGCTGCTCGGAAAGAACGTGTCTTCCAACGACGAAGTGGGGTTCATGCTCCTGCGCACCATCGGCCTGTACCCGCCCGGAACGTTCGTCAAACTCGACAACGGGGACACGGCCATCGTGCTGCGCCGCGGCGAATCCAGCCACTTCCCGGTCGTTGCAAGCCTGCTCGACACCCGAGGCGAGGCCCATCCCGAGCCTGCGCTGCACTTCACATCGCAAGGCAAGCCCCATGTCGCCGGAGCGCTGCCCAGCAGCGCCGTGAGCATGGGCGCCAATCATCACACCATGGTGCGCATGGGGCTGATCGCGGCCAGCCGCCAGCCGGTTCCGGCCCACGCCTGAAACCGTTGAAGTCGCCCGGGACGCGGCGTCAGTAGCCGGATTTCGCCCCCGGCCTGCGCTTGGAAAACAGCCCCGCGCCGCGGCTGCCCTGGCTCGCGAAACGCTCGCGCCGCGCGACCTTGGGATCGACCTTGAGGCCCCGGCACCACTCCACCCGGTCCTGATCGCGCAGACGCCGCTGCAGCGTGGCATTGCGGCCCCAGATACTGGCTCCGTAGGCGGGATCGCCGGTGTCGATGCCGCAGGCATCGAGCGCATCCTGCGCGGTAGCGCCGGCCGGCAGTTCGAGCTGCCACTCGCATGTCTGGCGCGCCGCCCCGGAGGTCACGACGGTGACGCGCACGACGACGGCCCCCGCCTTTGCTTCAGCCATAGACCTTCTCGGCGCGCTCGATGAACGCGTCCACCATGGACGCGGCGATCTTGTCGAACACCGGGCCGACGATGGCGGAGAGGGTCAGGTTGTCGAATCCGTAGGCCAGCCGCAGCTCGACCTTGCAGGCCCGCTGCGAGCCATCGCCCACGGGATGGAAGAACCAGTCTCCTTCCAGCCTGGAAAACGGACCTTTCATCAGGCGCATGCCGACGCGGCGGTTCAACTCATGCGTATTGCGGGTGATGAACGACTTGCGAAAACCCGCCAGCGACATGCCGACCTCGGCGGTCATGCCCTGCCCGTCCTCTTCCAGCACCCTGGCGGAATCGCACCATGGCAGGAACTCGGGATACTTGGCCACATCGGTCACCAAATTGAACATTTCCTCGGGGCTGTACCAGATCAGGACGGTTTTGTTGACTGTTTTCATGAAAAATACTTTGCCAGATGCGCATTTGCCCGGCAGGCGAATACCCTCGATTGTCGGTGCCTGGGCAGCGCCGCAAGCCTCTGGGCCTAAAATCCAATAGTGCGAGACGACAAATATTGTAGAGAGGGCTTTATTACCTCCATGTGCGCCGCATCTATTCACTATGGCAAATAAACCTGACACTTCGTCGCGCATCGCGGATAACAAGAAGGCGAGCTTCAACTATTTCTTCGAGGAACGCTACGAGGCTGGCATGGTCCTGCACGGCTGGGAAGTGAAGGCGCTGCGCGAAGGGAAAGCCCAGTTGACCGACGGCTACGTCATCATCAAGGATGGCGAGTTGTACCTGATCGGCTGCCAGATCAACCCGCTCAAGACCGCCTCCACCCACGTCAACCCCGACGCCGCGCGCATCAAGAAGCTGCTGCTGCACAAGGAAGAGATCAAGCGGCTGATCGGCAAGGTCGAGCAAAAGGGCTATACGCTGGTACCCATCAACCTGCACTGGAAGGATGGCCGCGCGAAATGCGACATCGCGCTCGCCAAGGGCAAGGCCGAACACGACAAGCGCGACGTCATCAAGGACCGCGAAGGAAAGCGCGAAGTCGAACGCGCCATGAAGAGCCGCCATCGCTGATCGCCCTCACGTCCCTGCGGCAAGGCTCCGCGTGAAAACAGCTCCCTTGAGGAGCTGTTTTGCATTCCGGACGCGCGCGCTCCCGGGGAGCCGCGCGAGCGTTACCGGAGAAAAGCCAGCGGGTGCGAATGCGCTGGCCACGGGCTCTTGAAGAAGGCCTGCACCAATGCCGCATCCACGTCTTCCACCCGCGCGGGGTTCCACCTGGGCGCGTGATCCTTGTCCACGGCAAGCGCCCGAATGCCTTCGATGGTCTCGCTCTGGCCCGGGCGCAGGAAGAAGCAATGACGCACCATATCGCGCTCCATGCGCAGGTCTTCGGCCAGGCTCATCCCGCGCGCGCGCCGCACCTGCTCCAGCACCACCTCCAGCATCAGAGGCGAGCGCTTGCGCAACGCGGCGGCGGTCTTGCCGCACCACGCATCGCCGTCTTTCTCAAGCGCGGCGATGATGTCGAGCGCCGTGGGCAGCGCAAAAAACCTGTCGATATGTTCCCGGTTGCCGATCGCGCCCTCGCCCGCCGCGACGTACTGCGATTCGACCCACTTCTGGATCGCCGCGCCGTCTGCGAATTTCCCGCAGCCCAACTGCTCCCAGACGGCTGCCTGCCTGTCCGAAGGCATGAAGCCGTCCGCGAGCCCCGCAGCGATGGCGGATGCGCCATCGATCGTGTCGCCCGTCAGCGCCAGCCATTCGCCCACGCGCCCCGGACAGCGCGAGAGGAAGTAGCCGCCGCCCACATCCGGGAACAGCCCGATGATGGTTTCCGGCATGGCCATCTTGGTGCGCTCGGTGACGATGCGCGCCGAGCCGCCCTGGCTGATGCCCATCCCGCCACCCATGACGATGCCGTCCATGAAGGCGATGTAAGGCTTGCCGAATTCGAAAATCAGGTAGTTGAGCGCATATTCCTCGGTGAAGAAGTCCTCGAGTTCAGGATTGCCGGTGCTACCCGACTTGTGCAGGAAGCGGATGTCGCCACCGGCGCAGAACGCGCCGAACGGCCCCTCCTTGCCGTTGCCGCGAATCGCCACGGCCAGCACATTGTCATCCTTCTGCCACTTCAGCAGCACGTCCAGCAGATCGCGCACCATGCCCAGCGAGAGCGCGTTCAGCGCCTTGGCGCGATTGAGTGTGATGAATCCGACCTGGCCACGCACCTCGGTCAGAACTTCCGCCGCCATCTCCGTCATTTTTTCATCCTTCCAGGGAAAGCAAAGGTTATGCAGAACGGCAGCCGCGCTTGCGAACTTGCGAGCTGCGCCATGCCGTCCGTCTCAACCGAATAGTCTATATGCAAACCCTGCAACATCGTTCCAAATGGCGTGACATCAAATGAGCCATTTCATGCGCAATCCGCGACAACGCCGCCGGTTGCCCGGCAAGAAATCAATCCAGCGAGACACCCGTGCTCTTGACCACGGATGCCCAGCGCTTGAGCTCCTTCTGGATGTACTCGCCATACTCAGCGGGCGTCGAGCCAAGGGGCTCCGTGCTTTGGATCGCCAGCTTCTTGAGCACTTCGGGGTCCTTGAGCGCGTGGTTGAATGCCTGGTTGAGCCTGTCGATGACGTCCTGGGGCGTCTTCGCCGGAACCATCACGCCCTGCCACGCGCCCGACTCATAGCCCGTCATCCCGCTCTCCGCGAGCGTGGGAGCCTGCGGGAAATTGGGCAGCCGCCTGGGGGTGGAAACCGCCAGCAGCCTCAACTTGCCATCCTTGATGAAGGCCGAAACCGAATTGATGGTGTCGGTCAGAAAGTCGATCTGCCCCGCCACCAGATCCACGTCCGCAGGCGCGCTGCCCTTGTAGGGCACGTGGGTGGCCTCGATGCCGTAATGCTGCACGAACTGGTATGCGGCCAGGTGCGTCACATTGCCATTGCCAGCGGAGCCGTAGGAAACATTGCCTTTCTGGCTCTTTGCATGCTGCACGTATTCGGCAACGGTCTGGGCCTTGACCTTGTCCGGATTCACCACCAGGGCAAGCGGCACCACCGCGGTCAGCACCACGGGCGCCAGTTCGGTATTCAGGTTATAGCTGAGCTTCTTGTAGAGCGACGGACTCAACGCAATCGACGATGTGTTGTAGAGCACCGTATAACCATCGGCGGCGGCCTTGGCGACGTAGGCATTGCCAATGTTGCCGTTCGCTCCCGGCTTGTTGTCAACGATCACGGACTGCTTGAGCTGCTCGCCCACGCTCTGCGCCAGCACACGCGCCACCATATCGGTGGGGCCGCCCGGCGGGAACGGCACCACCAGTGTGATCGGCTTGTTCGGCCAGCCATCCGCCCATGCGGGCTGAACCCCCATGGCACCCGCCACTCCCAGCCCCGCCGCCAGCAATCGCATGACGAGCCTGCGGCGAGAAGCGGGCTGGGATGAAAATGGGAAATGATAGGTGTTGCTGCTCATTGTGCTGTCTCCTTGATATCGTGTTAAACAATCACTCTGTTGCCGAAACGCTCGGCGGCCTCCCCGCCAGGAGGCGGGTTGCCGTGTATTCCATGACCACCTCCTGCCGCTGGTTGTAGACGGTGATTTGCGACGTCACCACGGCGCGGTTGCTCTTGCTGGCCGGGCGGATCGCGGTGACCTCGACCAGGGCCTGCACCGAGTCGCCCACCACCACCGGCGCCAGGATCTTCTGGTGCAGTTCCAACATGGCAAGACCGGTGCCCTGAATCATCGATTGCAGGATGAAGCCTTCGATCAGCGTGTAAGTAAGCGCTCCCGGCACGGGCCGGCCCTTGATCGCGCCGTCCTCGAAGCCGGCATCGATGAAGAGCGCCTCCACCATGCCCGTCACGTTGATGAAGTTCACCAGATCGGTTTCGGTGACGGTGCGGCGGAACGTGCGCCACCGCTGGCCGACGGCGATGTCCTGCCAGTACACGCCCTGCCCCATGCGGGCAATGGAATCAAGCGTCTTCGGATCGGGCAAGGCGGATGAGGTCATTCGGAAGTTTCCTTGTGCTTTCTTTGATCAACTCTTGAGCGCGGCGATTTCCGCGTCACCCAGGCCCGCGCCCTTCAGCAGTTCATGCGTGTGCTCACCCAGGCGCGGCGGCATGGTGATGGGAGCCTGCCGCCCATCCATGCGCACGGAAGACCGGGGGAAGCGAATCTCGCCCATCGCGCGGTCCTTGATCGGCACGAAGAACTCCGTGGCCTTCAGATGCGCGTCATCCGGGAGCTGCTCCAGCCGCGCCACGGCGGCGGCGGGGATCTCCAGCCTGTCGCATACGCCGAGCCAGTGCGCCGTATCGTGCTCGATGACGAAACTACCTAACAAGGCCAGCAGCTCATCGATATTGCGCGTGCGCGCCGCCTGATCCGCATAGCGCTCGTCGCGGGCCAGCTCTGGCCGGCCCACCGATTCAAAGAAGCGCCGCCAGTGCAGATCGGTGTAGGGCATCATGCAGACGTAGCCGTCGCGCGTCTTGTAGGGCCTGCGCGATGCGGCCATCACACGGGGATAGCCGGGAGCGCTCAGCGGCGGATTGAAGTGCATGCCGTAGAAATGCTCCACCAGATTGAAGCCGACCATGGTTTCGTACATCGGCACCTCGACAAAACAGCCTACGCCCGTGCGCTCGCGCTGGAACAGCGCCGCCAGTATGGCGTGCGCTCCCACGAGCCCGCAGGTCTTGTCGGCGGCGATCGTCGGCAGATAGCGAGCCTGGCCGTTCTGGCGGTCCATCAGATCGGCCAGGCCGCTCATGCCCTGGATCACGTCGTCATATGCGGGCAGCCCCGCATATGGGCCGTCTTCTCCGAAACCGTGCAGCCCCACGTAGATCAGCCGGGGAAAGCGCTCGCGCAGCGTGTCCTTGTCCAGGCCCAGTTTCGCCAGTTTCTGCGGTCTCATGCTGTGCATGAACACGTCGGCGGTCGCCAGCAGCGCCAGCAGCGCCTGTTGCGCATCGGCCCGCTTGAGATCGAGCGCCACGCTCTTCTTGCTGCGGTTGCTGCCAAGAAACATGGCCGCCATGCCCTCTTCCAGCGCCGGTCCGGTGTGGCGCGTGGAGTCGCCCGACGGTGGCTCGATCTTGATGACCTCGGCACCATAATCGGCCAGCACCTGGCTGGCATAGGGGCCGAAAATCACGCTCGAAAGATCAAGAACACGCACGCCCTCCAACGGGCCCGCGTAGGGCGAATCTGCCTGCATCTGCACTGTCTCCTGCTGCGCCCCGAAGGTATGGAGGCGCGTGTTTGCAGGCCATTATTGGGAGGCGGTACATACCTGTCCAATTCTAAAAATCAAGATTTCGATACGAATCGGATATCAAACGAACGGCGGGGCCCGCCATCGCTGGAAACAAAAAACAAAAAAGCGCTGCCTCTTTCGAGGCAGCGCCCATGGAGCCCAGGCGAATGACCGCCGGTGCGTTCAGATCTGCTTATGCTTCGCGCGATGCGCGCTTGCGATCGTGCTCCTTGAGGTGACGCTTGCGCAGGCGCACCGACTTGGGCGTGATCTCGACCAGTTCGTCGTCCTCGATGAATTCGACGCCGTACTCCAGCGTGAGGTCGATCGGAGGCGTGATCTTGATCGCATCTTCCTTGCCGGACACACGGAAGTTGGTGAGCTGCTTGGTACGCGTGGCGTTCACCACCAGGTCGTTGTCGCGGTTATGGATGCCGACGATCATGCCTTCGTACACGGGGTCGCCCGCCTTCACGAACATGCGGCCGCGGTCATCGAGCTTGCCCAGGGCGTAGGTGAAGATTTCACCATCGTCCATGGAGATCAGCACACCGTTCTTACGGCCGCCGATATCGCCCTTGTGCGGCTCATAGCTGTCGAAGATGTTGGAGATCAGGCCCGAGCCGCGCGTCAGATTCAGGAATTCATTGGTGAAGCCGATCAGGCCGCGTGCCGGAATGCGGTATTCCAGACGCACACGTCCACGTCCGTCGGATTCCATGTTCACCAGCTCGCCCTTGCGCTCGCCGAGGGCCTGCATCACGCCGCCCTGATGGCCTTCCTCCAGGTCGGCGGTCACGAGCTCGATCGGCTCGCACTTCTCGCCATTGATCTCGCGGTACACGACGCGCGGCTTGGACACCGCCAGCTCGTAGCCTTCACGGCGCATTTCCTCGAGCAGAATCGTCAGGTGCAATTCGCCACGGCCGGAAACCTCGAAGATACCGTCCTCATCCGTTTCCTTCACGCGCAGGGCCACGTTGGAGCGCAGTTCCTTTTGCAGGCGGTCCCAGATCTGGCGGCTGGTCACGAACTTGCCTTCACGTCCCGCCAGCGGCGAGGTGTTCACGCAGAAGTTCATGGTCAGCGTCGGCTCGTCGATCTTGAGCATCGGCAGCGGCTGCGGGTTGGCGGGATCGGTAAGGGTCTCGCCGATGCCGATGTTCTCGATGCCGTTGATCAGCACGATGTCGCTTGGCCCCGCCTCTGCGACCTTCACGCGGTCCAGGCCCTGGAACTTCAGGACTTCGTTGACGCGGCCCTTGTAGGAGCTTCCGTCGGGGCCGGCCATCACCAGCACGTCCTGGCCGGGCTTCAAGGTGCCGGCGTTGATGCGGCCCACGCCGATACGGCCCACGAACGTGGAATAGTCGAGCGCGGAAATCTGCATCTGCAGCGCAGCGCCAGCATCGCCTTGCACGGAAGGCACATGCTTGAGGATGGTGTCGAACAGGGCCGACATGTCGGGGCCCCACTGCTCGCCCGGCTCGCCTTCTTCCAGCGATGTCCAGCCATTGATGCCGGAGGCGTACACCACGGGGAAGTCGAGCTGCTCATCCGTCGCGCCGAGCTTGTCGAACAGGTCGAACGCCGCATTCACGACATAGTCGGGACGCGCGCCCGGCTTGTCCACCTTGTTCACCACGACGATGGGCTTGAGGCCCAGCGCCAGCGCCTTCTTGGTCACGAAGCGCGTCTGCGGCATCGGGCCTTCCTGCGCGTCGATGAGCAGCACGACGCCGTCGACCATCGACAGCGCGCGCTCCACTTCGCCGCCGAAGTCCGCGTGGCCGGGCGTATCCAGGATGTTGATGTGCGTGCCTTGCCAGCTCACCGCGCAGTTCTTGGCCAGAATCGTGATGCCGCGCTCACGCTCGATGGCGTTGTTGTCCATGACGGTATCGACCACTTTTTCGTGCTCGGCGAATGTGCCGGACTGGCGCAGCAGTTGGTCAACCATCGTGGTCTTGCCATGGTCGACGTGCGCGATGATCGCAATATTGCGGATTTGTGTGCTCATAGCGTTGTTTCCAATGTGCCGCGTTCAGCACGCGGCGAGCTTTCCAGAATCTGTTGAATTTCGATCGGGCTGAGCAGCCGGTCTGGCACCAGCTCTCCCCCCGTGACATGCCCCACGCCCAGCAGCGCGTGCGGTGACTGCGCGAACACGGCAACCGCGCCGGCATCTGGCCAGGTGCCGCGGCGGCGCATGCCCGAGAGAAAACGCCCCGCATTTTCCTTGTCGAGCGTGACAGTTGCGTGCCCGGCCAGCAGCATCTGCACCGGCTGCAGCTGCGCGATGCGTTCTTCCTCGCTCATGGCCTCGAGATCGGCCAGCTTCACGCAGCGGTCCACGCCGATGCCGCCAGTGTCGATGCGGCGCAGGAACGTGAGGTGCGCGCCACATCCGAGCGCCTTGCCGATATCCTCTCCCAGCGTGCGAATGTAGGTGCCCTTGCTGCATTGGACGGTCAGGCGCAGCGCGGGCCTGCCGTCATCCGTGCCGATGGGCTCGATCGTCAGCGCGTGGATGGTCACATCGCGCGCGGGGCGCTCGACTTCCACGCCCGCGCGCGCATATTCATACAGCGCCTTGCCGTCCTTCTTCAGCGCGCTGTGCATGGGAGGAACCTGACGGATCGGGCCGGTGAACTGCCGGCGCACGGCTTCAATGCGCTGCGGCGCCAGCATGTCCGCAGTCACCTCGATTTCCTGGAGCACCTCACCCTCGGCGTCAGCCGTGGTGGTGGTCACGCCCAGCAGCGCGACGGCTTCGTAGGTCTTGGGCGCTTCCAGCTGCAGTTGGCTGAATTTGGTAGCCGCGCCGAAGCACAGCGGCAACACGCCGCTGGCCAAAGGATCGAGCGTTCCCGTGTGTCCGGCTTTTTCGGCGCGCAGCAACCACTTCACCTTCTGCAAAGCGTCGTTGCTGGACCACCCCAGCGGCTTATCGAGCAGCAACACCCCATGCACAGGGCGCCGCTGCACCCTTGTGCGTGGCGCGTTCATGCTCAGTCGTCCTTGGCGCGCGATGAAACGGCCTTGGCGATCAAGGCGTTCATGTCAGCCGCACGCTCGGTGGTGCGGTCGAAGTGGAAATGCAGCGTCGGCACGGTGTGAATGTGCAGGCGCTTGAACAGACCGTTGCGCAGGAAGCCAGCGGACTGGTTCAGCGCATCTTCCGAGGCACCGGGATCGCCCACGAGCACGCTGAAGAACACCTTCGCGTGCGCGTAGTCGGGCGTGACCTCCACGCTTTGCAGGGTCACCATGCCAAGGCGTGGATCCTTGAGCTCTCGGATCAGTTCGGACAAGTCGCGCTGGATCTGATCCGCGACCTTGAAGCCGCGGTTGGGCGTGGAGGATTTCTTCGCTGCCATGCTCTTGCCTTGCTCCTGCGCGCCGCCTTACAGCGTGCGGGCAATCTCCTTGATCTCAAAGAGTTCGAGCATGTCGCCTTCCTTGATGTCGTTGTAGTTCTTGAGCTTGATACCGCACTCGAAGCCTTCCTTGACTTCCTTGACATCGTCCTTGTGACGGCGGATCGATTCGACCTCGCCGGTGTAGATGACGATGTTGTCGCGCAGCAGGCGGAACTTGCAGTTGCGCTTGACTTCGCCGGAAGTGACGTAGGAGCCTGCAACCGTGCCGATCTTGGACGCCACGAACACGGTGCGGATTTCCGCCGTGCCGATGGCCTCTTCGCGCTGCTCCGGCGCCAGCATGCCCGACATCGCGGCCTTCACCTCATCCACAGCGTCGTAGATGATGTTGTAGTAGCGGATGTCCACGTCGTTGCCTTCGGCGGTCTTGCGAGCCTGGGCATCCGCGCGCACGTTGAAGCCGATGATGATCGCCTTGGAGGCGATCGCCAGATTCACGTCGGATTCGCTGATGCCGCCCACGCCGGAGTACACGATCTGCACCTTGATCTCGTCGGTGGACAGCTTGAGCAGCGAGGTCGCCAGCGCTTCCTGCGAGCCCTGCACGTCCGCCTTGATGATCAGGGGCAGGGTCTGCACTTCGCCCGCGCCCATTTCGGCGAACATGTTCTCCAGCTTGGCCGCCTGCTGCCTGGCCAGCTTGGTGTTGCGGAACTTGCCCGCGCGGTAGGTGGCGATTTCGCGGGCGCGGCGCTCGTCCTGCAGGACCATGAAATCATCACCCGCCTGCGGCACCTCGTTCAAGCCCTGAATTTCGACGGGAATGGACGGTCCGGCTTCCTTGGTCTGCTTGCCGTTCTCGTCCAGCATCGCACGCACGCGGCCGAAAGTCTGGCCCGCGAGGACCACATCACCCACCTTGAGCGTGCCGGACTGCACCAGCACGGTCGCCACCGAGCCTCGGCCCTTGTCGAGCTGCGCTTCGATCACGATACCCTTGGCAGCAGCGTCCACCGGAGCCTTGAGCTCCAGCACTTCGGCCTGCAGCAGCACCTGTTCGAGCAGGTCGTCGATACCCGCGCCGGTCTTGGACGACACAGCCACGAATGGCGAATCGCCACCGTATTCCTCGGGCACCACCTCGACAGCCACCAGTTCCTGTTTCACGCGCTCGACGTTCGCCTCTGGCTTGTCGGCCTTGGTGATCGCCACGACGATAGGCACGTTGGCTGCCTTGGCATGCTTGATCGCTTCCTTGGTCTGGGGCATCACGCCGTCGTCGGCCGCGCACACCAGAATCACGATGTCGGTGGACTGCGCACCGCGCGCACGCATGGCCGTGAAAGCCTCGTGGCCCGGGGTATCCAGGAAGGTGACGATGCCGCGCGGCGTCTCGACGTGGTATGCGCCGATGTGCTGCGTGATGCCGCCCGCTTCGCCCACCGCCACCTTGGAGCGGCGGATGTAGTCCAGCAGCGAGGTCTTGCCGTGGTCGACGTGGCCCATCACGGTCACCACCGGTGCGCGCGGCAGCAGTTCGGCTTCCGAATTGGACACTTCCTCGGCGGTGAACGCTTCCGGGTCGTCCAGGGCTGCCACCTTCGCGGTGTGGCCCATTTCCTCGACCACGATCATGGCCGTGTCCTGGTCCAGCGACTGGTTGATGGTGACCATCTGGCCCATCTTCATCAAAACCTTGATCAGCTCGCTCGCCTTGACCGACATCTTGTGCGCCAGCTCGGCCACCGTGATGGTTTCCGGCACGTGCACTTCGATGGCGCGGAACTCCACCGGCGCATGTTGCTGATGATGCTCGTTGCGGTCGCCGCCGCGGCGGCCGCCGCGCGGGCCGCCACGCCAGTTGGAGCGATTGTTCACGCCACCCGAGGCATCGCCACGGGTCTTGATTTCCTTCTTCTTCGCGCCGTCGTTGGCCCAGCTCGAAGACAGCTTGGAAGACTTCACTTCCTTGCCCGCGCCAGCGCCGGCGGCCGGGGCTGGTGCATTCGTGCGTGCGCCGCCCGCCCCCGCTGCCGGCTTGTGCAGCGTTCCCTTCTTGGCATCGCCGGTGGCGGCCTTGGGGGCCGGCTTGGGCTCCTCGGGCTTCTTGGCGACGAGCACCTTCTTGGGTGCGGCCATCATGGCGCGAATGGCCTCGGCTTCCGCCAGGGCCTTGCGGCGGCGCTCATCCAGATCGGCCGCACGCGCGGCTTCCTCGTCTGCGCGAGCCTTGGATTCGGCTTCCGCCTTGGCACGGGCCTCCGCCTGGGCCTTGGCGCGTGCTTCCGCATCGGCGGCGGCCTCGGCGGCAGCTTCCTTGCGTGCGGCATTGGCCGCGGCCTTCTTCTCGGCTTCGGCGGCCATGTAGGCGGCCGCGCGCTCTTCGGCCTCGCGGTCGCGGCGTTCGCGTTCTTCGCGCTCGCGGCGCTGCTCCGCCAGGTCTTCTTCCTGGCGGCGAATCAGCTCGGCGCTGCGGCGGGCCTCTTCCTCGCGGCGCGCCAGATCCTGATCGGCGGCGGAGGATTCTTCCTGCGCGGCTGCGGCCTGGGATTCGGCGGCATCGGCGCCAGCGCCGTCCATGCCGTCCTCGCGCTTGACGAACGTGCGCTTCTTGCGCACTTCAACCTGAATGGTGCGAGCCTTGCCCGTAGCATCGGCCTGCTTGATTTCGCTAGTGGATTTTTTCACCAAAGTAATTTTCTTGCGATCCGCACCTGACGTGCCATGGCTGGCCTGCAGATAGGCAAGCAGTTTCTGCTTGTCAGCCTCGGTCAGGGCATCGCTCGGAGATGCCTTTGTCACGCCGGCGGACTTCAATTGGTCCAACAGCATGACTGGGGTTTTCTTGAGTTCGGCGGCGAACTCGGCGACTGTGTTACTCGACATATTGTGCTCGTACCTCCCTGACCTTTACTCTTGACCTGTGAACCAGTGCTCGCGCGCCTTCATGATCAAGGCTTTCGCTTCTTCAGCGGACTGTCCGGTCAGTTCGGTCAGCTCATCAATGGCCAGGTCGGCCAGATCGTCACGAGTATTCACGCCGGCGGCAACCAGCTTTTCGATCTGTTCGGGCGTCAGGCCGTCCAGAGAGCGCAGATCCTGCGAGACGCCGTCAACGCTCTCTTCACGTGCGATTTCCATGGTGAGCAATGCGTCCTTGGCGCGCACGCGCAGCTCATTCACGGTGTCTTCATCGAAGCTTTCGATCTCCAGCATTTCCTGCAGCGGCACATAGGCCACTTCTTCGAGACTGGTGAACCCTTCCTCGATGAGAATGTCGGCGATCTCCTCATCCACGTCCAGCTTGTCCATGAACAACTGGCGCGCGGCGCTGGTTTCGTCCGCCTGCTTCTGGGCGGATTCGGCAGCGTCCATGATGTTGATCTTCCAGCCGGTGAGGTCGGAAGCCAATCGCACGTTCTGGCCGCCACGGCCGATGGCGATGGCGAGGTTTTCCTCGTCCACGACCACGTCCATGGCGTGTTTTTCCTCGTCCACGACGATGGAAGTTACGTTCGCGGGCGCCAATGCGCCGATCACGAACTGCGCCGGATCGTCCGACCACAGCACGATGTCGACACGCTCGCCCGCGAGTTCGTTGGTCACGGCATTGACACGCGTGCCGCGCACCCCCACGCAGGTGCCGATCGGATCGACGCGCTTGTCGTGCGAGAGCACGGCGATCTTGGCGCGGCTGCCCGGATCACGGGCACAGCTCTTGATTTCAAGGAGGCCCTGCTCGATTTCAGGCACTTCGTTGCGGAACAGCTCGATCATGAACTCGGGCGCAGAGCGCGAGAGAATGATCGGCGCGCCGCGCAGCGTCAGGTCCACTTCCATGATCATGGCGCGCACGCGGTCGCCGTTGCGGAGGTTTTCCTTGGGGATCATCTCGCTGCGGCGCAGGCGGCCTTCCACACGGCCGGATTCGACGATGATGTCGCCCTTGTCCATGCGCTTGACCGTGCCCGTGAAGATCTTCTCGCCGCGGCTCATGAAGTCGTTGAGCAGCATCTCGCGCTCCGCGTCGCGGATCTTCTGCAGAATGACCTGCTTGGCGGCCATGGCACCGATGCGGCCGATCGGCACGGACTCGACCTCCTCCTCGATGTACTCGCCCACCGAGATACCGGGCACGCGGTCCAGCGCATCCATCAGCAGCTCTTCGGCGTCGGGATTTTGCAGGCCGGCATCATCGGGAACGACCAGCCAGCGGCGGAAAGTGTTGTATTCGCCGCTGTCACGATCGATGGCGACGCGGATGTCCGCTTCGCCCTGATAGAGCTTCTTGGTTGCCTGCGCCAGGGCGGATTCCACCGCGCCCAGCACCACATCACGCTCAACATTCTTTTCACGCGAAATGGCCTCAACCAACATCAACAATTCGCGATTCATTCGACGACTCTCCTGTTTCAATCACTTTGGGGCGAAGCCAGCCACCTACATTCTGGCTTGCGAACCCGTATTTCCAACGTTCAACCCGCCTCTTGGCCTGGTCTGGCGCCGCGCCCCTTGAAATTGACAATGGGTGCAAGACGCGCCTCGCGCAATTCATCCAACGTAAAACCCAGTGCCTGCAATGGCGCAGGCTCACGCTTCTTGCTCACGCGCTGGCCGGGCTTGACGGGCGGCGCGTCGCTCCAGACGACCTGCCAGCCACCGTTCTCGGCCCGCTCAAGCGTGCCACGAAATTTCTTGCGATTGGCGTTGACCAGCTGGCCACCGGCCGCGCCCACCGGCTCCTTGAGCGTGATGTCAACTTCTTCGCCTTCAAAGCGCTGAAAATCCTGTTCGTTGCGCAGGAGGCGATCGATCCCCGGGGACGACACCTCCAGGCGCGCATAGTCGATCGCATCGACCTCGAGCGCAAATTGCAGCTGACGCGTGACTTTCTCGCAATCTTCCACCGTGATGAATTGCTCAGCCCCGGCCGCCTGCCCGGCATCCGGTTGCCATGGCAGGTCGATGGTGATTCTCAAGAGGCCACCCGCGGAGCGTTCGATCTCCACCAGGTCATAGCCCAGCCCGGTCACGGTTTGTTCAACGATTTGCTGCAATGCCACGTATGTGCTCGTTCCTGTTTCCCGAATACGCATTCCGGACGCTTGCCGCGGATACCGCACCCGCAAAGCAAACGCCCAAAAAAAAAGGGCGGTTTGGAATCCGCCCGTTTGGTCGTGAAGTTGACATTATAGCCAGAATGCGGGTTGCATGCATAGAGGAACGGCATGCATTTTGCATCGCCCGGGGCGCTGCCTGGCTACTCCAGTATCTTCCCGATCCGCCCGAGCAGCGCATCCGCCTGCGCGTCGCTGGAGCGCGTGCCTTGCTCCATGAGACGATTGAGCAGCGTGCCGACCAGCGCGGGCTGGGGAAGCACGGGGCCGAGAAAGCGCGCCTCGCTGCCTTCGGAAATCAACAGGGTCGGAAAGGTCTCGACCTCATAGTCGCCCATGGAGGCCTCCTCGTCCTCGATGTCCACCCAACTGAAGCGGACTTCGGGAAACTGCGCCGCCAACTGCTCGAACTGCGGCCGATACTGGTTGCAGACCACGCACCATTGCGCGCACAGGCAAATCACGCGCCGCACCAAAGGTTCTCCCCCAGCGGTTTCACTGGCTGCGTTCACTGGCATTTCGGTCATCGGCTTGGTTGGTCACTCCGGTTGTTCTCATGAGCCCCGGCGCTCGCGTATGCGATACACCTGCGTGGCGTCGAGGGTGGACGCCCGATTATCCCAAGCGTTGCGGATGTAGGAGACCACGGCCGCGATTTCCTTGTCGCCGAGCACATGCAGAAAAGGCGGCATGCCCTGGGGGCGCGGGTTGCCGGCGGTGGCGGGCATGTAGCCGCCCTGCAGCACAATCCGCACCACGTTGGTCGGACTATCCAGCGTCACGGCCCGGTTGCCCGCCAGGGCGGGAAAGGATTCGCCATCGCCCTGCCCGCGCTCGCCGTGGCATTGCGCGCAGTTGTCGCGGTAGATTCCTGCGCCCAGCGCCGTCACGGCTTCGCCCGGCGGCTTCGGCTCGGGGGCCGCTGCGGCCTGCTGCTGGGGCAGCTCGCGCAGGTAGGTCGCAATGGAGCGCAGATCATCGCCGTCCAGGTATTGCGTGCTGCGAAAGACCACCTCCGCCATGGGCCCGGACACGCTGGCGTGCGGCGTCACGCCGACTTTCAGCAGGCGCTCGACGTCCTCCAGGCGCCATTGCGCCACACCGGCCTCACGAGCGGAATTGAGCGCTGGCGCATACCAGTTCTGCACCGGAATCAGTCCGCCGCGAAACGCCGCGCCTTCGCGCGTGGCGCCCAGAATATTGCGAGGCGTATGACAGGCCGCGCAATGCCCCAGCCCCTCGACAAGATAGGCGCCGCGATTCCAGTCGGCGGATTTCCGGGGATCGGGCTCAAACCTGCCGGGCCGGAAAAACAGCGCACGCCAGCCCGCCAGCGCGATCTGGGAACTGAATGGGAAATCCAGCGCATGGGGGCGATTCTCCTGTTCCACCGCCGCGAGATTGCGCAGGTAGGCCCAGATGGCATCCGAATCCCCTCGCGTCACCCGGGTGTAGCTGGTGTAGGGGAACGCCGGATACAGCCATCGCCCGTCGCGGGCGCGGCCATTGTGCATGGCGCGCCAGAATTCGGACGAATTCCAGCTCCCGATGCCTGTCTTGCCAGCCGGCGTGAGGTTGGTGGAGTAGATGATGCCGAACGGCGTCTCGATCGCCCGGCCGCCGGCAAAAGGCACCCCGCCCGGCACCGTGTGGCACGCCATGCAATTGCCGGCGCGCGCCAGATATTCACCCTTGCGGATCAGCCCCGGCGTGGCCTGCACGGTCTCCACCGCCTCGAGCGGCGCTTCGTCGATGCGGTTGAGCTGGTGCACCGCCGCCGCACAGACGGCGGCAAGCGCCAGGGCGCCGCCCGGGATCATCACCATGCGCCTCATTGCGCGACGCCTCCGCAGCGAAGCGGCATGGGCTGCTCCGCCCGTGCCGCGGCGGCGCCGTCGCCCGTCACCGCCTGGGCGGAAAGCCAGGCGGTGACGGCGCTGACATCCTGCGCGCTCAGCAGCCTGGCCACCGCGGCCATGCAGTCCGGCTCCTGCGCATGCCGCCGGCCCGTCTGCCAGGCGCCGAGCTGGCTGTTGAGATAGTCGCGCGGCAGTCCGAGCAGGCCCGGAACGAAGGGGTTCACGCCTGTCATCGCCTTGCCATGGCATTGCACGCAGGCCGGAAGCGAACGCGCCGCATCCCCCTGGAACACCAGCTTGCGGCCATGTTCCAGAACCGATGGCGGCTCCTGCGGCGCAACGGGATCGGGGTATGGCGCCTTGAGCGAGGCGAAGTACCCGGCCATTTCGCGCAGATATCCGTCCGTCAGATTCTCCAGCAGGTAGGACATCGTCGGATAGCTGCGCCTGCCGTCACGAATGTTCAGCAACTGGTTGTAGAGATATCCGGCAGGCTTGCCCGCGATGCGCGGAAAGTAGCCGCCGGGAGTGGCGCGCCCCTGCACGCCATGGCAGGTGGTGCATGCCAGCGTGCGCGTGGCCATGCCGGTCTCGTCGTGCGCCCTGGCCGCGAAGTCCGGGGCATGCGCCAGCTGCGCCCGCGCGGCCGTGGCCGCCATCAGCAGCGCCAGCACGGCCAACAGGCAGTTGCGCGAGGCGGCGCGGCCCGGGTGACGCCACGTCCAGCGAAGAAGATCAGGAGATATCCACCCCTCAACCACGGCCGGCAAATGGCATCTTGGTCGCCATCACGGTGTGGAACATGACGTTCGCTTCGAGCGGCAGATTCGCCATGTACAGCACGGACTGCCCGACGATGTCGACGTCCATCAAGGGCTCCTGCGCCACCTGTCCGTGCGCCTGCATGACGCCCTGCGCCATGCGCTGCGCAAGCTCGGTGGCCGCGTTGCCCACGTCGATCTGTCCCACCGCGATGTCGTACTTGCGGCCATCGAGCGAAGCTGTTTTCGTCAGCCCCATCACGGCATGCTTGGTGGCCGTGTAGGCAATGGAATTGGGGCGCGGCGTGTGCGCGGAAATGGAGCCGTTGTTGATGATGCGGCCGCCGCGCGGCGCCTGGGACTTCATCACGCGGAACGCGTTCTGGATGCAATAGAACATGCCGTTCAGGTTGGTGTCGACCACCGCCTTCCACTGCTCGACCGCGAGGTCTTCCAGGGGAATGGCCGGCGCGCCTATGCCCGCATTGTTGAAAAGCAGATCGACGCGGCCGAAGGCCGAGACGGCGGCATCGAAAGCATGGCGCACCGATTGTGGATCCGTGACGTCACAGACCACGGCCAGCGCGCGCTCGCCCGCCCCCGATTGCGCGGCGGTCTCCTTCAACGGCGCTTCGCGGCGCCCCGTCAATACCACCCGCCAGCCATCGGCCAGCAGCGCCAATGCCGCAGCCTTGCCGATCCCCGAGCCCGCGCCCGTGACCAGCGCGACCCTTGGCTTCCTGTCTTGCGCCACTTCAACCATTTCCGCGTCATCTCCTTTGCACATAAGCCTTCACGCCACGCCTCAGCGCTGGGGCTTGCGGCCCTTGCCCGCGCTCTTGCGCGAGCCCTTCTTGCCGTCCGGCTTGGCCGCATACGCCGATTTTTCCTGCTTTCCAGTCTTGGCGCGAGCGGGTTTTCCTGCAAGCCGCATGTCCTTGTCCCGAATGCGCGCCATGTCCTCGGGGCGCGTTGCCGCACGCTCTGCCGGGCGTGCGGTCTGCCCCGGGCTGGCCCGCTGCCTGCCGGAAGCCGCAGAGGAGAGTTCGAGCGCGTCGCGTACCAGACGGAAATCGATCTTGCGCCCGTCCAGGTCGACGCGGCTGACCTGCACCCGCACACGCGCGCCGATGGCGTAGCGAATGCCAGTGCGCTCGCCGCGCAGTTCCTGGCGCGCCTCGTCGAACTTGAAATACTCGCCCCCCAGCTCGGTGATGTGAACCAGCCCTTCGACGTACAGTTCGTCGAGCGTGACGAATATGCCGAAGGTCGTGACGGCGGTGACGACGCCGCTGTATTCCTCTCCCAGATGCTCGCGCATGTAGCGGCATTTGAGCCAGGCCTCGACATCGCGGCTGGCCTCGTCAGCGCGGCGTTCATTCGCGCTGCAATGCAGGCCCGCGGCCTCCCATGCCTCCAGCTCGCGCCGCATCGACATGGAAAGCGGCTTCAGGCCCGGCTCCTGCACGCGCCCGGCCAGCCGCTTGACCAGCTTGTCATAGGCCTCGCCCTGCTCGGGCAGCGTGGGCAGCTTGTACTTGGTGTTGTTCAGGATCGACTTGATCACCCGGTGGACCAGCAGATCGGGATAGCGGCGGATCGGACTGGTGAAGTGGGTATAGGCGTCGAACGCAAGGCCGAAATGGCCGCTGTTGTAGGGCGAATAAATCGCCTGCTGCATGGAACGCAGCAGCATGGTGTGGATCTGCTGGGCGTCGGGGCGGTCCTTGGTCGCGTTGGCGATCATCTGGAACTCCGCCGTCCTGGGCTCGTCGCTGACGCTCATGCCCACGCCCAGAGCCTTCAGGTAGGCGCGCAGAATGTCGACCTTCTCGGGCGTCGGGCCATCGTGCACGCGAAACAGGCCGGGGCGCTTGGATTGCAGGATGAAGTCGGCGCTGCAGACGTTGGCCGCCAGCATCGCCTCCTCGATCAGCCGGTGCGCCTGGTTGCGCACGCGCGGGACGATCTTCTCGATACGGCCGTTTTCGTCGCAAACGATCTGGGTTTCCGTGGTTTCGAAATCCACCGCGCCGCGGCGCTGGCGCGCTGCGAGCAGCGACGTGTAGACGCCATGCAGATGGAGCAGATCGTCAACGCGATCCTGGCGCTTGGCAGCCTCCGGTCCGCGCGTATTGCCAAGGATCGCGGCCACCTCGGTATAGGTGAAGCGCGCATGGCTCCACATGACCGCCGGGTAGAACTGGTACGCATGAATCTCGCCATCCGCCGTGATCAGCATGTCGCAGACCATGCAGAGGCGTTCGACTTCGGGGTTCAGCGAACACAGGCCGTTCGAGAGCTTCTCCGGCAGCATCGGAATCACCCGGCGCGGGAAGTAGACGCTGGTCGCGCGCTCGTACGCATCCACGTCGATGGCGTTGCCGTTCTCGACATAGTGGCTCACGTCGGCGATCGCCACCAAGAGCCGCCATCCCTTGGAGCGTCCGACCTTGGCCGGCTCGCAATAGACCGCATCATCAAAGTCGCGGGCATCCTCGCCGTCGATGGTGACCAGCGCAATGTCGGTCAGGTCCACACGGCGGCGCTTGTCCTGCGCGCGGACCTTCTCCGGCAGCGCCTTGGCCTGCGCCAGGCAGGCTTCGGAGAACTCATGCGGCACGCCGTACTTGCGCACGGCGATTTCGATTTCCATGCCGGGATCGTCCACCTCGCCCAGCACTTCGGTCACGCGTCCGACGGGCTGGCCGTACAGCGCGGGCGGCTCCGTCAGCTCGACCACCACCACCTGCCCCGGCCTGGCCGTGCCCGTCGCGCCCTTGGGGATCAGAACGTCCTGTCCATAGCGCTTGTCTTCCGGCGCGACCAGCCAGACCCCGCTTTCATTGAGCAGCCGGCCGATGACCGGATAGTGCGGCCGCTCGACGATCTCCAGCACCCGCCCCTCGGGACGGCCGCGCTTGTCCAGGCGCGCAATACGCACCCGGACACGATCCCTGTGCAGGACCGCGCGCATCTCGTTGGCGGGAATGTAGATGTCCGGCTCGCCATCATCACGAATCACAAAGCCGTGCCCATCACGGTGTCCCTGCACGGTTCCTTCAATCTCATCCGATTGATTTGCGGGAAACGGCTGCGAGTGCATTTTTTTGATATACAATCTAAATCTTTCCTGAGATGCCCAGGTGGCGGAATTGGTAGACGCACTAGTTTCAGGTACTAGCGAGTAACATC
>NZ_JBEBOW010000020.1:0-34602 GCF_040396215.1 Diaphorobacter ruginosibacter | reverse complement strand
TGCTGCTGGCGGTGGTTGCGCTGGTGCTGATGAGCGGCGTGTGGAAGTCCGATGTCGAATGGGTTGTCGCCGGCGCGCACGTGGGCCTGCCCGGCCTGGTGCGTGACGTCGGGCTCATTGTCGTGGCCATTCTTTCGCTGAAGATCACGCCCCGACCTGTGCACGAGAAAAACCAGTTCAACTGGGGGCCGATGCTCGAAGTGGCCAAGCTGTTCGCGGGTATTTTCCTGACCATCATTCCGGTGATCGCCATGCTCAAGGCGGGGGTGAACGGGCCGTTCGGCGCCATCGTCTCCGCCGTCACGCGCCCGGACGGATCTCCCGATCCGGCGATGTATTTCTGGGCCGCGGGCGCGCTCAGTTCCTTCCTGGACAATGCGCCGACGTATCTGGTGTTCTTCAACACCGCCGGTGGCGATCCGCAGGTGCTGATGACCACGCTGGCCCCGGTGCTCGCGGCCATTTCAGCGGGCTCGGTGTTCATGGGGGCGAACACGTATATCGGCAATGCGCCCAACATGATGGTCAAGGCCATCGCCGAAGACCGGGGCGTGAGGATGCCCAGCTTCTTCGGCTACATGGCCTGGTCGGGCTGCGTGCTGATCCCCATCTTCATCATCATGACCTTCATCTGGTTCCGTTGAAGGCAGCATTCCGTTCAAGAGACAAATTCCAAAAAGGAAAGGCAATTCCCCGTCATGACCAAGCCACGCATTCTGGTGACACGCAAGATTTTTCCCGAGGTGATCGAGAAGCTGTCACGGCATTTCGACGTTGAATCCAACCAGGATGATGTGCTGTGGAGCGACGCCGAGCTCACCGAGCGGCTCAAGGACAAGGACGGCGCGCTCACCACCGGCACGCAGCCCATCAACGCGGCGTTGCTCGCCGCCTGCCCCAAGCTGCGCATCGTCTCCAACATGACGGTCGGCTACAACAATTTCGACGTGGCGGCGATGACCGAGGCGGGTGTGCTGGGCACCAACACGCCCGACGTGCTCACGGAGACCACCGCCGACTTCGGCTTTGCGCTGCTGATGGCGGCTGCGCGCCGCGTGACCGAAAGCGAGCACTATCTGCGCGCGGGCCAATGGACGCGCTGGAGCTACGACATGTTCGCGGGCGCGGAAGTGCACGGCAGTACGCTGGGTATCCTTGGCATGGGCCGCATCGGGCAGGGCATCGCGCGGCGCGGCGCGCACGGCTTCGGCATGAAGGTCATCTATCACAACCGTTCGCGCCTGACGCCCGAGCTGGAAGCCGAATGCGGAGCAGGGTACGTGAGCAAGGAGGACCTGCTCGCGCAGGCCGATCACCTCGTGCTGGTGCTGCCCTATACGCCGCAATCGCACCACGCGATCGGTGCCCCGGAGCTCGCGCGCATGAAGCCCACGGCCACGCTGGTCAACATTGCGCGAGGCGGCATCGTCGATGATGCGGCGCTGGCGCAGGCGCTGATGGACAGGCGCATCGCGGCCGCGGGGATCGACGTGTTCGAGGGCGAACCGTCGGTCTATCCAGGGCTGCTGCAGGTGCCCAACGTGGTGCTGACTCCGCACATCGCCAGCGCCACGGTGAAGACGCGCCTGAAGATGAGCCATCTCGCCGCCGACAATCTGATCGCTTACCTCGAAGGCCGGGCGCCCATCACCCCCGTGAATCAGCCCGCAAGGCGCGCATGAGCGATGTGCAGAGTGCGCGGCAATGTGTGGCCTTCGTGATGATCACGCCGCCTGAACAGAGATGACGCTCGAGATGTTCGTCCCATGGGGGCTGCTGGCGGTCGTGGTGGGGCTGCTGGCCGTGCTCGTGCTGCGCAAGCCGCGCGTCGAGATATCGCCCGAGCTGCAGCAGCGTCTGCAGGGGCTGGAGGCGGTGGCGCGCGCCACCGAGCTGGCCGTCGCCAAGAACGATGGCGCGATGAACGGCATGGCGCTGCATCTGCGCGCGTTCTCGCAAACCTCGCAAGACGCGCTCGATGGGGTGCGCGATGCGGTCGAGGAGCGTCTTGCGCTGGCGGTCAACGAGGCGCGCATGAGCCGCAACGAACTGCAGACTTCGCTGGGCTCGTTCGAGACCAAGCTCGATCAGCGGCTGGCGCTGCTGGATTCCGCGTTCGCGCAGCGCTTCGATGCGCTCTCGCACACTCTGCGCGGCACGCTCAACGAGCGCCTTGCCGCGCTGCAGACGGACAACTCGGCCAGGCTCGAGGAAATGCGCCGCACGGTCGATGAAAAGCTCCACGCAACGCTGGAGCAGCGGCTGGGCGAATCGTTCAAGCTGGTGAGCGAGCGGCTGGAGCAGGTGCACAAGGGGCTGGGCGAAATGCAGACGCTCGCGGGCAGCGTGGGCGACCTCAAGCGCGTGATGACCAATGTGAAGTCGCGCGGAACCTGGGGCGAGATGCAACTGGGCGCGATCATCGACAACGTGCTGTCGCCGGAGCAGTATGCGCGCAACGTGAAGACGGTTCCGGGCAGCGATGAGCTGGTGGAGTTCGCGATCCGTCTTCCTGGAAAGAAGGACGATGCCCCCGTGTGGCTGCCCATCGATTCCAAGTATCCGGTGGAGCATTACCAGCGGCTGCTGGACGCCAGCGACGCGGCCGACAAGGCCGCCATGCTGGCGGCGGGCAATGCGTTCGAGACATCGATCCGGCTGGAAGCCAGGAAGATTTCCAGCAAATACGTCGCTCCGCCGCACACCACCGATTTCGCGGTGCTGTACCTGCCCACCGAAGGCCTGTTCGCCGAGGTCATGCGCAGGCCCGGGCTGGTGGAAGCCATCCAGAACGAATGCCGCGTGATGATCACCGGGCCCGCGAATCTGGCGGCCATGCTCAACAGCCTGCAGATGGGATTCAAGACGCTCGCGATTGAAAAGCGCTCGTCCGAAGTCTGGTCGGTGCTCGGGCAGGTCAAGACCGAGTTCCAGAATTTCGGGGCGGTGGTCGATGCCACGCGTAAGTCCATCGAGGCCGCGGCGCGCAAGTTCGACCAGGTGGACGTGCGCACGCGGGCCATCCAGCGCAAACTGCGTTCGGTGCAGGATCTGCCGGCCTTGCCGCAAGGCGAGGGCGCTGGCGATCCCTTGATCGAGGATGAGGAAGAGTAAAGTGAATTTCTCCCTCATGCGGCTGATCGCCGGGCAGATCTGCATTCACGCCAGCATGACCGGGATGCGCATGGCCGCTCCGCTCCTGGCGCTGCGCGAGGGCTACAGCGCGGCGGCAGTGGGCATATTGCTGGCGCTGTTCGCGCTCACCCAGGTCTTCCTGGCGTTGCCTGCGGGCAGGTATGCGGACCGCCACGGGCTCAGGCGGCCGGTGAAATACGCGGTCATGGCTGCGGCGGCGGGCTGCGCCGTGCCATTGATCTTTCCCGTCTATCCGGCGCTGTGCCTTGCCGCGCTGTGCACGGGCGCCGCGACGGGCACGGCCACCATCGCCCTGCAGCGCCATGTGGGCCGCGCCGCGCATGACGGCACGCAACTGCGGCAGGTGTTCAGCTGGCTCGCCATCGGCCCGGCGGTATCCAACTTCATCGGCCCCTTCTTCGCCGGGATGCTGATCGACCATGCCGGCAGCCAGGAGGGCAGCACGGTCGGCTATCGCGCGGCGTTCGGGATGATGATGGCGATGGCGCTGCTGACCTGGCTCTGGGTGCGGTCCGCCAAGGAAATGCCGCCGGTGATCGCGGCGGACGACGGCAAGAGGCAGAAGGCCTGGGATTTGTTACGCGAGCCCGATTTCCGCAGGCTGCTCATTCTCAACTGGCTGCTCTCGTCATGCTGGGACGTGCACACCTTCGTCGTGCCGCTGCTGGGGCATGAACGCGGGCTCCAGGCATCGGTCATCGGCACGATTCTTGGCATGTTCGCGCTGGCCGCGGCGCTGATCCGCGTGTTGATGCCGTTGATTGCCGAGCGCCTGAGGGAGGCGACGGTGCTGTGCGTGGCCATGGCCATCACGGCGCTGCTGTTCGCCGTTTACCCGCTGATGCCGACCGCATTCCTGCTGGGCACCTGCTCGGTGCTGCTGGGGCTGGCGCTGGGTTCGGTGCAGCCGATGATCATGAGCATGCTGCACCAGCTCACGCCACCGGCGCGGCATGGCGAGGCGCTGGGGTTGCGGCTGATGGCCATCAACGGCTCCAGCGTGCTCATGCCGGTCATCTTCGGCTACGCGGGGGCGCTCGTCGGCGTGGCCGGCCTGTTCTGGATGGTGGGCGCGGCGGTGGGCTCGGGGTCGCGCATCGCATGGAAGATGCGCGGCGTGAAGTTTCCGGCGCTGCCGCATTGAGCGGCGCGGCGGCGCCTTCCGTACCTGCGGGGCGTTTGCGGGATCAGATGTGGTAGAAATTCCGGATCAACTGCCAGGCCTCGGCGGGATCATCCACATAGTGGAATAGCTTGAGGTCGTTGGCCGAGACCGTGCCCTGTTCGACCAGCGCGTCGAAGTTGATCAGTTTCTTCCAGAACTCCGAGCCGAACAGGATGATCGGCAGCGCCTTGGCCTTGCCGGTCTGCACCAGCGTGAGCACTTCGAACAGCTCATCGAGCGTTCCAAACCCGCCGGGAAACGCGACCAGCGCCTTCGCGCGCATGAGAAAGTGCATCTTGCGCAGCGCGAAATAGTGGAACTTGAAGCACAGCGAGGGCGATATGTATTTGTTGCCGCTTTGCTCGTGCGGCAGCGTGATGTTCAGGCCCACGTTGAGCGCGCCCGCATCATGCGCGCCTCGATTGGCGGCCTCCATGATGCCGGGGCCGCCACCCGTGCAGATGTAGATGCGCTCTTTCTGGGGGCGGCTCTTGCCGTATTCCGCGACCAGCCGCGCGAACTGCCGCGCCTGATCGTAGTAGTGCGAATTGCGTACCGCGAGCTCGCCGCGGGCGATGCGTTCCTCATCGCCGCTGGCCTGGGCAGCCTGCAATTGCTGCGCCGCGTCTTCCTTGGACAGCATGCGCGCGCTGCCATACACGACGACGGTGTGCTCGATGCCCAGGGCCGCCATTTCCAGGTCGGGCTTGAGCAGCTCCAGCTGGAAACGGATGCCGCGCGTTTCGCGGCGCAGCATGAACTCGGGATCGGCGAAGGCAAGGCGATACGCGTCCGCGTCCAGCGGATTGCCCGCGACGGCGAAGTTGTGGAGTTCCGCCCAGGCATCGGCCAGGCGGCGGTCGTTCAGGTCGGTATTGGCTTCCATGAGAATTCTTGTTGTTGGGGCTCTCGAAGGGATGGTCCCTGGAGCGTTGAGGACTGGATCGGTGCGAGTGTGGCGTTGGCCCTGTTCACACCGGGTTCAATGCGCCGACCGGCACGGCTGTTCCTGGATCGGCATGCTTCAGCGTTGCGGAGTCCACATCAGGCCGATGGTCTGCAGCCCGAACCACGTCATGCACAGCGAGCCGAGCAGATGCAGCGAGCACCAGGCCAGCGCCGTGCCAAGGCGCTGCTCCTGGAGCAGGCCGACCACTTCGGCGGAAAAGCTGGAGAACGTGGTGAGCGCGCCAAGGAATCCGGTGATGAGCAGCAGCCGCCAGGCGGGGTCGATCTGCGGCAATGCCTGAAAGAAGCCCACGCAGATTCCGATGAGGTAGCCGCCCACGATGTTGGCGACCAGGGTACCCCAGGGAAGAGCCGCGCCTGCACTGAGCCACAGCCCCAGGCCCCAGCGCGCGAGCGCGCCGAAACAGGCACCGAAGCAGACGGCAATCACTTGAATCAGCATCCGGGCATTGTAGGGGATGGATGAAGCCGCCCGGGTGCGCGGCGGGTCAGCCCCGGACGGTCATCTTCTCGGGCAGCCAGGTGACGATTTCGGGAAAGACGTAGATGAGCGCGACGGCTACGCACATCAGCAGGAACATGGGCAGCGCCACGCGCGCGATCCATGGCAGCTCCTTGCCCGTCATCCCCTGCAGCACGAAAAGATTGAATCCGACGGGTGGCGTGATCTGCGCCATTTCAACCACCAGCACGATGAAGATGCCGAACCAGATGGGGTCGATGCCCGCGGCGTTCACCGTGGGCATGAGCACGCCCATGGTGAGCACGACCATGGAGATGCCGTCCAGGAAGCAGCCCAGGATGATGTAGAAAACGGCGAGCGCCACGATCAACTGGGCCTTGCTCAGGCCCAGAGACGAAATCCATTCCGCGAGATGGCGCGGCAGGCCGATGTAGCCCATGGCAAGCGTCAGAAACGCCGCGCCGGCGAGGATCAGGGCGATCATGCAGTAAAGGCGGGTTGCTCCATAGAGGGCGTCGCGGAAGCTCTGCCAGTTGAGCGATCCTTGCACCGCGGACAGGATGAGCGAGCCCAGCACGCCCACGCCGGCTGCTTCCGTGGCCGTGGCGAGGCCGGTGTAGATGGAGCCCAGCACGGCCGCGATGAGCAGCACGACCGGGATCAGCGCGCGCGACTCGTGCAGTTTTTCAGCCAGCGTCATGCGCGTGTCGGCCTTGGGCACCAGGCCGGGATTGCGCAGCGCCCACAGGATGATGAATCCCGAGAACAGCGCGGCCAGCAGCACGCCGGGCAGCACGCCGGCGATGAACAGCCTGGAGATCGACACTTCGGCCGTCACGCCATAGACGATCATGATGATGGACGGCGGAATCAGCAGGCCCAGCGTGCTCGCGCCGGCGAGCGTGCCGATGACCATCTTCTCGGGATAGCCGCGCCGGGTGAGTTCCGGCAGCGTCATCTTTCCGATGGTCGCGCAGGTCGCGGCGCTCGAGCCGGAGACCGCGGCAAAGATCGTGCATCCCACCACGTTGGTGTGCAAAAGCCGTCCCGGCAGGTTCTGCACCCACGGCGCGAGGCCCTTGAACATGTCCTGCGAGAGCCGCGTGCGGAACAGGATCTCGCCCATCCAGACGAACAGCGGCAGCGCTGTGAGCGTCCAGCTCGAGGCGGATCCCCAGATCGTGACCGCCATCGCGTCACCAGCGGGCCGTGAGGAAAACAGCTGCATGCCGATCCAGGCCACGCCCGAGAGCGTCAGCCCGATCCAGACCCCGCTGCCCAGGATCAGGAACAGCGCGGCAATCAACAATGCGGTGATGGCGAGATCACTCATCGGAGTGCTTTCATGATGATGTGCCCAAGGCCACGGCGTCAGCCCTGGCCGCTCATTCGTTGCGCAGCGCTTCGCCGCTGACGGGAACGCTGCGTTTGCCCAGGATCTCCAGCACCAGTTCGTCAACGCAGGCAATCGCCAGGACCACCGCGCCCAGGGCCATGGAGAGCTGGGGAATCCACAGCGGCGTGGCGTCGTTGCTGGTGGAGACGTCATTGAATTCGTGTGATTGCCAGGCCAGCCTGATGCTGTAGTAGGCGAACAGGATGGCGAGCATCGAGCCTATGGCGAGCGCGGTGATTTCAAGGCCTTTGCGCGGCCTGCCCTTGAGCGCATTGATGATCAGCGTGACGCGGATATGCTCGCCGCGCTTGAGCGTGTGGGCAAGCGCCAGAAAGCCCGCCGCGGCCATGAGGTACCCGGCATAGGCGTCGATCCCGGAGATCAGGAAATTCATCTGGCGGCTGAGAATCGACAGCAGCACCGCCGCCAGCAGGGCCACCATGGAGATGGCCGCGAGCGCCGCCGTCGTGTCATAGAGAGCGTTCAGCAGGCGCCGCATGGCTTGTCCATTGTCGTGTTGTCCATCGTCCATCCATTCATGCGTTGCGCTGCTCGCTGCGGCGGTGACTCACTTGCGGTAGGCGTCCACCAGGGCCTTGCCCTCCGGGCCCGCCTTGTCCAGCCACTCCTTGAGCATGGTCTCTCCCACCTTGTTCATGTCGGACTTGAGTTGCGTGCTGGGCGGCAGAACCTGCATGCCTTCGGCCTTGAGTTTGGCGAGCGTGTCGTCGTTGACGCGGCGGCTGGCGGCCCAGCCGCGCGTTTCCGCATCGGCGGCGGCCTTGAACACCGCATCCTGGGTGGGTTTGTCGAGCGCGTCGAACGCCTTCTTGTTCATGATGACGGCGTTCTTGGGCAGCCAGGCCTGGGTGTCGTAGTAGTACTTGAGGTGCTCATAGAGCTTGCTGTCCACGCCCGTGGCGCCCGAGGTCATGGTCGACTCCACCACGCCCGTCGCCAGCGCCTGCGAGAACTCCGCCGCCTGCACGGTGACGGGCTGCGCGCCCACCAGTTCGGCAATGCGCGCGGTGGCCGGACTGTAGGCGCGCCATTTGACGCCCTTGAGATCGGCCGCGCTGTTGATGGGCTTCTTGGTGTAGATGCCCTGCGTGGGCCATGCAACCGAATACAGAAGCATCATGCCCTGCTCGCCGAGCTTTTTCTCGAGAAACGGCTTTTGCGCCTTGTACAGCTTCATCGCCGAGTCGTAGCTGTCGGCGAGAAACGGAATGCCGTCCACGCCGTAGAGCTGCCACTCGTTCTGGAAGTTGACCAGCAGGATCTCGCCGAGCTGGGCCTGCGCGCCCTGCACGGCGCGCTTGATTTCCGGCGCCTTGAACAGG
This sequence comes from Diaphorobacter ruginosibacter, assembly GCF_040396215.1. Taxonomy (GTDB): domain Bacteria; phylum Pseudomonadota; class Gammaproteobacteria; order Burkholderiales; family Burkholderiaceae_C; genus Diaphorobacter_A; species Diaphorobacter_A ruginosibacter_A. Next base: position 26,110 of record NZ_JBEBOW010000020.1, on the reverse strand, counting down.
GAGGCGTTGGAATGGACGGTGATCTTGAGCTTGCCGCCGCTGGCGCTTTCCACATCCTTGGCGAACTGGGCGATGTTTTCCGTGTGGAAATTCGTGGCGGGATAGGCGGTGGCGAAATCCCATTTGGCCTGCGCCTGCGCAGATGAAAATCCAACCGTGCCCAGCACGGCCACTGCAATGGCGGAAAAGACTCTGCGCTTCATCGTTATTGCTCCACGGAAGGTGAGTGGGAAGGAAGTCGTCCGGCCCGGCTGCCGATATTCCGGATCAATGTAGCGGATGGCTTTTTGATGACTAATAGGTGAATACCTTGATAAGCCGGGAAGCCCGTGGCCCGCGCGTATTGCATGCGGGTGGGCGTCATGGAAAATGGCGTGCTCAAGCAACAGCAACACGCGCGTGCGCGCATGGGATCGAAATGACAAGTCAACGCTGGCAGTTCTGGGTGGATCGAGGGGGTACGTTCACGGACGTGGTGGGAAGAAGGCCCGGCGGCGGCATCGTCACGCACAAGCTGCTGTCGGAGAACCCTGAGCAATACCGCGATGCGGCGGTCGCGGGCATTCGCCATCTTCTTGGCCTGAAGGCTGGCGATGCGGTTCCCGTCGATCGCATCGAATGCGTGAAGATGGGCACGACGGTGGCGACCAATGCGCTGCTGGAGCGCAAGGGCGAGCCAACTCTGCTGGTCACCACGCGCGGATTCCGGGATGCGCTGCGCATTGCGTACCAGAACCGCCCACGGCTCTTTGATCGGCACATCGTCCTGCCCGAGCTGCTCTACAGCCGGGTGATCGAGGCGCAGGAGCGCATGGGCGCGGATGGCGAAGTCGTCGAGGCGCTGGACGCGGAGCATCTGCGCGAGCGGCTCTGGGCCGCGCATGACGCGGGCCTGCGCAGCGTCGCCATCGTGTTCATGCACGGCTGGCGCTATACGCAGCACGAGGCCGAGGCCGCGGAGCTTGCGCGCGGCGCGGGGTTCACCCAGATCAGCACCTCGCATGGCACGAGCCCGCTGATGAAGTTCGTGAGCCGTGGCGACACCACGGTGGTCGATGCCTACCTTTCTCCGATCCTGCGGCGCTACGTGGAGCAGGTGCAGTCGCAGCTGCCGGGCGTGCCGCTGTACTTCATGCAGTCCTCCGGCGGCCTGGCGCATGCGCACCGCTTCCAGGGCAAGGACGCGATACTCTCTGGCCCCGCGGGCGGCATCGTCGGCATGGCGCGGACCGCGCAGATCGCCGGGCAGCAGCGCGTGATCGGCTTCGACATGGGCGGCACGTCGACCGACGTGAGCCATTTTGCGGGTGAGTTCGAGCGCGAGTTCGAAACCCAGGTGGCGGGCGTGCGCATGCGCGCTCCGATGATGAGCATCCATACGGTGGCGTCGGGCGGCGGTTCGATCCTCGCATTCGACGGATCGCGCTTTCGCGTGGGGCCGCAAAGCGCCGGAGCGAATCCGGGGCCGGCCAGCTACCGGCGCGGCGGGCCGCTTGCGGTCACCGACGCCAATGTGATGGTGGGCAAGCTGCAGCCCGCGCATTTCCCTCGCGTATTCGGGCATGCCGCCGATGAAAGCCTGGATGCGGATGTCGTGGCGCGCAAGTTCGCCGAGATATCCGGGCCGCTTGGGCGCTCGCCCGAGGCGGTCGCGCATGGCTACATCGAAATTGCCGTGCAGCAGATGGCGAATGCCATCAAGAAGATCTCCGTGGCGCGCGGCTACGACGTCACGCGCTATGCACTGCAATGCTTTGGCGGCGCGGGCGGCCAGCACGCCTGCCTGGTCGCCGATGCGCTGGGCATGGAAAAGGTGTTGATCCATCCGCTGGCCGGAGTGCTCTCTGCCTACGGGATGGGGCTGGCGGATCAGAACGTCATGCGTGAAAAGGCGCTGGAACTGCCATTGACGCAGGCGTCGTATCAGGAGATCGAGACGGTGCTGCGGGAACTGCGGGACGCGGCGGCGGCGGAGCTCGAAGAGCGCGGCCTGCGCGCGGCCGATGCCGTGCTTTTCAGGCGCGCGCACGTGCGCTACGAGGGCGCCGATTCGGCATTGGTGGTGCCGTTTGGAAGCCTGGATGAAATGACGGCGTCGTTCGAGCAGGCCTACCGCCAGCGCTTTGCGTTCCTCATGCAGGGGCGTGGACTGGTGGTCGAGGCCGTTTCGGTCGAGCTGGTGTTTGCTGGCGAGAGCCCGGATGAGCCCAGGCTCCCGGAGCACCCGGCCCGCGACGTGCCGGCGGCGGAGCGGGTGCGGGTCTTTACCGTGGGCGTCGGCGGCGAGCCCGGGTGGCACGATGCGGCCCTGATCGTGCGCGAGGCCATGCGCGCGGGCGACTGCGTGCAGGGGCCGGCCATCATCGCCGAGAAGAACGCCACCACGGTGGTGGAGCCGGGATGGCAGGCACGGCTCACGGCGCTGGATCACCTGCTGCTCACGCGCCATGCGCCACGGGCCAGGCGCGCGGCAGCGGGCACGCAGGTCGATCCGGTGCTGCTGGAGGTTTTCAACAACCTGTTCATGAACATCGCGGAGCAGATGGGGCTGCAGCTTCAGAACACGGCGTATTCGGTCAACATCAAGGAGCGCCTGGATTTCAGCTGCGCGCTATTCGACGGCGATGGGCAATTGATCGCCAATGCGCCGCACATGCCCGTGCATCTGGGCTCCATGGGCGAGAGCATCAAGACCGTGATCGCGCGCAACCGATCGACGATGCGGCGCGGCGACGTCTTCGTGCTCAACGACCCGTATCACGGCGGAACGCATCTGCCGGACATCACGGTGATCACGCCGGTCTACGTGGGCGAAGGCGCCGCGCCCATGTTCTATGTGGGCAGCCGTGGGCATCATGCCGACGTGGGCGGCGCGACGCCCGGCTCCATGCCTCCGTTCTCCACGCGCATCGAGGAGGAGGGCGTGCAGATCGACAACGTCAGGTTGGTGGGCGGCGGCGTGCTGCGCGAGAAGGAAATGACGGAGCTGTTGACGAGCGGTGAATTTCCGGCGCGCAATCCGCGGCAGAACATGGCCGACCTGAAAGCGCAGATCGCCGCCAATGAAAAAGGCGTGCAGGAACTCATCCGCATGGTCGAGCAGTTCTCGCTGCCCGTGGTGCAGGCCTATATGCAGCACGTGCAGGACAACGCGGAGGAGTCCGTGCGGCGCGCGATCGCACGGCTTTCCGCGCGCATGGACGGCGGGCGCTTCACGCTGCCGCTGGACAACGGCGCGCAGATCCAGGTGGCGATCCGCATCGATGCGCGGGATCGCGGCGCGGAGATCGATTTCAGCGGAACGTCCGCGCAGCAGGAGAACAATTTCAACGCGCCGACGGCGGTGTGCATGGCCGCGGTGCTCTACGTCTTCCGAACGCTGGTGGACGACGATATTCCGCTCAATGCGGGCTGCCTCAAGCCGCTGAAGGTACACATTCCCGAGGGTTGCATGCTCAACCCGCTGCCGCCCGCGTCCGTGGTGGCGGGCAATGTGGAGACTTCGTCGTGCATCACCAATGCGCTGCTGGGCGCGCTGGGCGTTTCGGCGGCGAGCCAGTGCACGATGAACAACTTCACTTTTGGCAATGACCGCCATCAGTACTACGAAACGGTCGCGGGCGGCAGCGGCGCCGGCGGGGTGTTTGACGATGCGGGCGCCCTGGTGGGCGGCTTCGACGGCACGAGCGTGGTGCAGACCCATATGACCAATTCGCGCATGACGGACCCGGAGGTGCTGGAGTTCCGTTTTCCGGTGCGGCTGGAGATCTATGCGATCAGGACCGGCTCGGGCGGCCAGGGCCGCTGGAGCGGCGGCAATGGCGGTGTGCGCAGGATGCGTTTCCTGCAACCCATGACCGCCGGGATACTCTCCAATGGCCGTGTGCATGGGGCGTTCGGCATGGCCGGCGGCGGAGCGGGCAAGCCGGGTGTCAATCGCGTCGTGCGCAGCGACGGCCGCGTGGAGGCGTTGCGGCACATAGGCCAGGCGCAGATGGAGGCGGGCGATATTTTTGAAATCCATACGCCGGGCGGCGGCGGATTCGGCGAGCGCGGCGGCTGATCGGCCGGGCCTGCGGCTCCGGCTTCAGTCCGGATCGGCTCCGGACTGGACGGCCGCCGCCTGTGCGCGGCTCTCGCTGTTCTCGCTCAGGCTGGGCGGCACCTTGTCGCCCGAGCGGCGGGCGCGGAACAGCGCGGCGCGCATCAGGAAGATGGTGGTGACGGGCACGGTCACGGCGATGAAGATGGCGATCAGGATGGCGTGGATGGCGAGCGTGTGCTCCTGCACCGAGAAGTAGATCACGGTCGCGTGCATGATGCACCAGGTGGCCATGGTGGCGATGATGGAGGGCGCGTGGACACGCTCGAAATAGCTCTTCAGGCGCAGCAGCCCGCTCGATCCGATCAGCGCGATGAGCGCGCCAAGCACCACGACGGCCGAGATGAAGATATCGAGCCAGAGGGGGAGGATCTGCTCGGTCATTCGATCACCTCGCCGCGCAGCAGGAACTTGGCCATCGCCGTGGAACTGGCGAAGCCCAGCAGCGCAATGAGCAGCGCGGCCTCGAAATAGTTGCTGCTGCTGTAATAGATGCCCAGCACCAGCATGAACAGCATGCCGTTGAGGTACATGCAGTCGAGCGCCAGCACCCGGTCCTGCGCCGCGGGGCCGCGCACGATGCGCAGCAGGCAGCAGAACATGGCCAGCGAAAGCAGAAGCATGGCAAGGGGAAGGGCCACCGAAAGCACGGGGTTGATCATTCGAAAATCTCCATCAGCAGGCGCTCGTACCTGGTTTTGATGTGATCGATGATCACCTGCGGATCATCGACCTCCAGCACGTGCAGCATCAGCGACGACCGATCCAGCGAAAGCTCCGCCCATGCCGTGCCGGGCGTGATGCACACGATCATGGCAAGCACGGCAAGGCCGTTGGGATCGCGCAGCTCGAGTGGAATCGTCACGAAGCCCGAGGGACTGCGGCGCGATTTGGACCACACGAGAAAGCGGACGACGGCAACGTTGGATGCGCTGGTGTCGACCGCCACGGCCCAGCACAGTCGCGCGATGGCCCGGATATTGCGCACGCGCACATGCCTGGGGCGCAGGCCGCTGAACATCACCGGCAGCCACAGCGCCAGCAGCAGCGCCAGCAGGATGTGGCCGGCGCTCAGCGACTGGTTGAGCAGCAGCCAGATCGCGAACAGCGCCACCGAGAGCAGCGGGGCGGGAAAGATCTTCTTCATCATTGCGCGCTCCCGGTCGCATTTTCCATGGCTCCGCTTGCCTGCTCCGGCGAGAGCGGGCCGGGCTTGGGACGCGCGGACATCACCGCATTCACATAGGTGCCGGGCGCGTGCAGCATGTTGGCGGTGGCCTGCGTGAACCGCATCACGGGCTCGGCCTTCACCGTCAGCAAGATGCATGCGAGCAGCAGCATGGCGATGGGCAGGGCTTCCACGAGGCGCAGCCTGGGCGCGGTGCGGGCATGGCTGGCCCAGAACACGCGGATGCCCGCGCGGGTGAGCGCCAGCAGCGCGATCAGCCCGGTGACGATCATGAGCGTCACCAGCGTCCAGCCGGGGGAGCCCAGTTGCATTCCCGCGGAAGAACCCATGCCCAGCGGGTTGATCAGCGCGGTGAGCATGGCGAACTTGCCGATGAAGCCGGACAGCGGCGGCAGCCCGGCGATCACCAGCGTGCACATCAGATAGGCAATGCCCAGAAACGCAGCGGCGGCGGGGATGACGCGGCCCACCAGCACCTCTTCGTCTTCGTCGAAATTGCTGCCGGCCTGGGGTATCAGTTCCGGCGTCAGAAAGGGCGCGGCCTCGTTGAGGTCGTAGGGAGAGAAGCTGGAGCCGTCGTTGCGCCAGCGTTCCACCAGGTCGGCAAGCAGGAACAGCACGCTCACGGCAATGGTGGAGCTGAGCAGGTAGTACAGCAGGCCGGCGGTCAGCTCGTTCTGACCGAACCCGGCCGAGGCCAGAAGGGTGCCGGAGGAAAGGATGGCCGCATAGCCCGCCAGATTGGCAAAGCGCTGCGAGCCCAGCATGCCGATCGCGCCGAAGGCCATGGTCAGGACACCGCCGCAGATCAGCCACATGCCGCCGAACAGCGCGGACGCGCCGGCTTCGCTGCTGAACATGAGGGTCCACAGGCGCACGATGGTGTAGATGCCGACCTTGGTCATCAGCGCGAACAGCGCGCCCACGGGCGGGGTTGCGGCGCTATAGGCCGGCACCAGCCAGAAGTTGAGGGGCCAGACGGCGGCCTTGATGAGAAAGGCAGTGGCGAGAATGGCGGCGGCGGCATGCAGCAGCCCTCGGTCGGCGGCGGCGACGCCGGGAATGCTCTGCGCGAGATCGGCCATGTTCAGCGTGCCGGTGATGCCGTACAGCATCGATGCGCCGATCAGGAAGAGCGATGAGGCAGCGAGGTTGATGGCGATGTAGTGCAGGCCCGCCTGCACGCGCGTGCTGCCGGAGCCGTGCAGCAGCAGCCCATAGGATGCCGCCAGCATGATCTCGAAGAAGACGAAGAGATTGAAAAGGTCCGCCGTGAGGAACGCCCCGGACAGGCCCATGAGCTGCAGCTGGAACAGGGGGTGGTAATGGACCCCCGCGCGGTGCCAGCGCGATGCGGCGAAGATGATGGAGCACAGCCCGACGAAGCTGGTGAGCACCAGCATCATCGCGGAGAGGCGATCGAGCACCAGGACGATGCCGAAGGGGGCGGGCCAGTTGCCGGGCAGGTACACGCCCATGCTGGCGGCGCCGCCGGTCATCTTGCTCCACTTCAGCAGGGTGACGGCGACGATCAGGCTCAGCAGCGTGGATGCCAGGTTGATCACCAGCTTGGCGCGCTGGCGCTCTTCGCCCAGCAGCAGCATCAGGGCGGCCGTGAACATGGGCAGCATGATGGGCGCGAGGATCAGGTGCGGCATCAGCGCCGTGGTCAACTCACTGAAGCCGATCATGGCATCTCCTGCGAGTTGCGGGCATCAACGCCATCCACGTGGTCGGTGCCGCTCATGCCGCGCAGCGCCAGCAGGACCACGAGGAACAGCGCGGTCATGGCGAAGCCGATCACGATGGCCGTCAGCACCAGCGCCTGCGGCATGGGATCGGCGTAGTGATGCAGGTCCTGCGGCACGCCGTTGGCGAGCACGGGCTCCTTGTCGACGGCAAGGCCGATGCGGCCCATGCTGAACATGAACAGGTTGACGGCATAGGACAGCAGCGACAGCCCCATGATCACCTGGAAGGTGCGTGGGCGCAGCAGCAGCCAGACACCGGAGCCGGTCAGGATGCCGATGGCGATGGCGAGCACGATTTCCATCAGCGGGCTCCTTCGGCGGAAAAATCGGGGGAGGTGTTGTCGTCGGATGCCAAGCGTATCGGTTCCTCGGGCTGCTTGACGGTGAGGGCGGCCTGTTGCTCCTCCATCAAGCGTTGGTGATAGCGGTGGCCGCGCACCGATTGGTGGGCAATGGCGATCAGGATCAGCAGCGTCGATCCGACCACGAGCAGGAACACGCCGATGTCGAAGAAGAGCGCGCTTGCGATGTGGATCTCGCCGACCACCGGCAGAGTGAAGTGCATCGTGTGGCTCGTGAGGAACGGGTAGCCGAAGGCGATCGCGCCAAGCCCGGTGCCCAGCGCGAACAGCATGCCCAGCGCGATCCATTTGCGCGGATAGAGCGTGAGATGGGCCTCGACCCATTCGGCGCCCGAGATGATGTACTGCAGCAGCAGCCCCACCGACAGCACCAGGCCCGCGACGAATCCGCCGCCGGGCTCGTTGTGCCCGCGCAGGAACAGGTAGAACGACGCCAGCGCGGTGAACGGCAGCAGCAGGCGAACGAGCACGGCGGGCACCATCAGATAGCCCACCGCGGTGTCCTTGGCGTTGCGAGGATTGAGAAGGTCGGTCTGCAGGTCGGGCGCAAGCCAGCGTTGCTGCTCTGGCAGGTCCATGGCCTCGGGCGCGGGCCGGAAGCGCCTGAGAAGCGCATAGATGGTGAGTGCGACGATGCCCAGCACGACGATTTCGCCAAACGTGTCGAAGCCGCGGAAATCGACCAGCATCACGTTGACCACGTTGGTGCCGCCGCCTTCGGTGAATGCGCGCTCGAGGAAGAACGTCGATGTGCTCTCGGGGAATGGCCGGCTCATCATGGCATAGGCCAGCCATGCCATGCCGCCGCCGGCGCATACGGCGATGATGAAGTCGCGGGTGCGGCGCGCACGGGTGCGCAGCGAGCGGTTGTCGGCGGCGGAGATGGCCTGGTCCCGCTTGGGGAGCCAGCGCAGGCCCAGCAGGATGAGAATGGTGGTGACGATCTCCACCACGAGCTGCGTGAGCGCGAGATCGGGCGCGGAGAACCACAGGAACGTGAGCACCGTGCAGAGCCCTGATCCGCCCATCAGCGTCAGCGCCGCGAGGCGGTGGTACTTGGCCTGCCAGGCGGCGGCCAGGGCGCAGGTCGAGCCCACGATCCACACCACGACGAAGGCGGGCGCCAGCGGCAGGGTGCCACGGTCACCGAACTCTATGCCGCGCGCCATGAGGGGGATGATCGCGCCCACGAGCGCGGCCAGGGCCAGCCAGAGCATCTGCCATTGCAGCCGATTGGTGGACAGCAGGCGCCGGCCGCGGCGCCCGGCATAGGTCAGCCGGGTGATCAGCCACTCGAAGATGCCGCGGCCGCTGATGCGCTGCATGATGGGCGGCGCGTCGATGCGCCCCGCCTCGCGCTGCATGCGCAGAACGCCGTACAGCGCAATGCCTCCAAGCAGCGCGATGATGCTCATGACCAATGGTGTATTGATGCCGTGCCAGATCGAGAGGCTGAACTCCGGCAGGTGCCCCGTGCCGATCACCGGCAGGGCCGCTGCGTTCAGGAACCGGCCGACCGACCAGTTCGGGAAGATGCCAACCACCAGGCAGGCGAGCGCCAGCAGTTCGACCGGAACGCGCATCCAGTGCGGGGGCTCGTGCGGCTGCAGCGGCAGGTCGCTCGCCTTGGGGCCCCAGAACACGTCGACGATGAAGCGCAGCGAATAGGCCACGCTGAACATGCCGGCGACGGTGGCGGCGATGGGCATGGCCATGCTGACGAAGGGCGATGCGTCCACGAACACGGTCTCGGCGAAGAACATTTCCTTCGAAAGAAAGCCATTGAGCAGGGGCACGCCGGCCATGGCGGCCGCGGCGACGGTGGCGAGCGTGGCGGTCACCGGCATCATCTTGCGCAATCCCGAGAGCCTGCGGATGTCGCGTGTGCCGGATTCGTGGTCGATGATGCCCGCCGCCATGAACAGCGATGCCTTGAAGGTCGCGTGGTTCATGATGTGAAAGACCGCGGCGACGGCGGCCAACGGGCTGTTCATGCCCAAGAGCAGGGTGATCAGGCCCAGATGCGAAATCGTGGAATACGCGAGCAGGCCCTTGAGGTCGTTCTGGAACATGGCCGCATAGCCGCCGATGAGCAGCGTCGCAATGCCAGCTCCCCCCACCAGCCAGAACCATTCGTCGGTTCCCGCCATCACAGGCCAGAAGCGGGCCAGCAGGAACACGCCGGCCTTGACCATGGTGGCCGAGTGCAGGTAGGCCGATACCGGCGTGGGCGCGGCCATGGCGTTGGGCAGCCAGAACTGGAACGGGAACTGGGCGCTCTTGGTGAATGCGCCCAGCAGCACCAGGATCAGCGCCGTCAGGTACATCGGGTGATTGCGCACCAATTCCGCGGAGCCGAGCACGCGGTCCAGGTCATAGCTGCCGACGATGTGTCCGATGAGCAGCATGCCCGCGAGCAGGCACAGGCCGCCGGTGCCGGTCACGGTGAGCGCCATGCGTGCGCCCCGGCGGGCGTCCTCTCGGTGGTGCCAGTAGCCGATCAGCAGAAACGAGAACAGGCTGGTCAATTCCCAGAAGAACACCAGCTGAATGATGTTGCCCGACAGCACCACGCCGGACATCGCGCCCATGAACGCGAGGAAGAACGAGAAGAAGCGCGGCACCGGGTCGGCGGGCGACATGTAGTAGCGCGCGTACAGCACGACCAGGCTGCCGATGCCCATGATGAGCATGGAGAACATCCATGCAAAGCCATCCATGCGGATCACGAAATTCAGGCCCAGCGCGGGAAGCCATGCGAACTCCTGCCGGATCACCTCGCCGTGGGCGATCTCGGGAAAGTACATCGCCGTCTGCACCGCGCAGAAAAGCGCGATCACGCCTGCCAGCGTGGACTCGGCATTGCGAGCGTTGGCCGGCAGAACGGCAGCCACGAGGCTCCCGATCAACGGAAGGAGGATCAATAATGCAAGGGACATGGATGACCCATTCTAAGGTCGCGTGATGAAGGAATGCTATAAATTACTTAGCAAACTCTGGCGGTTGAATATAAGGTTTTCTTGAAAAACTCCGATAAGTTTCAGGGGTGTTCAAATTAAAAACCGCCGAATGCCCCGTATTTGTAGGACAGCGTGACGCTTGTGTGCGCATGCCGGATTCAGGCCAGCGGGTCGGCCAGGATGATTCTGCATGGATCGCGCGCGTCCGCGCGACGTGTTTTCCCGGTACTTCGCGCGCAAGGGGCCGTGCGAGCGTCGTGGCGCGCGGCGGATGTGGGCGCAAAAAAAGCGATGACCCCAGGGCCATCGCTTTGTTGATTGCCGCCAGAGCGCGGCAATGGGCTGTCGGGCCTGTCTTACCTGGCCTCTGGCCTGCCGGCGTCCCTTGGCTGTTTGTTGGCTGGCGGTGAAGTGCGCGAGTTCGTGGCGGCCACGGCGGCTTGGTCGAATGCCTTGCCGTTGACCACGAGGCCCTCTTTGGAGAGCTTTCCGGCGCGCTTGGCGCCGATGCCCTTCACGCGCTTGGTGAGGTCATTCCAGTCGCTGAACGGCGATGCCTTGCGCTCCTCCAGGATCAGCCGGCTGGTGGCCGGGCCGATCCCCTTGATGCCGTCGAGTTCGGCCTCCGTGGCGGTATTGATGTCCACCGCGGCCAGCGCCAGCGCCGAGGCCAGCGCGGCCGCGAGGCCGACGATCCATTGACGGATTTTCATTGCAAACTCCTCCCTTGGATGCGGCGTTCATCGGTGATGAATGCCGGGTTGCTGAATGCAGCCGGGCGGAGTGCGGGATGACTAAAGCTCTTCTACCCGGCGTGCAGGATAACTATCCCACGCCTGACAGCCGGGGCACTGCCAGAAATGCTGACGGGCCTCAAAGCCGCAGGCAGCGCAGCGGTAGCGTGTCAACGGCTTTGCAGCTTGATCAAGAGATCGTTGCACCTGCGGGTGAAATTGCTCATGTTCAAGCGTTTCATCATGGAGCCATTTGGCGGCAGCGACTAGCGAGGGCTCATGCTCGAGGTGACGCACATACCACTCGCGTGGGTTCGGGGTGCTCGCCAAGGCGGTGTCCAGCGCCACGATGCCGTCGAGCAGGTCCAGAGAAGGCATGAGGTCGTAGCGTTGGCGGAGCAGCTCCAACACCTTGGCGCCTTGCCCCGTTGAGAGGCTGAGCTCGACCATCAGCGCGGCCGCCAGCGGCAGCCAGGCGGGCGCCACTTCGGCAAGCTCGAGGAGCGTATCCAATGCCTCCTGGGGCTGGCCCATGCGTTGCTTGAGGCGGGCCAGTTCGATACGTGCGCGGGCCGCTTGCGGCGCCGTTTGCACGGCTTGCTCGAACAGCGCCCGTGCGCCGTCGATGTCGCCTTGCGCTGACTTGCCCAGCGCCTGCTCGCACAGGAAGTGCGCCTGCCTCGCGCTGAAATCGCCCTGATGCGCTGCCTGCATCTTCTGTGTGATGGCCATGGCCTGCGGCCAGTCGCGTGAACGCTCGTAGATGGCCAGCAGCGCGATGCGCGCCTGCGCCTCGAACGGCGTACCCTCCAGGCGGCGCAGGGCCTCCTCGGCATGGTCGAGCAGGCCAGCCTTCAGAAAATCCAGCGCCAGCGCGTGCTGCGCGCGGTCGCGGTCGGCGCGGCCCAGGTCGCCGCGCGAGAGCAGATGTTCGTGTACGCGCACGGCACGGTTGTATTCGCCGCGGCGGCGAAACAGGTTGCCCAGCGCGAAATGCAGCTCGGTCGTGTCGGGGTCGTTCTGCACGGCCTCGATGAAGGCGTCGATGGCCTGGTCCTGCTGCTCGTTGAGCAGAAAATTCAGGCCCTTGAAATACGCCTTGGGCGCGCGGCGGCTCTCGTCGCGCAACTGGCGGATGTCAAAGCGCGAGGCGAGCCAGCCCAGCACGAAGGCAACGGGCAGGCCGAGAAGAATCCAGCTGAGATCAAATTCCATGGATGGACGGTTGCTGCAACACAGGGTCGTTTGCCGGGCCGGGCGGAGGCTGGACGGCAGCGTCGGTTTGCGCAAGGCCGGCGCGCTGCGCGGCCGCCCGATGCTTCCACCAGCGCGGCACCATGCCGAGCACGCCCACGAACACGCCCAGCGTAAACGCGGCCAGCACGATCAGCACCAGCGGCGCGCGCCATTGCGTGCCAAAGAAGAAGTGGACGATGGCATCCTGCTGGTTGTTCAGCGCGAATGCAAACAGCGTGAAGAATATGGCCGCCTTGAGCAGCCACAGGAAATATTTCATGGATGAACCTCTCCGGTGCTCCGGGAGATTCTACGGTCAGACACGCTCGGACGGAGCCGAAGCCGCTTGAAGGTGGGAGATGTGGCTCGCTGACCGCGCAATGCGTGCGCGCGGACCCTGGCCGGTGCGGGATGGGCTCAACGGGATGCGGATGCGGCGGCTTGCTCGGCCAGGCCGGCTGCCGTGCCCTGGTCCACGGATTCACGAAGCGCCTTGCCCGGCTTGAAGTGCGGGACACGCTTTTCGGGGATCGCCACGGCTTCGCCGCTGCGGGGGTTGCGGCCCATGCGGGGAGGCCGGCGGGTGACGGAGAAGCTGCCGAAGCCGCGAATTTCAATGCGGTGGCCGCGTACCAGCGCATCGCTGACCGCGTCGAGAATGGTCTTGACGGCGATTTCCGCATCGCGCTGCGTCAGATGGTCGAAGCGGGCGGCCAGTTCCTCAACAAGGTCGGATCGTGTCATTTGGTTATCGTAATCTTCGGTAATGCCCAAAAAAAAAAGCGGACGCATGCCGCGCCCGCTGTCCTGAACCAGTTGCCGGGCCTGTGACGGGCCCGGCAGCCGTTCATTTCAGTGCCTGATGTGGCACCCGACGCAGTGATTACTTGTCGGAGTGGTCCAGCTTGGCGCGCAGCAGGGCGCCAAGGCTGGTCGTGCCGGCGTTTTCCTTGGCGGATTGAGCCGACAGCGAAGCCATGGCTTCTTGCTGGTCAACCTGGTCCTTGGCCTTGATCGACAGCTGGATGTTGCGGGTCTTGCGATCCACATTGACCACCACGGCGGTGATCTCGTCGCCTTCCTTCAGCACCGAGCGGGCATCTTCCACGCGGTCCACGGCGATTTCCGAAGCACGCAGGTAACCGATGATGTCTTCGCCCAGGTCGATTTCAGCACCACGTGCGTCCACCGTCTTGACCTTGCCCGACACGATCTGGCCCTTGTCGTTCACGGTCACGAAGGTCGTGAAGGGATCGCTGTCCAGCTGCTTGATGCCCAGGGAGATGCGCTCGCGCTCGACGTCCACGGCCAGCACGATGGCTTCGACTTCCTGGCCCTTCTTGTAGTTGCGCACGGCGGCTTCGCCGGGTTCGTTCCAGGACAGGTCGGACAGGTGCACCAGGCCGTCGATACCGGCAGCCAGACCCACGAACACGCCGAAGTCGGTGATCGACTTGATCGGGCCCTTCACGCGATCGCCGCGCTTGGTGTTCTGTGCGAATTCCTGCCATGGGTTGGCCTTGCACTGCTTCATGCCCAGGCTGATGCGGCGCTTGTCTTCGTCGATCTCGAGGACCATGACTTCGACTTCGTCACCCAGCGACACGAGCTTGGAAGGAGCCACGTTCTTGTTGGTCCAGTCCATCTCGGAGACGTGCACCAGGCCTTCGATGCCGGGTTCGAGTTCCACGAACGCGCCGTAGTCGGCAATGTTGGTGACCTTGCCGAACAGGCGGGTGCCCGAGGGGTAGCGGCGCGACACGCCCAGCCATGGGTCGTCGCCCATTTGCTTGAGGCCCAGGGACACGCGGTTCTTTTCGGTGTCGAACTTGAGGATCTTGGCAGTGATTTCCTGGCCGGCTTGCACCACTTCCGATGGGTGACGCACGCGGCGCCATGCCATGTCGGTGATGTGCAGCAGGCCGTCGATGCCGCCCAGGTCCACGAACGCACCGTATTCGGTGATGTTCTTGACCACGCCTTGAACGATGGAGCCTTCCTTCAGGGTTTCCATCAGCTTGGCGCGCTCTTCGCCCATCGAGGCTTCCACCACAGCGCGGCGGCTCAGCACCACGTTGTTGCGCTTGCGGTCGAGCTTGATGACCTTGAATTCCAGGGTCTTGTTTTCGTAAGGGGTCAGGTCCTTGATTGGACGGGTGTCGATCAGCGAACCGGGCAGGAATGCGCGGATGCCATTGACCAGAACGGTCAGACCGCCCTTGACCTTGCCGGAGGTGGTACCGGTCACGAATTCGCCCGATTCCAGCGCCTTTTCCAGCGCCAGCCAGGAAGCCAGACGCTTGGCGGTGTCGCGCGACAGGATGGTGTCGCCGTAGCCGTTTTCGATGGAGCCGATGGCCACGGACACGAAGTCGCCCACTTGGACTTCGATTTCGCCCTGGTCGTTCTTGAACTCGTCGATTGGCACGTAGGCTTCGGACTTCAGGCCGGCGTTCACAACCACGAAGTTGTGTTCAACGCGCACCACTTCAGCGGTGATGACCTCGCCGGGGCGCATTTCGGTACGCTGCAACGATTCTTCGAATAGGGCGGCAAAAGATTCAGACATGTATTTCCTTGTCCACAAACAGGTTTCCATTGGCACTATTGCCAGATGTTTCTATGACTGCCTGCGGAGGGGGTGCGATCTGGAAAATCGCGGGGGTTGAAGTTGCAAAAACCACACAGCCAATGCGCAGCAGGCGCGACGGGAACTGTGTGGACCAATGGTGTCAGCTGAGGCGCGGGCTGAAAAAATCAAGCGCCAAACGGCTGACGCTCCTGCCACCAGGCAACGACCTGATCCACCGCTTCGTCGACGGAAAGATCGGAGTTGTCCAGCACCAGGGCATCCTGCGCAGGCTTGAGTGGCGCGACGGTCCGGTTCTGATCCCGGGCGTCGCGCGCCTCCAAGTCGGCGCGAAGAGTGTCTATATTAGCGGAAATTCCTTTAGAAATCAACTGCTTATAGCGGCGATCGGCGCGGCATGCCGCGGACGCCGTCAAAAAGACCTTGAGCGGGGCATCCGGGAAGATCACGGTGCCCATGTCGCGCCCATCCGCCACCAGGCCGGGAAGCCTGCGGAAACTGTGCTGCAGGTCGATCAGGGCGGTGCGCACCCGGGGCAGGGCGGACACCTTGGAGGCGTTCATGCCGGCCTCCTCGGTGCGGATCGCTTCGCTCACGTCCTGCTTGTCCAGCCAGATCCGTCCGCCTTCGAAGTGCACCGGCAGATCGCGGGCGAGGGCTGCGATGCGCTCTTCATGGGCGTCATCGATGGCGAGGCCGGCCTGAATGGCCGCGTAGGCCGTGATGCGGTACATCGCGCCTGAATCCAGGAAGCGGTAGCCCAATTGGTGCGCGACGGCTGCGGCGACCGTGCCCTTTCCGGATGCGGTGGGGCCGTCGATGCAGATCACCGGAATGCGGTGCTGGCTGGTGCGTGCCACGCTGAAAAGCGCCTCGAAGTAGCCGGGGAAGGTCTTTCCCACGCATTTGGGATCTTCGATGCGCACGGGCACGCCGGCGGGATTGAAGGCCGCCAGCGAGAAGCACATGGCGATGCGGTGATCGTCATAGGTATGGATGCTGGCGGCGCGCCAGCGCGCCGGGCTGGCTGGCGGGGTAATGCGCAGATAGTCGGGGCCTTCTTCGATAGTGGCGCCGAGCTTGCGCGATTCGATGGCCATGGCCGCGATGCGGTCGGTTTCCTTCACGCGCCAGCTGGCGATATTGCGCAACGTCGTCGTTCCGTGGGCGAACAAGGCCATCACGGCCAGCGTCATGGCCGCATCGGGAATGTGGTTGCAATCGAGGTCGATGGCCTTGAGCGGCCATGCGCCGCGCCCGATCTTCAGCCAGTTCGGCCCGCTTTCGATCGCGGCGCCCATGGCGCGCGCGGCTTCGACGAAGCGGATGTCACCCTGGATCGAATCCTGGCCGACCCCCAGCACGGTGATGCCGTCATGCCCGGCGCTTGCGGGCGCGAGCGCGCCCAGCGCGATGAAATAGCTGGCTGACGACGCATCGGCTTCCACGTGCACCACGCCGGGCGAGACGTAGCGGCTGCCGGCGGGAATGGTGAAGCGTTGCCAGTTGTCATGCTTCACGGCGATGCCAAAGCGCGCGAGCAGCTCCAGCGTGATGTGGATATAAGGCCTGGAGATCAGCTCGCCGATCACGTCGATGACGATGTCGTGCTCCGTGGCCACCAGCGGCAGCGCCATCAGCAGCGCGGTCAGGAACTGGCTCGAGACGTCGCCGCGCACCTGGATCGGTTCGCCGAGCCGCAGCGGCGGCAGGCCATCTCCGTGCTGGATATGCAAAGGCGGAAAGCCGTCGTTGCCGAGGTAGCCGATCCGGCAGCCGAGCTGGCGCAGCGCATCGATCAGGTCGCCGATCGGGCGTTCGTGCATGCGTGCGACGCCCGAGAGCTCGAATTCGCCGCCGAGCAGGGAGAGCGCCGCGGTCAGGGGGCGCATGGCGGTGCCGGCGTTGCCCATGAACAGTTTGGCGGGCGAGCGCGGCGGCCTGCCTCCCAGGCCGGTGATGCGCACGGCATCGGCGTCCTCGCGCACCTCGCAGCCGATCTGGCGCAGTGCATCCAGCATCACGCGGGTGTCATCGGAGGCCAGCAGGTCGCGCACTTCGGTTGTACCTTCGCTGAGCGCGGACAGCAGCAGGACGCGGTTGGAAATGCTCTTGGAGCCGGGAAGCTGCACGCTGCCTCCGGCGGATTCCAGCGCGGGCAGGTCGAGGTACTCGGTAGTGAACATCGTGGTGCTTACAAATCGTCTTGGCGTGTGCGCTGCGCGCCCATGCGCCAGTTGGCGCGCGCAAGGCTGGCCAGGGTGATCAGGTCTTCAAGGGCCTGGTCGTCGTTGTCTTGCAGGGTCTTCTCCAACTGCTGCAGCGCGGCCTGGAAGTGGCGCGATTGCGCCAGCACTTCATCGCGATTGGCGCGCAGTATGTCGCGCCACATTTTCGGGTCGCTGGCGGCGATGCGCGTGAAGTCCCGGAAACCCGGCCCCGCAAGCGAGAGCAGTTCGTCCGAGCGCTCTTGCTGGGTGATGCTGTTCATCAACGCGAATGCCAGCATGTGCGGCAGATGGCTCACGGCGGCAAACGCGGCGTCGTGCGACTCGGGCGACATGCGCGAGACTCGGCAGCCAAGCGCCGTCCAGAGCTGTTCCGCGCGGTCGATATGCGCGGTCAGCGTGCGCTCAATCGGCGTGAGGATGACTTGCTTGCCGGCGTACAGGTCTGCGTCCGAATGCTCCACCCCCGATACTTCGCGGCCCGCGATGGGATGGGCGGGAACGAAAGAGCCTATCTGATCGCGCAGCGCCGTGCGTGCCGCCTGCACGACATCGGACTTGGTCGATCCAACGTCCATGATCAGCATCTGGGGGGTGACCAGATGCTTGATCGCCTTGAGCGTCGCTTCGGTCGCGGCCACCGGAACGGCCACCAGAACGATGTCGGCGCCGGCTACCGCGAGCAGGGCGGAGGGCGCTTCCACGTCGATCACGCCAAGCTGCCGCGCGCGTTCGGTGGTCGACGGAGACTTGCTGTAGCCGACCACGCGCTTGACCAGTCCGGCCCGCTTCATCGCGCGGGCAAACGAACCTCCCATGAGGCCACAGCCAATCAGACCCAGTTGTTCGAACATGCTGCTGGACCTCAGGCTGCCGCGACCGGATAAGTGCCCAACAGCTTGAAGAAAGCGCTGAGCTGCTGCAGTTCGGCGAGCGCCTGCGCTACGTTGGGCTGATCGGGGTGGCCTTCGATATCCACGTAGAAGTAATACTCCCATTTGCCAGTGCGCGCGGGACGTGATTCGAAGCGCGTCATCGAGACATTGTGCTTTTTCAGCGGCGCAAGCAATTCATACACCGCGCCGGGGCGGTTGGGGACCGAGATGATCAGGCTGGTGCTGTCGTGGCCCGAGGGCGGGGGTGTCGTCAGCGTGCCGGGCAGGCAGATCACGGCGAAGCGCGTGCGGTTGTAGGCCTCGTCCTGGATGGCGTGCGCCACCACGTGCAGCCCGAATTGCTGCGCCGCGCGCTCGCTGGCGATGCCGGCCCAGTTGGGATTCAGCGCGGCAAGACGCGCTCCTTCCGCGTTGCTCTCGACGGGGCGTCGCTCGGCATGCGGCAGATGCTTGGACAGCCACGACTGGCATTGCGCCAGCGCCTGCGGATGGGCTGCCACGACTTCGATGTCCTCGGCCGAATTGCTGGTGCGCAGCAGGTTGTGGCGGATCAGCAGGCTGACCTCGCCGACCACATGGCAAGGCGTGTGCAGGAACATATCGAGCGAGCGCGTCACCACGCCTTCGGTGGAGTTCTCGACGCCCACCACGCCATACTGCGCGCTGCCCGCGGCGGTCGCATGGAAAACTTCCTCGAAGCTGTTGCAGTAGAGCAGGTCGGCGGCGCCGCCGAAATACTGAACCGCGGCCTCTTCGCAGAACGTGCCTGCCGGGCCGAGCACGGCAACGCGCTGTGGCGATTCCAGCGCCAGGCATGCCGACATGATTTCGCGCCAGATGGCCGCCACGTGCGTCGCCTTCAGCGGCCCGGGATTGGCGGTCTTGATTTTCTCGATGACCTGGGCGACGCGATCGGGCCGGAAGAATGCCGAGCCTTCGCGTTTCTTGACTTCGCCCACGCGCTCCGCAACCAGGGCGCGCTGATTGAGCAGGGCAAGGAGCTGCTGGTCGATGTTGTCGATCTGCACGCGCAGGCTGGCGAGATCAGGAGAGGCAAGCGGGGTGGTCATTGGAGCGGATGGTCTCGGATAGTTGTAGTGAAGCGCGGCGCCTGGATGGCTGAAGGAGCTGGTTGCGTCAGCTGTGCTTCTGCTCAAATTCTCGCATGTAGGCAATCAATGCCTCGACGCCGGCCATGGGCATGGCGTTGTACAGGCTGGCGCGCATGCCGCCCACGGATTTGTGGCCCTTGAGCTGCAGCAGGCCCCTGGCCTTGGCCCCGGCCAGGAAGGCGTCGTTGCGCGACTCGTCGTTCAGGAAGAACGGAATGTTCATGCGCGAGCGGCAGTTGGCGGCCACCTTGTTGACGTAGAAGCCGGACGCATCGATGAAGTCATAGAGCGCCTTGGCCTTGGCGATGTTGCGCAGCTCCAGCGCGGCGATGCCGGCGGCATTGCCTTCACGCTGGTTCTTGAGCCATTCGAAGGTGAGTCCCGCGATGTAGATGCCCCAGGTCGGCGGCGTGTTGAACATGGATTGGTTGTCCGCGACGATCTTGTAGTCGAACGCGCTCGGGCAGGCGGGCAGGGCGTGGCCCAGCAGATCCTCGCGGACAACTACCAGGGTCAGTCCCGCCGGGCCGAGGTTCTTTTGCGCGCCGCCAAACGCGAGGCCGACCCTGGACCAGTCGACAGGCCGCGATGCGACGTGCGAGGAGAAATCGATGACCAGCGGAGCGTCGCTGCCAAGCGATCTCAGGTCGGGCAGCTCCTGGAACTCAACCCCGTGGATGGTCTCGTTCGTGCATGTATGGACGTAGCTCGCGCCGCGGCTGAGCTGCCATGTCGATGGATCGGGCAGGGTGGTGAAGTTGCTTGCTTCGCCCGATGCGGCGGTATGTACTTCGGATGCGTATTTTCCCGCTTCCTTGCGCGATTTCTGGCTCCAGGAACCAGTCACGACGAAATCGACGGAAGCGCCCCGGGACAGGTTCAGCGGGACGATGGCGTTTTCGGCGATCCCGCCGCCCTGCATGAACAGGATCCTGAATTCGGCCGGCACGGCCATGAGTTCGCGGAAGTCGGCCTCGGCCTTTTCATAGATCGAGATGAATTCCTTGCCTCGATGGCTCATCTCCATCACGCTCATGCCGCTGCCGTGCCAGTCGAGCATTTCAGCGGCGGCCTGTTTCAGGACTTCTTCGGGAATGGCTGCCGGGCCGGCAGAAAAATTGTAGGGGCGATTCATCATCAAACCTGGGATAGAAAAATGGCGGCCGCCCCGCATCAGGAGGATGCGCATGCGGGATGGCTGCGGTGCGCGGCTCGCATGTCGCGCGCCGCGCTGCCGCGTGATCGTTATGCGTCGCCGGGCGCGCTTTCACCTGGTTCGCCGCCGCCTTCCGCGTCAGCGGCTTCGGCCGCGTTGGCGTCGTTTTCAACGATGCGTTGCAGGCCGCTGAGCTTGGCTCCGTCATCCAGCGAGATCAGCGTCACGCCTTGTGTCGCGCGGCCCATCTCGCGGATCTCGCCAACGCGCGTGCGCACCAGGACGCCGGTGTCGGTGATGAGCATGATCTCGTCATCCGTGCTCACCAGCGTGGCGGCGACGACCTTGCCGTTGCGCTCGGACTGCTGAATGGCGATCATGCCCTTGGTGCCTCGGCCGTGACGCGTGTATTCGCTGATGTGGGTGCGCTTGCCGTAGCCGTTCTCCGTGGCGGTCAGCACGCTTTGCGCGCTGTTGGGGGCGCCTTCCGCTGCGTCCGTTGATTCCGCTTCGGCAACCAGCATGGCGATCACGCTCTGCGTCTCGTCGATGTTCATGCCGCGCACGCCGCGCGCGTTGCGGCCCATGGGGCGCACGTCGTTCTCATCGAAACGCACGGCCTTGCCGCCATCGCTGAACAGCATCACGTCATGCTTGCCGTCGGTGAGCGCTGCTCCGATGAGGAAGTCCCCGTCGTCGAGGCCCACGGCGATGATGCCGGCCTTGCGCGGATTGCTGAATTCGTCGAGCGCTGTCTTCTTCACGGTGCCCATGCTGGTCGCCATGAACACATAGTGATCGGCGGGGAAGCTGCGGTATTCGCCGGTCAGCGGCAGGACGACGTTGATCTTCTCGCCCTCCTGCAGCGGAAACATGTTGACGATCGGGCGGCCGCGCGAGCCGCGCGAGCCCGCGGGCACTTCCCAGACCTTGAGCCAGTACAGGCGGCCCTTGTTGGAGAAGCACAGCAGATAGTCGTGCGTATTGGCGATGAAGAGCTGGTCGATCCAGTCGTCTTCCTTCGTGGCCGTGGCCTGCTTGCCGCGGCCGCCGCGGCGCTGCGAGCGGTACTCGGACAGCGGCTGGCTCTTGATGTAGCCGGTATGCGAGAGCGTGACGACCATGTCGGTCGGGGTGATCAGATCCTCGGTGGATAGATCCTGCGCGCTGTGCTCGATTTCGCTGCGGCGCGCGCCGAGCTTCGTCTGGCCGAACTCGGTCTTCACGGCAGTGAGCTCTTCGCCGATGATCACGGACACGCGCTCGGGCTTGGCAAGAATGTCCAGGAGGTCCTCGATGACCGCCATCACATCTTTGTACTCGGCGACGATCTTGTCCTGCTCCAGGCCCGTCAGGCGCTGCAGGCGCATCTGCAGGATTTCCTGCGCCTGCGTTTCCGACAGGCGATAGAGGCCGTCCTGCTGCATGCCGAATTCACGCTCCAGCCCTTCGGGGCGGTAGTCGTCGGCGCTCACCACGCCGCCGTCTTCACGGGTGCGGGTGAGCATCTCGCGCACCAGTTTGCTGTCCCAGGAGCGCGCCATCAGCTCGCTCTTGGCCACCGGCGGCGTGGGCGATTCGCGGATGATGCGGATGAACTCGTCGATGTTGGCGAGCGCAACGGCCAGGCCTTCCAGCACATGCCCGCGGTCGCGCGCCTTGCGCAGCTCGAACACGGTGCGGCGCGTGACCACTTCGCGGCGATGCTGCAGGAACACGACGACCAGCTCGCGCAGGTTGCACAGCCTGGGCTGCCCATCGACCAGCGCCACCATGTTCATGCCGAACGTGTCCTGCAACTGTGTCAGCTTGTACAGGTTGTTGAGCACCACCTCGGGTACTTCGCCGCGTTTGAGCTCGATCACCAGACGCATGCCCGATTTGTCGGACTCGTCCTGGATGTGGCTGATGCCCTCGATCTTCTTCTCGTGCACCAGCTCGGCCATGCGTTCCTGCAGGGTCTTCTTGTTGACCTGGTAGGGCAGCTCGTCAACGATGATCGACTGGCGCTGGCCTTTGTCTATGTCCTCGAAGTGCACCTTCGCGCGCATGACCACGCGGCCGCGGCCGGTGCGGTAGCCTTCCTTCACGCCCTGGATCCCGTAGATGATGCCGGCGGTGGGGAAGTCCGGCGCCGGGATGATCTCCATGAGTTCGTCGATCGTGGCCTCGGGGTTGCGCAGCACGTGCAGGCAGGCGTCCACCACCTCGTTGAGGTTGTGCGGTGGGATGTTGGTGGCCATGCCCACGGCGATACCCGCCGAGCCGTTCACCAGCAGGTTGGGAAGGCGCGAGGGCAGCACCAGCGGTTCTTGTTCGCTGCCGTCATAGTTGGGCCCGAAATCGACGGTTTCCTTGTCGATGTCGGCCAGCATTTCATGCGCGATTTTCGAGAGGCGGATTTCGGTATATCGCATCGCGGCGGCGCTGTCGCCGTCCACCGACCCGAAATTGCCCTGTCCATCCACCAGCATGTGGCGCAGGGAGAAATCCTGGGCCATGCGCACGATGGTGTCGTATACAGCACTATCGCCATGCGGGTGATATTTACCGATGACGTCACCGACAATACGCGCGGACTTCTTGTAGGGCCGGTTCCAGTCGTTGTTGAGTTCATGCATGGCAAACAGAACTCGCCTGTGCACGGGCTTGAGGCCATCGCGGGCATCGGGGAGGGCGCGACCGACAATCACGCTCATCGCGTAATCGAGGTAACTGCGCCGCATTTCCTCTTCGAGGCTGATAGGCAAAGTTTCTTTGGCAAACTGGGTCATAACAACTTGGCTGACATCGGAAGCGACCATTTTAGGTGCAACGCCATGTTGCGTGTTGGCAACATATCCTTGGGTATTGCGCTTTTGTCCTACCCTTCATGGCGCTCATGTGCAGACCAGAGGATGTTACGTATGGCACAATCGTTTCCAACGTTCTTAGTGATGGTCACTGACGACGTCCATGATTCGCAGCGCGGCTGCGGCTTTTTCCCCAAGAGGAGAACCATGAAGAAACTGAACAAAGTGGCGATGTTGTTGGCCTCTGCCGTGCTTGCTACATCCGCTGGCGCTCAAATCAAGGCGGCTGATGGCGGCAAGGTTGTCGACAACTGGCAAAATGGAACTGGCGAGCTGGTCTGGAAGAACGGCACCAATGAACTGTGCTGGCGTGATGCCAACTGGACGCCTGCTACTGCCGCTGAAGGCTGCGACGGCGCCCTGCAAAAGGCAGCCCCCGCTCCCGCACCGATTGCTCAACCTGCTCCGGCCGTGGCGCCTCCAGCTCCCGCTCCCGCTCCAGCAGTTGCTAACAAGGTTACCTACGCTGCCGATGCATTCTTCGACTTCGACAAGTCCGTCCTGAAGCCTGAAGGCAAGGCCAAGCTGGACGAGTTGGTCTCCAAGGTGAAGGACATCAATCTGGAAGTCATCATCGCCGTGGGCCACACTGACTCCATCGGTACTGTTGAGTACAACCAGAAGCTGTCGGTTCGCCGTGCTGAAGCTGTGAAGGCTTACCTGGTGTCCAAGGGCATCGAAAAGAACCGCATCTACACCGAAGGCAAGGGCAAGAGCCAGCCTGTCGCCGACAACAAGACTGCCGCCGGCCGTGCAAAGAACCGCCGCGTGGAAATCGAAGTGGTGGGTACCCGTCCCGCCAAGTGATCTCACCCATCACAATGAAAAGCCCCTCGCGAGGGGCTTTTTTTATGCCTATATGCTTGTATGTGGTTGAGCGGGCTCCATATCTGATGGCGGGAACGTCCTCCGTCGGGTCATACCTGGGGCAATACGTGTTCCTCGCGCAACAAATCGGTGAATAATGGTGAAATGACTGAATCCGTGAATGCTGATCCGGCCGAGCTGGCCAAATTTTCCGAACTGGCCCATCGCTGGTGGGATCCCGAGAGCGAATTTCGTCCATTGCATCAGATCAATCCGCTCCGCTTGGACTGGATCGATCAGATTTCCCCCCTCAAGGGAAAGAATGTCCTCGATGTTGGCTGCGGCGGCGGAATCCTCGCTGACTCCATGGCGCGGCGCGGTGCCCATGTCCTGGGCGTCGATCTGGCGACCAAGGCGCTGCGGGTGGCGCAGTTGCATGCGCTGGAAACACAGACCCCCAACATCGAATATCGTGAAATCGCCGTCGAGGCCCTGGCCCAGGAGCGCCCAGCTTCCTTCGATACAGTGACCTGCATGGAAATGCTGGAGCACGTTCCCGATCCCGGCTCGATCGTTGCAGCATGCGCCCGCCTGGTGAAACCGGGCGGCTGGGTGTTTTTCTCGACGATCAATCGCAATGCCAAGGCATTCATGATGGCCATCGTAGGTGCTGAATACCTGCTGAAAATGCTCCCGAAGGGGACCCATGAATACGCCAAGATGATTCGCCCAAGCGAATTGGCGACCGCCTGCCGCGCCGCCGGGCTCGATGTGCTGCAGACCAGCGGACTGCAGTTCAACCCGGTAAGCAACCGCTATTGGCTCAATGACGATACCAGCGTGAACTACATGTTTGCGACCCGTCGGCCGTTGAAGTGACAGGACAAG
This sequence comes from Diaphorobacter ruginosibacter, assembly GCF_040396215.1. GTDB lineage: Bacteria > Pseudomonadota > Gammaproteobacteria > Burkholderiales > Burkholderiaceae_C > Diaphorobacter_A > Diaphorobacter_A ruginosibacter_A. Next base: position 1,247 of record NZ_JBEBOW010000020.1, on the reverse strand, counting down.
GCGATATGGGTGATCTCAAGAATATTCGCGCTGTCCTGTTCGATCTGGATGGCACATTGATCGACAGCGCCCCTGATCTGGGCTCCGCGGTCGACATGATGCGAGTGGCGCGCGGCATGCCTTCGCTGCCACTCGATGCCTATCGCCACATGGCCGGCGCCGGGGCTCGCGGAATGCTCAAGGTCGGGTTCGGAATGACGCCCGAGCACCTGGATTTTCCGACGCTGCGCGAAGAATTCTTCGACAACTACGAAACCTGCATTCACGAACGAACCTATCAGTTCGACGGAGTGCAGCAATTGATCGATGCCCTGGTAGCCCGGTCCATGCCCTGGGGCATCGTCACCAACAAGGCAACACGCTTCACATCGTTGATCGTCCAGCGCATGCCCTTGTTCGCCACCGCAGGCGCCGTGGTCAGCGGTGACACCACCGCACACTCCAAGCCCCACCCCGAGCCCTTGCTTGAGGCCGCACGACGCATCCGGATCGATCCATCCCAATGCCTCTACGTTGGCGACGACGAACGCGACATCATCGGCGGTAAGGCTGCGGGCATGAAAACCGTTGCCGCCGGCTATGGCTATCTCGGCGAAAACTCCGGCCCCAGGAACTGGGGTGCGGATTTTTTGATCGATTCTCCCCTGGACCTCTTGAAATTGCTGAATACAGACTAAAATAGAACCCATGGGGCTGCCCCGGTTTCGACGTGGGTTCGGAATCGGCGTGGTGCATGTCGAGCTTGAGTGACGCTCGTAAATCTCCATTCAAAAAACTAACTGCAAACGACGAACGTTTCGCACTCGCCGCTTAAATCCGGTGAGCCTTGCAACAGCACGCTGATGGGCTGGGCAAGGGGGTAGCAATACCTCCCGGCTGCAAAGGAATTCACATCAGCTGGCGGCGCACCGGGCTCCTTGGTGCGCGGCAAGATTCAAGGGAGCTGGCTTCCACTGCAGCGTGCGCCTGCGCGGCTTTGGCGGCGAGACCTAAATTAGAGCGCTAAACATGTAGATCTGCCCGATGAAGGCTTGCGGACGCGGGTTCAATTCCCGCCAGCTCCACCACCATAACGTCCAAAGGCGTTCACCAACATCCGGTGAACGCCTTTTTTATTTGGAAAATCAATGACTTAACGTTTGTTGCCGTCCGAAGAGATTCGCTGACTTCCGAGGTGAGGTGGGGGAACAAGTGGGGGAACAGGGCAAAAAATCGTAGAATTTAGGCAGTTGTTCCCCCGTTCTCGA
>NZ_JBEBOW010000019.1:0-35152 GCF_040396215.1 Diaphorobacter ruginosibacter | reverse complement strand
AGGCAGGCGAGGCGGGGCCGGATCTTTGTCTCTCCATTTCCATCAAGGCGCCAGACGTGTCATCAACACTGCCCGTATCATCTGCCCATTCTTCCTTGAAGGATGTGGATAGAGTGTCAAAAATCACCCCGCCGCCCCGTCCATCCCCGATGGCCGGGGCATTCGTCGATCGCCTGTTCGGATGGTGCGCGCGCGGTGCGGCGCTGCTCACGCTGCTGCTGCTGATCGGCATCCTGATATCGCTGGTCATCGGTGCCTGGCCGTCCATCAGCAAGTATGGTCTTGGATTCCTCACCAGCAGCGTCTGGGATCCGGTGCAGAACGAATACGGCGGCCTGGTGATGATCTACGGCACGCTGGCCACCTCCGCCATTGCGCTGATCATCGCGGTGCCGGTGAGCTTCGGCATCGCGCTTTTCCTCACGGAACTCTCGCCCGCGTGGCTCAAGCGCCCGCTGGGCACCGCCATCGAACTGCTGGCCGCGGTTCCCTCCATCGTCTACGGCATGTGGGGCCTGATGGTGTTCGGCCCCATCCTGGCCACCTATGTGCAGCAGCCGCTGCAGAAACTGTTGAACGGCGTTCCGTTCCTCGGCGCGCTGGTCTCCGGCCCGCCCGTGGGTATCGGCATTCTGTCGGCCGGCATCATCCTGGCGATCATGATCATTCCGTTCATCGCCTCGGTCATGCGCGACGTGTTCGAGGTGACTCCCGCGCTGCTCAAGGAGTCGGCGTATGGCCTGGGCTCCACCACCTGGGAGGTGGTGTGGAAAGTGGTCCTGCCCTACACCAAGGCCGGGGTGCTCGGCGGCATCATGCTGGGACTGGGCCGCGCTCTGGGGGAAACCATGGCGGTGACTTTCGTGATCGGTAACATGAACCAGCTCAATTCGCTGTCGGTTTTCGAGGCCGCGAACAGCATCACATCGGCTCTGGCCAACGAGTTCGCCGAAGCGGCCGAGGGCCTGCACCAGGCCTCGCTGATCTATCTGGGCCTGGTGCTGTTCTTCATCACCTTCGTGGTGCTGTCGCTCTCCAAGCTGCTGCTCAACCGCCTGAAGAAAGCCGAAGGAGCCCGTTCGTGAATACCACTTCCTCGCAACTCATCGCGGCGCAGGAGCTCTCCAGGATGCGCGCCAGCCGCTATGCGCGCCGCAAGCGCGTCAACCAGGTCGCACTGGCCCTGTCGCTCGCGGCCATGGCCTTCGGTGTGTTCTGGCTGGTCTGGATTCTGTGGGAAACACTGCGCCTTGGCGTCGGCGGCATGAGCCTGGCGCTGTTCACCGAGATGACGCCCCCGCCCAATGAGGACGGCGGCATCGCCAACGCCATCTTCGGTTCGCTGGTGATGGTGGCGCTCGCCACGTTCGTGGGAACGCCCATCGGCATCATGGCGGGCGTCTATCTGGCCGAATACGATCCGCGCGGCTGGCTGGCCTCGACCACGCGTTTCGTCAACGACATCCTGCTGTCGGCACCCTCGATCGTGATCGGCCTGTTCGTCTATGCGATCGTGGTGGCGCGCTTCAGGAGCTTCTCTGCCTACGCCGGCATTCTGGCGCTGGCGCTGATCGTCATTCCGGTGGTGATCCGCACCACGGAGAACATGCTCACGCTGGTGCCCGCCAGCCTGCGCGAGGCGGCCTATGCGCTTGGCACGCCCAAGTGGAAGGTCATCACCCTGGTGACGCTGCGCGCGGCGCGCGCCGGAGTGATCACGGGCGTGCTGCTGGCCGTGGCCCGCATCGCGGGCGAGACCGCGCCGCTGCTGTTCACGGCGCTGAACAACCAGTTCTGGAACGGCGACCTCTCCAAGCCCATGGCCAGCCTGCCAGTGACCATCTTCAAGTTTGCGATGAGCCCGTATGAAAACTGGCAGCACCTGGCATGGGCGGGCGTGTTCCTGATCACGCTGGCGGTGCTGGGCCTGAATATCCTGGCCCGCTTCGTCACGCGCCAAAAGTAAACCGGATTCAAGAATTCAAGAGTAGAGGAATACCTCATCATGGCTCCCATCAAGAACAGCCTCTCGCCTTCGCCCTCCAAGATCACGGTGCGCAACCTGAACTTCTTCTACGGCAAGTTCCACGCGCTCAAGGGCATCAACCTGGAGATCCCCGAGAACAAGGTGACGGCCTTCATCGGCCCGTCGGGCTGCGGCAAGTCCACGCTGCTGCGCACGTTCAACCGCATGTTCGAGCTGTATCCGGAGCAGCGCGCGGAGGGCGAAATCCTGCTGGACGGCGAGAATCTGCTGACCAGCCGGCAGGACGTGGCGCTGATTCGCGCCAAGGTCGGCATGGTCTTCCAGAAGCCGACGCCGTTCCCGATGTCGATCTATGACAACATCGCCTTCGGCGTGAAACTGTTCGAGAGCCTGAGCGCGACCGACATGGACGAACGCGTCGAATGGGCGCTGCGCAAGGCGGCGCTGTGGACCGAGGTGAAGGACAAGCTGCACCAGAGCGGCTCGGGCCTATCGGGCGGCCAGCAGCAGCGTCTTTGCATCGCGCGCGGCATTGCCATCAAGCCCGAGGTGCTGCTGCTCGACGAGCCATGCTCGGCGCTGGATCCCATCTCCACGGCCAAGGTCGAGGAGCTGATTGCCGAGCTCAAGAACGACTACACAGTGGTCATCGTGACCCACAACATGCAGCAGGCTGCGCGCTGCAGCGACTACACCGCCTACATGTACCTGGGCGATCTGGTCGAATTCGGCGATACGGAACAGATGTTCTTCAAGCCGCAGCGCAAGGAAACCGAAGACTACATCACCGGCCGTTTCGGCTGAAGCCATCCAAGGGGAACACGATATGGCAGACAAGCACCTCTCCTCGCAATTCGACAGCGAACTCAACACCGTGTCCTCGCGCGTGATGGAACTCGGCGGCCTGGTCGAGTCGCAGATCCGCCAGGCCATCTACGCGCTGTCGCACTTCAGCATCGAGGCCGTCCAGCAGGTCGAAGCCATCGAGCAGCGCGTGAACAGCATGGAAGTGGAGCTCGATCACGAGCTCGCGAGCATCATCGCGCGCCGCCAGCCGACCGCCCGCGATCTGCGCCTGCTGATGGCCTTCAGCAAGGCGATCGCCAATCTCGAGCGCATGGGCGACGAGGCTACCCGCATGGCGCGCATGGTGCGCTCCATCATCGAAAGCGGCACCGCGCGCTCGCTGCCCACCAGCGATCTGCGCGTGGCCGCCGACCTGGCCTCCGGGCTGCTGCGCAAGGCGCTCGATGCGTTCGCGCGGCTGGACACCAAGGCGGCGCTGGACATCCTGAAGGAGGACGATCTGATCGACCGGGAGTTCGACGGTTTCGTGCGCAAGCTCATCACCTACATGGTGGAAGATCCGCGCAAGATTTCTCCCAGTCTCGACCTGCTGTTCCTCGCCAAGGCGATCGAGCGCATCGGAGACCATTCCAAGAACGTGGCCGAACTCATCATCTATCTCGTGAAAGGCAAGGACATCCGCCACACCGCGCTCGACGAGATCGAATCGACCGTGGCTTGAGAAAGGCGGTGCGTTCCATGAAGAAATTACCTCGCGTATTGATCGTAGAAGACGAATCCGCCATCGCGGAGCTGGTGGCGGTGAACCTGCGGCACAACGGCTTCCAGCCCATCTGGGCAGAGGATGGCGACAGCGCGCAGCGTGAGCTCGACGCCGTGCTGCCCGACGTGATCCTGCTCGACTGGATGCTGCCCGGCCAAAGCGGCCTGCAGCTGGCGCGCAAGTGGCGCGCCGATCCGCGCACCAAGCCCATTCCCATCCTGATGCTGACCGCGCGCGGCGACGAGCCGGACAAGGTGGCGGGACTGGACGCCGGCGCGGACGACTACATCACCAAGCCGTTTTCGACGCAGGAGCTGCTTGCCCGCATCCGTGCGGTGCTGCGCCGCCGCGCGCCCGAGCAGGTCAGCGACAGCGTGACCATCGGCGAACTGACCCTGGATGCGGCGACCTACCGCGTCAGCTACCAGGGGCAGGGCCTCAAGGTCGGGCCGACGGAGTTCAAGCTGCTGCATTTCCTGATGAAGCACTCCGAGCGCGTGCACAGCCGCGCTCAGTTGCTGGACAAGGTATGGGGCGATCATGTGTTCATCGAGGAGCGCACCGTGGACGTGCACGTCAAGCGTCTTCGCGAGGCGCTCGGCGCGGCCGCGACGATGATAGAGACCGTGCGCGGAGCGGGCTATCGGCTGACCGCGCAGCCGCCCGCGCTGATGCAGGCCTGAACGCGCGGATTGAACGTTCGGCGTCCATCGGGCCGCGACGGGCCAAAGCCGGGTTCCAGCGGGAAAACGCGCTTGGACGTATAACCGGCACATCTCTTCCATCGGCGGCAATTCCATGCATTGCCGCCACCGACTCTGCACGATGCTCTGGCGCTTTATTTCCTTTCTCTGTTTCCAAGCCGCCGGCGGCGCGCTGGGGTGGTGGCGTGCGGGGCCATGGGGCTGCATCATCGGTATCTGCATCGCGGCCTGGGGCTGGTTTGCGTGGGATATCTGGCGCGCAGCGCGCGTGCTCGGGTGGCTGCGCGACGGCGATCCGCGCACGGCGCCGATCCTGCGCGGAATGTGGGGCGAGGCCGCCGACCGCGTCCGCAGGCTGGTGCGGCAAGGCCAGCTTCAGGTACAGGCCGGCGAGGATCGCGTGCATGACATCCTGTCCGCGCTGCAGGCGTCGCCCAACGGTGTCGTGCTGCTCGATGAGCAGGGCCGCATCGAGTGGTGCAACCAGATGGCGGAAAGCCATTTCGGCTTCGAGATCGAACGCGACCTGATGCAGTCCATCGGCAACCTGGTGCGTGATCCGGATTTCAGCGCCTACTACGGCAAGCACGATTTTTCCCATCCCGTGGTGCTTCAGGGCCGCTCGAGCACGCCGGCGCGGCCGGTGCGCATTTCGGTTCAGCTGCACCCCTACGGCGATGGGCGCAAGCTGCTGCTGTCGCAGGACATCACCGCGCTGGAGCAGGCCGAAGCCATGCGGCGTGATTTCGTCGCCAACGTATCGCATGAAATCCGCACGCCGCTCACCGTGCTGACGGGCTTTGTCGAGACGCTGCAGACGCTGCCGCTCACCGCGGACGAGCAGCAGCGCTACCTCGGCATGATGTCCCAGCAGTCAGCGCGCATGCAGAGCGTGGTGCAGGATCTGCTGACCCTCTCGCGCCTGGAGGGCAGCCCGCTGCCCGGCATGAACGAATGGATTCCGGTGCAGGCGCTGCTTCGCCGCTGTGAGGAGGAGGCGCGCGGGCTCTCGGCCACGCTCTGCGTGAATCAGAAGAAGGGCCATGAGATCGTGTTTCCCGCTCCCGCGGAAATGAAGGCCGCGGGCCAGTTGGCGGGCGTGAACGCCGAGTTGCAAAGCGCGCTCTCCAATCTGGTCAACAACGCGGTGCGCTATACGCCGGCGGGCGGCGTCATCAAGGTGAGTTGGGAGATTCTGGACGGCGGCGGCGCGCGCTTCGCGGTGGCCGATACCGGCGCCGGCATCGAGCCCGAGCACCTGCCGCGCCTGACCGAGCGCTTTTACCGGGTGGACCGCAGCCGCTCGCGCGAGACGGGCGGCACGGGGCTGGGGCTTGCCATCGTCAAGCACGCGGTGCAGCGCCACGGAGCCGTGCTGCAGATCAGCAGCGTGGTGGGAAAGGGCTCGACGTTCGCCGTGGTGTTTCCGGCGTCGCGCGTGCGAGCGGGCGCCTCGCATGCCGCGCCCGCCGCCGCGAAGGCTACCGGGCCTGCATCTGAAAGCGGCGCAGCGCACGCGCCAGCAGCACGCTGAAGATGAGGGCGGTGACGGCGAGGGCCGCCGCGCTGGCGGCCCAGAACGGCGCGGGCGAGGCATGGGGCCCCAGCCCGAACAGGCCGCGATAGGCGATCAGGTAGCCGCCCGCCAGGCCGCCGCCCCAGAGCATCACGCCGTAGACCAGGAAGGGCATGAAGGTGATGCGGTAGCTGCGCAGCACGAAGATGCACAGTGTCTGGATCGAATCGGCCATGTGGTAGGCCGCGACCCAGGCGAGCAGCGCGCCGGTGAGCGCCACCACCTGCGCGTTGGTGGAATAGAGGCCGGCGACATGGTCCCTGGCGAGCAGCAGCGCCAGCGTCAGGACGGCGCCCATGGATGCGGCAAGGCGGTAGCCGATGATGGCGATGGAGCGCGCGGATGCTTCATCCCCGGCTCCACGCCAGAAACTCACGCGTGCGCTCGTGGCGATGGCGAGCGACAGCGGCACCATGTAGAGCACGGCCGCCACGTTGGCGAGAATCTGGTGCGCGGCGGCGGACAGGGTGCCCTGCCGCGCGATGAACAGCGCCATCAGCGTGAACGACGTCACCTCGACCAGGATCGACAGCCCCGCGGGCACGCCCAGGCGCAGGAAGCGGCCAAGCTGCGCTCTGTCGGGCCGCTCCAGCCGTCGCCACAGCGCGAGCGGCTGGTACATGCGCTGCGTGCGCAGCATGTAAAGCCCGCAGAAAAGCAGGGTGTAGTTCACTACCAGCGTGGCCCAGGCGCATCCGGCCGCGCCTTGCGCCGCCACACCCGCGCCGCCGAATGTGAACCAGACCGACAGCGGGATCTTGATTGCCAGTGATGCCACCTGCAGCCAGGTCACCAGTTGCGGATGGCCGAGCGCTTGATTGAGCGTGCTGTAGATGCGAAAGAGCAGCGCCGCGGGCAGCGCGAACGCCAGGATGCCCAGGTATGCGTGCACTTCGCCTCGCAGGCTTTCAGGCACGTCCGTCCAGCGCAGGATGGCATCGGGCGACAGCAGGATCGACATGCCGATCACGCATGCCGCCGCGCACAGGTACAGCGATTGGCGCACGCTCTGGCCGAGCTGGGATGACTTCGCGGCGCCGCGCTGCTCCGCCCATACCGGCAGCAGCGCCTGGAGCACGCCCATCAGGGCGACATAGACGCTGATGAAAACGGCGGAGCCGATCGACAGCGCGGCCAGCGCGCCCTCGGAGTAGCGGCCGGCCACCACGGTGTCGGTCACGCCAAAGGCCATGATGGCCAGTTGCCCCGCCAGCACCGTGATGGCATGGCGCAGGATGACGCCAGGCTCGCTCATCAGGGAAGACGCCTGCGAAGAACCACCAGTTGATCGGTCTTGTCGGTGGGACGGGTCACGGAGCCCACCTCTTGCCATTGTTCCTTGGGCCACACTTCGCCGATGGTGGGAATGGCGGCGGAATCGGCGACGATCCACTCGCAGCGGTCCGCGTTGTGCGGCTGCACCATCCGCAGATTGCCGTAGTAGCTGATGGCGGCGATCTGTGCGCGGCTCAGTCCATAGCCGCCGATGCAGCCGCTCTTGTCGGTGATGAGCGCCACCACGGGTTTGATCTGGGGCGCCATGCTGCGGCCGTAGTTCAGCATCGGCAGCCAGATCGTCATCAGCAGGATCCAGCCGAGCGTCGCGCCGCTGGCGGGCAGGATCAGGCTTTTCCAGATGGCGTTGCGATGGCGCGAGGCGCGCCACCAGACGAGCGCGCACCAGCCGATGGTGGCTCCCGCCGCAAGAATGAAGGCCAGCAGGGAAAACGTCGGCACATAGTCGGGGGCCAGGCGGGCCACGTTGGCCGCGGGCTTGCGCGGAAAGCCGGTCTGCACGGCGATCCAGATCACCCAGATGGTGATGGCCGAGATGCTGAAGAAAATCAGGGTGAACCAGTCAATGAGCGCGCCGATGCTGCGGCGCAGCGTCGGAAGCGCGAAGGCCGCCAGCGCGGCCATCGGGGGCAGGCCGAGCAGCAGCGCGCGATCGGAGGGCCGCGAGGTCGCCATCGCGGCCAGCGCCACCACCGCGAACCACAGCGGCAGCAGCAGATGCCGATTCCACTGCCTGGTGAAAATCTGGTGGCGCCAGCGCCAGAGCGTCCAGACCGCCAGCGGCCAGGCTGGCCAGCAGAACCACAGGATCAGCCGGAAATAGCTCTGGAATTCCTTGAATCCGCCGGGCGCCGATGCGTTGAAGTGCCACAGTCCCAGGCCCCAGGCGAATCCCGAGGCCACCAGCGTGGCCAGCACCAGAATGGCCGCGCTCTCCATGCGTTTGGCCTGGGAGGCGATGCCTGAATTGCCCACGATCACCGCGCTGCCCAGCCCCAGCAGTACCGACACGGTCGGCGCGCCGCTGAGCGACAGGCCCAGCAGGCCCGCAAATCCACAGAAAACCGAGAGGTTGCGGCGGTGAGGAATGCTCGATGCCGAGAAAAACACCAGCGCCGTGCAGCACAGCTGCGCGAGGTAGCCCGTGGTCTCGTGCGACAGTTGCGCCAGTCCCAGGCAGGCGATCAGGGCGAGCAGCCCGGCGTCGCCCATGGCGCGCGCATAGTCCAGCGGATAGGCCTCGCCACCGAAAGCGAATGCCACCGGCTGCGCGCCGGGCTGGCGGGCCAGGTGGTAGATGCTGTACCAGGTGGCCGCGAGGGTCAGCGCCAGCATGGCGACGAAGGGCAGGCGCACGGCGAATTCCAGCGGGAGCCAGTCGGGGGCGATACGCATGGCCAGCGCGCCGAGCCAGTAGGGCAGAAGCCCGTCGATGTCGGGCGCCAGCCCCGCGAGTGTGGGTGAGAGCCAGGAGGTGTTGCCGATCGCCAGTTCACGCATGTAGCCGAAGGCCGCGACGTCGGAGTTCCGCCACGGATCGCGTCCTATGAAGCCGAAGATCACGTAGGCGGCGCACAGCAAAAGCAGCGCCCAGCGCGGAAGCGGGCGAACGGCATTCTGGGCGACGATGGCTGGATTGGGGTAGTTCACACTGACGCTGGAGGTAGTGGGGGACGACGAACGGGGGCGGGGAGGTTGCAGCGGGTTTCGGCCGCATCAGCGGAGCATAGCTGCAAACCGGAAATAAAAAAGGCAGCGCGGAAGCCCGAACTGCCTTTTTGCGAGTGTCTCGCCGAGGGCCGCGCCATCGGCACGGCCAGCAGGGCGCTGCGCGTCTTTACTTCGCTGCGGTCTTGCCGAAACGGTTGCGGAAACGCTCCACGCGGCCACCCATGTTGTCCACGGACTTTTGCGTGCCGGTGTAGAAGGGGTGCGATTCGCTGGAGGTGTCCAGCTTGAACAGCGGGTATTCCTTGCCTTCGAACGTTTCGGTTTCCTTGGTGGTCACGCAGGAACGCGTGACGAACTTGAAGCCGTTGGACAGGTCCACGAACAGAACTTCGCGGTAGTCGGGGTGGATGCCTTCTTTCATGATCTTCCTTCAGGTCAGCTGCGGGAGCCGTGCCAGCCAGCCTGGCGTACTTTCCGCAAGAAAAAGCCCTCTATTATTGCATGAAACCAGCGCTCGCGGCAATGCGGGCGCGGCGCTCAGCCCATGCCCGCCAGTTGCGAGAGCGGGGGCGCCTTCTTTTTTTCCTCGAGCGCCTCGATCTTGACGATCACCAGCGAGAGGTTGTCGCCACCGCCGCGCGCGCGGGAGCGGGCCTTGTCGATGAGGAATTCCGTGGCTTCGCGCGGGGTGAGGGAGTTCACCACGGATGCCAGTTCGGTGGGCGCGAAGTAGTGCCAGACGCCGTCGCTGCAGGCCAGGATGACGTCGCCCGGGCGCAGCGCGGGAATCACGTGGGTCGTGGCGGGCGGGTCGTTTTCGGTGCCCAGGCAGCCCACGAGAATGTTGGCGTGCGGATGGTTGTTGGCTTCCGCCTCGCTGATTTCGCCGCGGTCCACCAGGGTCTGCACGTAGGAATGGTCGCTGGTGCGCTGGACGAGCACGCCGTCATGCACGTGGTAGATGCGTGAATCGCCCGCATGCACCCAGTGGCAGTCGCCGTGCGGCGTGATCAGGAATGCGGCCAGCGTGCTGTGGGGCTCCTGCTCGGAGGACATGGCGGTGAGCCGGATCACGATGTGGGCTTCGGTCACGATGTGCTTGAGCATCGTGGCGGCGTCGTCCGAGGCGGGGGAGAAGCGCTCGAACAGCTGCTGGGCCGTCAGCATGACCTGATCGGATGCCTTGCGCCCGCCGCTGCGCCCGCCCATGCCGTCTGCCACAATGCCGAGAACGCAGCCGTTGAATCGCGGGTGGGCGAACAGCGCGACACGATCCTGCTGATATTCGCGGTCTCCCTTGTGGATCCCGGTGGAGGCTGTCAGTCGAAAGGCTTTGGACATGGCGGGATGTATCTGTTTTTTCCTGTCACCGATTGAATCGAGTTTAATCGCGCAACTGTAACTATTGCTGTTTGGCGTGATTGTTGCGGTAAAAGTGTTTCGGTATCTAATGAATTTTCATAATTTTGCCTGCGTTGGCGCGAAACACACGGGCGTGCGGGCGGCCTGCGTTGGCGGGGCGGCTTTGCGGTGGGTCCCGTGAGCGGGCTGGCGGCGCAAGTCCAGGTCTTTCTGGCGCAGGAGGGTCCGCTGCATGGGGAACTGCCGCTGTTTCAATGCCGGCAGGCGCAGCAGGCCATGGCGCTCGCGGTCGCGCAGACCATCGAGGAGGGCGGCTGCCTGGTGGCCGAGGCGGGAACGGGCATCGGCAAGACCTATGCGTATCTCGTTCCGGCCTTGCTCAGCGGCGCGCGCGTGTTGGTTTCCACCTCGACGAAGGCGCTGCAGGAGCAGCTCGCGCACCGGGATCTGCCGCGCCTGACTGGCCTGCTGAATCGGCACGAATCGCTGCACAGACGGGTGGCTTTGCTCAAGGGCCGCGCCAACTACCTCTGCCTTCACCGGCTGGAACAGGCCTGGAGCATCCAGGAGGACGCCGGCCTGGAAAACTCCCTGGACGACGTGAGGCTCTGGGCGCAGGCCACGTCCAGCGGCGACGTGGCGGAGATTGCCGCGCTGGACCTCGACGCACAGGCCGTGGCCCGGATCACCTCCACGCGCGAGAATTGCCTTGGCGGGCGTTGCCCGCGCTTTGCGGACTGCCACGTCTATCGCGCGAGGCGGCAAGCGGCGGCGGCCGATGTGGTGGTGGTCAATCATGCGCTGTTCATGGCCGACCAGGCGGGAGCGGGCGATGGCGAGTCCGACCTGCTCGCGCGCAGGCAGGTGGTCGTTTTTGACGAGGCCCATTCGCTGAATGCCGTGGGTCAGCAGGCCTTTGGGCGGCAGTTCGGCGTCCGCCAGTTGCTGCGCCTGGCCCAGGATCTGTATGACAGTTGCCAGCAGCAGGCGCCGGGCCTGCGCGACTGGAACGCGCTGCGGGAGCGATTGGTGCAGGCCGCACAGGGCCTGCTCGCGGTGTGCGGGCCCCTGGCAAAAGGGATTCGCATTGGCTGGCATGGCGCGGCGCCGGACGGCGTCATGCCGACTGCATGGAGCCACGCGCAGCAGGAGCTGGTGGCCGCGCTGCGCCTGGCGCTGGGCGCGCTCGACGCAGTCGCCGAGCGGTCGCCGGACGTTGCGCGCCTGCACCAGCGCGTCGTCTCGCTGCTCGAGGCGTTGATGGATCTCTCGTTCGTGCAGGAGGGCGGCCAGGTGCGCTGGCTCGATTGCGGCGTCGATGACGTGCGCATGATGCTCACGCCGTTCCGTTCCGGCCCGTCGCTGCAAAAGCTCTGGCAGACGGCCCGGCCGGGCGTCCCCGGCCAGGAGGCAGCCGACGCCGCGCCCGGCGCGTGGGATGAGCCCGAGGCCGAGATGCATTCGCCTGTACCCGATGCGCGAGAGCGCGCGGGCCAGCCGCCGCGCAGCTTCATCTTCACCTCAGCGACGCTGGGCACGAATGCCGCGCTCGACTGGTTCACCGGCCCCTTGAACCTGGCGGATGCGCGGGTGCTGCGGCTCGACAGTCCGTTCGACTATGCAAGGCAGGCGACCCTGTATATCCCCGAGCAGCTCCCGGCTGCCAATGATCCGGGGCATGCCGCTGCGCTGGCTGCATGGCTGGCGGAGCCGGTCGCGCGGCTTGGCGGGCGCAGCCTGGTGCTCACGACCAGCCTGCGCGCGATGGATGTCATTGCCGATGAGCTGGCGCGGCTGCTGACCGGGCAGGTGGCGGCGGGGCGGATCGAATTGCTGGTGCAGGGGCGCAGTTCGCACGCCTGGATTGCGCAGAGGTTCCAGCGCGCATGTGAAACTGGTGCGGACGGCCCGGGTAGCGGTTGCGTGCTGGTGGCGTCGCAGTCGTATTGGCAGGGCTTCGACGTTCCGGGCGATGCGCTGCAGATGGTGGTCATCGACAAGCTGCCATTTCCGGTCCCCACCGATCCGCTGGTGCAGGCCTACTCGGAATACCTGGAAGCCCTGGGCGGGAACCCGTTCAAGGACCATGCGCTGCAGGAAGCGGCGATGGCGCTCAGGCAGGGCGCCGGGCGTCTGATCCGCAGCGAGAGCGATTCAGGCATTCTCGTGGTGGCCGATGCGCGGCTCGCCAGGGGGTATGGGAAATGGCTTCAGCGCCAGTTGCCGCCCATGCGGCGGCTGGCTGCCGAGGCGGAATTCCAGGATGAGCTCGGGCGGCTCACCAGAACTTCCACCACGGATCGTCCTTCTTCCTGAATCCGTATTTCACGTATTCGCTGTCGGGGTAGGACGCATCCAGGACGCGGCGGGTGTCGTCGCGCAGCTGTTCCATGCCGAGCGCGTCGTAGGAGCGGATCAGGATGTACAGAGCCTCTTCCACGGCCGGTACTTCCTTGTAGTCGGCGATGGCTGCCTGCGCGCGGCTGATGGCGGCCACGTAGGCGCCGCGCTCGTAGTAGTAGCGCGCCACGTGGACTTCATACTGGGCCAGCGAGTTGACGATGTACATCATGCGCTGGCGCGCGTCGGGCGTGTAGCGCGACTCGGGAAAGCGCGTGACCAGTTCGCGGAAGGACTCGAACGAATCCTTGGCGGCCTTCTGGTCGCGCTCGGACAGGTCCTGGCGGGAGAGCCAGGAGAACATGCCGAGGTCTTCGTTGAAGTTGACCAGGCCCTTCAGGTACAGCGCATAGTCGTATGCCGGGCTGGCCGGGTGCAGCTTCAGGAAACGGTCCAGCGTGGCTACGGCCTGGGCCTTGTCGTTATTCTTGTACTGGGCATAGGCCTTTTCGAGCTGGGCCTGCTGCGCCAGCGGCGTGCCGGCCGCGCGTCCCTCGAGCTTCTCGTACAGCGGAACGGCCTTGTCGTAGCTCCCGCTGTTGGCCTCGTCCCGGGCTTCCGAATAGATCTTGTTGGGGCTCCAGCCCGCGGTTTTATCTTCGGTCGTGCTGGAGCAGCCGGCCAGAAGGACGGCTGCCATCAGGGCGGAGAACAGGGGCAGAGTCAAACGCGACATAGGGGCAGTATTTCCCGCGAAGGAAGATTGAAGCATCAGTTTGGCCTTCCGAAGCATAGGGATATGCGCCGAAGCGGCAAATCGTTGGCAAACGGCCATTGTATTCGCCGCCAGCCACATGGGATCGTAAACAGGTTTTCAGCGAAACGGATCCCGCGCAAGTTCCTACAATCGACACATATATGTTTGTTCACCTGCGCCTACACACTGAATTTTCCGTCGTCGACGGAACCACCCGGATCGACGAGATCGTCAAGGCGGCCGCCCGGGACGGCCAGCCGGCGATGGGCCTGACCGATCTGAACAATATGTTCGGGGGGGTCAAGTTCTACCGCGAAGGGCGCGGCAAGGGCGTCAAGCCGGTGATCGGCGCCGAAATCACCGTGCCCATGGACGCGGACGGCAGCGTCAGCGCCCGCATGCTTTTGCTGATTCAGAACAATCAGGGATATTTCAGCCTGTCCGAAATCCTGGCCCGGGCCTGGACCACGAACGTGGTCAAGAATGTCCCGATCGTGAAATGGGAATGGCTGGAGGAGCTCAACGAAGGCCTGATCGCGCTGGCGGGCGCGCAGGCCGGCCCGGTGGGGCAGCCGCTGATGCGCGGCGACGAGGCGTCGGCCAAGGACAATGCGCTGCGGCTGGCCAGGATATTCCCGCACCGCTTTTACATGGAGATACAACGTGCGGGCCGCGGCGATGACGAGGCGCATGTGACCCAGGCCGTCAAACTGGCCGCCCGCATGAATCTTCCGGTGGTCGCGACCCATCCCATCCAGTTCGCCACGGCGGACGAGTATGAGGCTCACGAAGCGCGCGTATGCATCGCGGAAGGCGAAATCCTCGGCAACCAGCGCCGCATCAAGCGCTTCACGCGCGAGCAGTATTTCAAGACCGGCGCGGAAATGCAGGCGCTGTTCGCCGACATTCCAAGCGCCATCGAGAACACGCTTGAAATCGCCAAGCGCTGCAATCTGACCCTGGTGCTGGGCAAGCCGCGCCTGCCGGACTTTCCCACGCCCAACGGCATGCCGATCGACGACTATTTCCGCTACGCCTCCTACCAGGGGCTGGAGGAGCGGCTGCTCTATCTGTTTCCCGACGAGGCGCAACGCGACCGCAACCGCCCCCGTTACGTGGAGCGCCTGGAGTTCGAACTGCACACCATTTTGCAGATGGGGTTTCCCGGCTACTTCCTGATCGTGGGCGACTTCATCCAGTGGGCCAAGAACAATGGCTGCCCGGTGGGCCCGGGCCGTGGATCGGGCGCGGGATCGCTGGTGGCGTACGCGCTCAGGATCACCGACCTGGATCCGCTGCAGTACGCCCTGCTGTTCGAGCGCTTCCTCAATCCCGAGCGCGTGTCGATGCCTGACTTCGACATCGACTTCTGCCAGGGCAACCGCGACCGCGTGATCGACTACGTGAAGCAGAAATACGGCAAGAACGCGGTAAGCCAGATCGCCACGTTCGGAACGATGGCGGCCAAGGCCGCGATCCGCGACGTGGGCCGGGTCATGGACATGAGCTATACGTTCTGCGACGGCATCTCCAAGCTGGTGCCGGGCAAGCCGGGCATGAGCTACACGCTGGCCTATCCGCCCGAGCAGAAGAAGGAGGGCGACAAGAACAACTACGCGCTGGAGCTCGAGCCGATTCTCTACGACCGGGTCCGCAACGAAGAGGACGTGCGCACGGTCATCGAGATGGCGCAGAAGCTCGAAGGCGTGACGCGCAACATCGGCATGCACGCGGGAGGCGTGGTGATCGCGCCGGGCAAGCTGACCGACTTCTGCCCGCTGTACCAGCAGCCGGGCAGCGACTCGGCCGTGGCCATGTACGACAAGGACGACGTGGAGGCCGTCGGCCTGGTGAAGTTCGACTTTCTGGGACTGGCGACGCTCACGATCCTTGAAATCGCCCGCGAGTTCATCCAGAAGCGCCACAAGGGCAAGGAGAATTTCGCGTTCGAGGACATTCCGCTCGATGACGCCGCCACCTACAAACTGTTCTCGGACGGACTGACGGAAGCCGTGTTCCAGTTCGAATCGCGCGGCATGCAGGGCATGCTCAAGGAGGCGCGCCCCAGCCGCCTGGAAGACCTGATCGCGCTGAACGCCTTGTACCGTCCGGGCCCGATGGACCTGATCCCGAGCTTCATCAACCGCAAGCACGGCAAGGAGGTGGTGGAGTACCCGCATCCGCTGGTGGAGAACGTGCTGTCGGAAACCTACGGCATCATGGTGTACCAGGAGCAGGTGATGCAGACCGCGCAGGTGCTGGGCGGCTACAGCCTCGGCGGCGCCGACCTGCTGCGCCGGGCCATGGGCAAGAAGAAGGTCGAGGAGATGGTCAAGCACCGCGCGATCTTCCGCGAGGGCGCGGCCAGGAACGGCATCAGCGAGGAAAAGGCCGACGAAGTCTTCGACCTGATGGAGAAGTTCGCGGGCTACGGCTTCAACAAGTCGCACGCGGCCGCCTACTCGCTGCTGGCCTATCACACCGGCTGGCTCAAGGTGCACTACACGGCGGAGTTCTACTGCGGCAACATGACCGTGGAAATGGACGATACCGACAAGCTCAAGGTGCTGTACGAGGACGCGGTGAAGAACTTCGGCATGAGCTTCGAGCCGCCGGACGTGAATCGCGGCATGTACCGCTTCGAGCCCGTCACCGACAAGGTGATCCGCTACGGCCTGGGCGCTATCAAGGGCACGGGCCAGGCGGCGATCGAAGCCATCATCGCGGCGCGCGAGGGCCGGGGCGAGGGCCCCCAGGGACATCAGAAGGGGCCATTCACCAGCCTGTTCGACTTCTGCGTGCGCGTGGATCGCGGCCGCATCAACAAACGCACCGTGGAAGCGCTCATCAAGGCGGGGGCTTTCGATGCGATCCATCTCAACCGCGCCGCGCTCATCGCCTCGCTGGACACGGCGTTCGAGTTCGCCGCGGCCACCCACGCCAACGCCAACCAGTGCGGCCTGTTCGACATGATGGGCGACGATGCGCAGGGCTCCAGCACCAAGGAGCCCGAAATGGCGGACGTGCTCCCCTGGGGTATCAAGGAGCGCCTGACGCAGGAGAAGACCGCCATCGGCTTCTACCTGTCGGGCCACCTGTTCGACGAAGTGGCGCTGGAGGTGCGCAAGTTCGTGCGCACGCCGATCGACGAGCTGCAGGACAACCGCGAGGTCCAGACGATCGCGGGCATCGTCACGGACTATCGTGTGATCTCCGGCCAGCGCGGCAAGCTGGCGCTGTTCAAGCTCGACGACAAGACCAGGGTGATCGAGGCATCGGCGGACGAGGCCGTCCTGAGCGCCTCCATGCCGCTCAAGGATGACGAGTTCGTGGTGGTTTCCGGACGGCTGCAGCTCGATCACTTCAGCGGCGGCCTGCGCGTCAAGGTGCTGCAGGTCTGGGATCTGGCGGGCGCGCGCGCCAGGTATGGCAAGTATCTGCGCGTGGCCTGCGACGGCAGCGTGCCGGATGTGGCTTCCATCGTGCGGGAATTTCCCGCCAGGGTGGAGGAAACGGAACACGGGGAAACCTTGAGAAGAGGGCTGCGCGTGCGCCTGGACATGCACATCACCTCGGATCGCGGAGCCGCCAGGGCGGAGCTCAGCCTGGGCGACGCCAGCAGCTTCTTTCCCACCGATGCCGCGCTTGCCGCGTGGAGCAGCGCGGCCGGATCCGGCGCTGTCTCCGTGGTCTACGATCACGGCTGAGACGGCAGGCTTGAAAATCACTAATATGGCTTCAATTGAGCTTCTGGATCCGTGAATCAAGCTCGCTAGAATAATCCGCATGGCAACGAAACCTCCTTCGCAACCCCCGCTTCCCCCCTCAAGGCCCGTCCAGGACGAGGGAGGCTCGGTGGTGCTCGAGCGGCGCACGCTGCGCACCGAGCCGCCCAGGATGTACCAGGTCCTCATGCTCAACGACGACTACACGCCCATGGAGTTCGTCGTGGTGGTGTTGCAGGAGTTCTTCCACAAGGACCGGGAGGCCGCCACGCAGATCATGCTCAAGATTCACCTGGACGGGAAAGGCGTATGCGGGGTTTTCACCCGTGATGTGGCGGCAACGAAAGTCGAGCTGGTGCTCGACGCGGCCCACAAGGCAGGGCATCCTCTGCAATGTGTGAGCGAGCCCGTTGAATAATCGCCCAAGGCCCTGATCTATTCACCATCTTTGAAACGCAAGCGAAAAAGGAGTTCTCACATGATTGCCCAGGAACTGGAAGTCAGCTTGCACATGGCCTTCGTCGAGGCCCGCCAGCAGCGCCACGAATTCATTACCGTGGAGCATCTGCTGCTTGCGTTGCTCGACAATCCCAGTGCAGCCGAAGTGCTGCGCGCATGCGCCGCGAACATTGATGATTTGCGTGCCTCGCTTACCAACTTCATCAAGGACAACACCCCTCAGGTCGCCGGATCCGACGAGGTCGATACACAGCCCACGCTCGGATTCCAGCGCGTGATCCAGCGCGCCATCATGCACGTGCAGTCCACGGGCAACGGCAAGAAGGAAGTGACCGGAGCCAACGTGCTGGTCGCGATCTTCGGCGAGAAGGATTCCCACGCCGTCTATTACCTGCACCAGCAGGGCGTGACGCGCCTGGATGTTGTCAACTACATTGCCCATGGCATCAAGAAGGGCGAGTCCCAGGATCCCGTCAAGCCCGAGAGCCAGCCCGAGGCGGAAGAGGCCGGCGGCGAGCGCAACGAAAAGGCATCGCCGCTCGAGCAGTACACGCTCAATTTGAACCAGGCCGCCAAGGAAGGCAAGATCGATCCGCTGATCGGCCGCCAGTACGAGGTCGAGCGCACGATCCAGATCCTGTGCCGCCGCCGCAAGAACAATCCGCTGCTCGTGGGCGAGGCCGGCGTGGGCAAGACCGCGATCGCCGAGGGCCTGGCATGGCGCATCACGCAGAACGACGTGCCCGAAATCCTCGCCGAGGCGACCGTGTACTCGCTCGACATGGGCGCGCTGCTGGCGGGCACCAAGTACCGCGGTGATTTCGAGCAGCGCCTCAAGGGCGTCCTCAAGTCGCTCAAGGACAAGCCCAACGCCATCCTGTTCATCGACGAGATCCATACGCTGATCGGCGCGGGCGCCGCATCGGGCGGCACGCTGGATGCTTCCAACCTGCTCAAGCCGGCTCTTTCGAGCGGCCAGCTCAAATGCATCGGCGCGACCACCTTCACCGAATACCGCGGTATCTTCGAGAAGGATGCCGCGCTGTCCCGCCGTTTCCAGAAGGTGGACGTGGTCGAGCCCACCGTGGCCGAAACCATCGACATCCTCAAGGGCCTGAAGTCGCGCTTCGAGGAGCACCATAGCGTCAAGTACGCGCTCGCGGCGTTGCAGGCGGCGGCGGAACTGTCGGCCAAGTACATCAACGACCGCCATCTGCCCGACAAGGCCATCGACGTGATCGACGAGGCGGGCGCCGCCCAGCGCATCCAGGCGCCGAGCAAGCGCAAGAAGACCATTGGCAAGGCCGAGATCGAGGAGATCGTCGCCAAGATCGCGCGCATCCCGCCCGCCAATGTCTCCAATGACGATCGCGGCAAGCTGCAGACGCTCGAGCGCGACTTGAAGAGCGTGGTGTTCGGCCAGGACAAGGCGCTGGAGGTTCTGTCCTCCGCCGTGAAGATGGCGCGTTCCGGCCTGGGCAAGGGCGACAAGCCCATCGGCTCGTTCCTGTTCAGCGGCCCCACGGGCGTCGGCAAGACCGAAGCGGCCAAGCAGCTCGCCTACATCATGGGCGTGGACCTGATTCGCTTCGACATGTCGGAGTACATGGAGCGCCATGCGGTGAGCCGCCTGATCGGCGCGCCTCCGGGCTACGTCGGATTCGATCAGGGCGGGCTGCTCACCGAGGCCATCACCAAGAAGCCGCATTCGGTGCTGCTGCTCGACGAAATCGAGAAGGCGCATCCGGACATCTTCAACGTGCTGCTGCAGGTGATGGACCATGGCACGCTCACCGACAACAACGGACGCAAGGCCGACTTCCGCAACGTCATCATCATCATGACGACGAATGCGGGTGCCGAAACCATGAACAAGGCGGTCATCGGCTTCACCAATCCGCGTGCGGCCGGTGACGAGATGGGCGACATCAAGCGCCTGTTCACGCCCGAGTTCCGCAACCGGCTCGACGCCATCGTCAGCTTCAGGCCGCTCGATGAGCAGATCATCCTGCGCGTGGTCGACAAGTTCCTGCTGCAACTGGAGCAGCAGCTGGCCGAGAAGAAGGTGGAAGTCACCTTCACCGACAAGCTGCGCAAGCACCTGGCCAAGGCAGGCTTCGATCCGCTGATGGGCGCGCGCCCGATGCAGCGCCTGATCCAGGACACGATCCGCCGGGCGCTCGCGGACGAGCTGCTGTTCGGCAGGCTCACCGACGGCGGACGCCTGACCGTGGACATCGAGCACGGCACGGATGACAAGGGCAACGAGACTTCCGAGGTCAAGCTGGACATCACGGCCCTGCCCAAGAAGGACCGCGCCAAGTCCGAGCCGGCCGAGCCGGAAGAGGCCACGGCGGATTGATCCGGTCCATCGACGGATGAAGAAAAACCCGCAGTTCCACGGAACTGCGGGTTTTTTCATGGGCGAGATTTCCGCGATGCTCCCTAGGCCATGTTTTCGCTTCCGCTCAATGCCGCGATGGCCGTCGGATTCAATGACGGGGCTCCGGTTCTCCTGAGCGTATTGCGGTCGGTGTGCTCAAACGGCTCCTGGCGGTCCGGCGTGACGAGCACGGTGGTTTGCTCGTACGACCAGGTGCCATCCGCGTGTTTGGTTACCGTGATGGTGTAGCGCTCGGTGCGGAACGCATATTCGAGGAAGGGGTTCGAGGAAATACCGTTGGTGAGTGATCCGCGTACCGCTTCAAGCGTGAACGTGTTCGCGTCGGCGGTGGTCTTGCCGACCGCCATGGCGGTTTGACCGCGCGGGATGCTCAGGGTCTGGATGATGGCTCCGGTGGCTGGCTCCCACAGCCAGTAGCCGACCTGATCGTGGAAGGTTTCGGGGTCGTCGGGTTTGAAAATCTGGGTGTGGTAGCGCAGGCCGTAGAACAGTTGCGGGCCGTTGGTCTGCGCATCTATGGGTTGCAGCTCCATGTGCTCGATGAAGGCCTGCTTTTCCGGGCCGTCGGCCTTGGGGTTGACGTCCAGGCCTCTCGTTCCGCTCCAGGTGCCCGCCATGCCTGCCAGCGGTCCCAGGTTTCCCAGGGTGTCGGTGCTTGGTTCTGGTTCCGTATAGATGTCTGTGGGGTACTGGCTCATGACAAATCCTCGCATTGCATTACGCGGATCATTGTAGGAGCCATCCCTTGGTGAAGTCCTCGCGCCCCGGGGCACTGGCCGCTGAAGGACGGCTGCGCAGGGGCCTCGAGGCGTTTTGTCTCACCCGAGACAAATGCCTTCGGGCACTCCCGCTAGACTCCGGCAATTCGGACGATCGTTCGTTTTAGTTTCATTTTGATCCGAGGAGCGGCAGCAATGACGGCAGAGTACCAAGTCCACGGCGACGTGGCGGTGATCACCTTGAACAACCCCCCCGTGAATGGCTTGGGGCTTGAGACCCGGCAGGGCATCGTCGACGGCCTGGCGCGGGCGCAGGACGATGCCGCCATCAGGGCGATTGTCATCACCGGCGCGGGCAAGGCGTTTTCGGGGGGCGCGGATATCAAGGAGTTCGGCACGCCCAAATCTTTGCAGGAGCCGAACCTGCATTCGGTGATCCGCACGCTGGAGAATTGCGGCAAGCCGGTGGTCGCGGCGATCCATTCGGTCTGCATGGGAGGCGGCCTGGAGCTGGCGCTGGGCTGCCACTACCGCGTTGCCGCTGCGGGCTGCGCCGTTGCGCTGCCGGAAGTGAAGCTGGGCATTCTGCCGGGCGCGGGCGGCACGCAGCGCCTGCCGCGCGTGATCGGTGTGGAGCCTGCGCTCAACATGATCGTGACGGGCGAGACGGTGCAAAGCGACATGCTGGCGAAGATTCCCGGCCAGAAGCTGTTCGACAGGCTGGCCGTGTCGGCTGATTCGCTGGCGGCCGAGGCGCTCGAGTTCGCGCGTGCGGTTGCCGATGCGCGTCCGCTGCCGCTGGTGCGCGATCTGCCTTGCAGGCATCCTCAGGGCGAGGCGTATTTTCAGTTTGCACGCAACATGGTCAAGGGCATGGCCAAGCATTTCCCCGCGCCGCCCAAGTGCGTGGATGCCGTGCAGGCGGCCACCACCTCGCGCAATTTCGAAGACGGCCTGACGGCTGAGCGCGAGCTGTTCCTCAATTTGATGATGACGCCCGAATCGCGTTCGCTGCGCCACCTGTTCTTCGCGGAGCGCGCGGCGTCGAAGATTCCCGACGTGCCCTCCGATACGCCCAGGCGTGACATCCGCACTGTCGGCGTGATCGGCGCCGGCACCATGGGCGGCGGCATCAGCATGAATTTCCTGAATGCGGGCATTCCCGTGACCATCTTGGAGATGAAGCAGGAGGCGCTGGACCGGGGCGTGGCGACGATTCGCAAGAACTATGAAGCGCAGATCAGGAAGGGCAAGCTCAAGCAGGACAAGTACGAGGCGCGGATGGCGCTGCTCTCGACGTCGCTGTCCTATGACGACCTGAAGGATTGCGACCTGATCATCGAGGCTGTGTTCGAAGACATGGGCGTGAAGGAGCAGGTGTTCGGCAGGCTCGACCAGATCGCCAGGCCCGGAGCGATCCTGGCCTCCAATACATCCACGCTCGACGTCGACAAGATCGCTGCGTTCACCCGGCGCCCGCAGGACGTGGTGGGCATGCACTTCTTCAGCCCTGCCAATGTGATGAAGCTGCTGGAAGTGGTGCGTGGAGAGAAAACAGCCAAGGACGTGCTCGCCACGGTGATGGCGCTTGCCAGGAAGATCAAGAAGACGGCGGTCGTCTCCGGCGTGTGCGATGGCTTCATCGGCAACCGCATGATCGAGCGCTATAGCCAGCAGGCGGGGTTCCTGCTGGACGAGGGGGCCACGCCGCAGCAGGTGGACCAGGCCATCGAGAAGTTCGGCTTCCCCATGGGGCCGTTCCGCATGATCGACATGGCGGGCAACGACATCGGCTGGGCGATCCGCAAGCGCCGCTATGT
The DNA here is from genome assembly GCF_040396215.1 of Diaphorobacter ruginosibacter. Taxonomy (GTDB): domain Bacteria; phylum Pseudomonadota; class Gammaproteobacteria; order Burkholderiales; family Burkholderiaceae_C; genus Diaphorobacter_A; species Diaphorobacter_A ruginosibacter_A. The sequence goes on along the minus strand of NZ_JBEBOW010000019.1, from coordinate 12,762 downwards.
GGAGCAGCCCGACATGAAGTACAGCAGGACGGCTGACCTGCTGTGCGAGATGGGCCGCTTCGGGCAGAAGACCAGCGCGGGCTGGTACGACTATGCCCCGGGCAAGCGCGATGCCATGCCGAGCGCGGTCGTCAACGGAATGATCGAGGATTACCGCCGGCAGCAGGGCATCGTCGCGCGCAGGATTTCCGATGACGAGATCGTGCAGCGCCTTGTGTTCTCGCTCGTCAATGAAGGCTCGAAGATACTGGAGGAAGGCATTGCATCCAAGTCCGGCGATATCGACATGGTGTATCTCACCGGCTATGGATTCCCGGTCTGGCGCGGCGGGCCGATGCACTATGCGGGCGAGGTGGGGCTCTTCAACGTGGTGCAGGCCATGAAGCGCTTCGCCCGCAATCCGCATGACGACGCAAAGGCATGGCAGCCATCCAGGCTGCTTGCCGATCTGGCAGCCCAGGGCAAGACATTCGAATGACGCGCCACGGCCACGCTTGAGCGCCGCTGACCAACGCACAGAACACAAGGAATATTGCAATGACCTCCGCAGTGATCGTTTCCACCGCCCGCACGCCGCTCGCCAAGAGCTGGAAGGGCTCGTTCAACATGACGCACGGCGCGACGCTCGGCGGACACGCCGTCCAGCATGCCGTGCTGCGCGCGGGCATCGACGGGGCAGAAGTCGATGACGTGATCATGGGCTGCGCCAACCCCGAAGGGGCGACCGGCATGAACATCGCCCGACAGATCGCGCTCAAGGCGGGCCTGCCCGTCACGACCTCGGGCATGACGATCAACCGTTTTTGCTCGTCGGGCCTGCAGACCATCGTCACGGCCTCGCAACGCATCATCGCCGGTGAAGGAGAGGTGTACGTGGCCGGCGGCGTGGAAAGCATCTCCTGCGTGCAGCAGGAAATGAACCTGCACATGATCAAGGACCTGGCGCTTGAAAAGCAGAAGCCCGAGATCTACTGGAACATGCTGCAGACCGCCGAGCAGGTGGCCAAGCGCTATCACATCGGCCGTGACGCCATGGACGAGTACGGCGCGGCGAGCCAGCAGAAAGCCTGCGCGGCGCAGGCCGCGGGCCTGCTCAAGGACGAGATCGCTCCCATCACCGTGACGGCTGGCGTGGTGGACAAGGCCGTCGGCCTGATCACGAAGGAAGTGACCGTCAGCGTGGACGAAGGTTTGCGCGAGGGCACGACCAGGGAGGGCATCGGCACCATCAAGCCGGCGGTTGCGGGCGGCGTGATCGCCGCGGGCAACGCCAGCCAGTTCTCGGACGGAGCGGGCGCCTGCGTGGTGGTCAGCGAGGCCTACGCAAGCCGCCACGGCCTCAAGCCGCTGGGCCGCTTCCTCGGATTCGCGGTGGCGGGCTGCGAGCCCGACGAGATGGGCATAGGCCCCGTGTTCGCGGTGCCGAAAGCGCTCAAGAAGCTGGGCCTGAAGGTGTCCGACATCGACCTCTGGGAGCTGAACGAAGCCTTTGCCGTGCAGGTGCTCTATTGCAGGGACAAGCTCGGCATTCCTGCGGAACTGCTCAACGTGAACGGCGGCGCCATTGCGTTGGGACATCCCTATGGCGTGAGTGGCCAGCGCCTGACCGGCCATGCGCTCATCGAAGGCAGACGCCGTGGCGCCAGGCGCGTATGCGTGACCATGTGCATCGGCGGCGGCATGGGCGCGGCTGGCGTGTTCGAGGTGCTGTAGCAAGGTCTTGAGCACATGGGCAGCACTCTTCGCTCCACCGTGGATTTTTTTCTGAATGACTGGCTGGATGCGCCGTCGCTCAACCGGCGTGAGCGCTTTGCCGATCATTCGCGCGAAACCTTCGATGCGGTGCTCGACACCTGCGAGCGCATCGCCCGCGACAGGTTTGCGCCTTTCAACCGCACGGTGGACACCGAGGAGCCACGGTTCGACGTGGAGACACAGAAGGTGATCCTGCCGCAATGCGCCTACGATGCACGGCAGGCCTATGCCGAAAGCGGAATGCTGAGCGCCGCGCAGGACTACGAATGGGGCGGAATGCAACTGCCCTACGTGGTGGAGGCGGCTGCCAATGGCTTCTTCGCTGCGGCCTCGGTGAGCATCAACACCAGCATGCTGACCACGGCGAACGCCAATGCCATCCTGGTGTGCGGCGCGCCGTTGCAGAAAAGCGTGTTCGCGGCCAATGAGCTCAATGGCCGCTGGGCGGGAACGATGGCGCTGTCGGAGCCGCAGGCGGGCTCCTCGCTCAGCGACATCGCTACACGGGCCCTGCCCGACGGCGAGGACTTCGATGGCGACGACCTGGGGCCGCGCTATCGCCTGCATGGCAACAAGATGTGGATCAGCGCGGGCGAGCATGAGCTGACGGAAAACATCGTGCATCTGGTGCTCGCCAAGATTCCGGGCCCGGACGGCAAGCTGATTCCCGGCGTCAAGGGCATCTCGCTGTTCATCGTGCCCAAAAGGCTGGTGAATGAGCGCGGCGAGCTGACCGGCGAGCGCAACGACGTGGCGCTGGCGGGCCTCAACCACAAGCTGGGCTGGCGCGGCACCACCAATACGCTGCTCAATTTTGGCGAGGGCCGCCATCCCGTGCGCGGACGGGCGGGGGCCATCGGCTATCTGGTCGGCCAGCGGGGCGACGGCCTCCGGAACATGTTCCACATGATGAACGAGGCGCGCATTGCCATCGGCATGGCCGCCACCATGCTGGGCATGGCGGGCTATCGAGCAAGCCTTGATTACGCCAGGACGCGCGTTCAGGGCAGGCGCCCGGGACAGGGTGGCAAGGATGCGTCGCAGGCGCCCGTGCCGATCATCGAGCACGCCGACGTGAAGCGCATGTTGCTCGCGCAGAAATCCTGGTGCGAGGGTGCACTGGCCCTGAACCTCTATTGCGCCAGATTGGTGGACGAAGTCCGCACCGGCACGGCGCGGGCGGCGGCCGATGCGCAACTGCTGCTGGAAGTGCTCACGCCGGTTGCCAAGAGCTGGCCGAGCGAATGGTGCCTGGAAGCCAACTCGCTGGCGATCCAGGTGCATGGGGGCTATGGCTATACGCGCGATTTCGCGGTCGAGCAGTATTGGCGCGACAACCGCCTGAACATGATCCACGAAGGCACGCACGGCATCCAGGCAGCCGATCTGCTGGGGCGCAAGGTGCGCATGCAGAATGGCGCGGGCCTGAAGCTGCTTGCCCAAACGCTGAACACAACCATCCAGAAGGCCCTGGCATATCCGCGCCTGTCCGCCCATGCCAACCAGCTGGCTGGTGCGCTGGCTGAGGTCGGAGCCGCCACCAAGGCTGCCTGGGCCGGCGAAAATGCCGATGAGGCGCTTGCCAACGCCGTGCCCTACATGCAGGCATTCGGCCATATGGTGGTGGCGTGGATGTGGCTGGACGTGGCCTGCTGCATCGAGGCGGGCGGCCCCGCGCAGGCGAACGCGCGGAACGCTGGCCGCATGGGCGCTGCGCAGTATTTCTTCCACTACGAGCTGCCGAAGATCGGCGCATGGCTGCAGGTCGTGAGGGCGCGCGACATGACGTGCGCCGCGATGGATCCGGACGCGTTTTGATCGGCCGGGCGATTTACCCTATACTGCGCCGATGTCTCAGCACAACGCATGTCATCCTGACTGTCACGCATCAGGCAAACCGGGTGGCGTCAATACACGCTGCTTTGACCATTTCCTGAATGCTCCCCCGCCTGCCATGACCATGGCGCCGCCGGCTGTGCGCGCGGTTGCTGCCAATCCGCCGCCCGTCCCCGGGTTCACGGTGGATTGATTCCCCGGTCACGTTCCATTTTCATTGCCTGATTGGTTTGCCGCATGCGCCTGATGGCGCTGTATGCGGATCGTGGCGTGGCCTGTTCCTTTCTGGATCGCAGGTGAGGTTTTTTCATGTCTTTTTTCAAATTCGATTCGTTCGCCGGTCGATGCGGTTCCTGGTCGGGTGTGGTCGCTGCATGCGCTTTCGTCCTGCTGTGGGGCGGCTCGGCCATCGTGACGCGCATGGCGCTGAACCATGGCTCGGCATCCGCCATTCTGCTGGCGCGCTATGGCATTGCGCTGCTGCTGTTGCTGGTCCTGGCGGGCGATCCTCGCAAGTGGATGCCCGAGCGGGGCACGCGGCGCCATGTTGCTGCCGCGGGGCTGGTGATGATCGCAGGCTACTCGGTGTGCTACTTCCAATCGATGTCGCTGGGCATCACGCCGGGCATGCTGGCCGTGGTATTGGGCGCGCAGCCGGTGCTCACGCTCCTGCTGGTCGAGCGGCGGTTTACCACGTCACGCCTTTGCGGGCTGTTGCTGGCGCTGGCCGGGTTGGTGCTGGTGGTCTGGCAGAGCCTGATGCGCACCGGCTTCGATGGCATGGGGATGGCGTTCGCGCTGGGCGCGCTGGCCTGTATCACCGCGGGCGCCTTGCTGCAAAAGCGGGTGCAGCAGCCGCCCCATCGGGTATTGCCGCTGCAGTATGTGGTGACGCTGGTGGTCTGCGCGCTGTTTGCGCAGGCGCAGCCGCTGCGCTGGGAAATGGACTGGAGCTTCTGGCTGCCCGTGCTGTTCCTTGCCGTGGTGACTTCGGTGTTCGCGCAACTGCTGCTGTACAGGCTGATCCAGCGAGGCAATCTGGTGAATGTGACCAGCCTGTTCTATCTGGTGCCCGCGGTGACCGCCGCGCTGGACTTTCTGCTGCTGGGCAACGCCATGAGCGGGCAGGTCCTGCTGGGCATGGGCTGCATATTCGCGGGCGTGATGGCGGTGCACAGGCATTGATGCGTGATGCGGATGCGCGGCGTGTCATGGGCGCGCCGTGATCCGCCCATGCCTTGGCTCACATGCGGTAGACGAGCACCTTCAGCGCACGATCCGCATCGCGGTCGGCGAATACTGGCGGATTGGCGACGCGTTCGACGAACTGCAGCTCCGGGGCCTGCTCTCTCATGTGTTCGTGCATGAACGATTCAGGCAACTCGGGCGCGTTCAGGCAGATCAACGCGTGGCCGCCGCGCGTGAGCAGGTCGGGCAGGCGCCGCAGCAGCCGGGCATAGTCCTTGGTGGCGACGAAGCTGCCTTTCTGGTAGCTTGGCGGATCGGCGATGACGAGGTGATAGGGGCCCGCGCGCGTGATCTTTCCCCAGCTACTGAAAATGTCGTGCGAGAGAAAGCTCGCGCCCGCACTCAAGTGGTTGAGCCGATGGTTCTGCTGCCCGATCGACAGCGCGCCCCGGCTCATGTCCATGTTCATGACGTGCGTGGCGCCCGCCTGCAGCGCGGTCACCGAGAACGCGCAGGTGTACGCGAACAGGTTGAGCACGTTGAAAGCGCCGGCTTGCCCGCTGGCCTGCCGCGCCGCGATGTGATCGCGCACCCATTGCCGGCCGGCGGCCATGTCCAGAAACAGTCCGTGGTTCTGGCCCCGCAGCACATGCACCGCGTATTGCGCCCCAGCCTCCGTCACGACATGGGAGGGCGGCACCGCGCCGCACATCAGTTCCGTTCGGCCCTGGCCGCCTGGCAGGCGGATCTGCAGCACCCAGTTGAGCGGCTGGCCAGGTGCGATGAGGGCCCAGCGTTGCTCCAGGGCATGGCCGATGGCGTGGATGCTTTCCTCGCTCAGTTCCGCAAAGCTGGTGAGCACCAGAACGGGCGGGAAGGCATCCAGGGACAGATGCTCGCAGCCTTCGTGCATGCCGCCGCGGCCGTGGAATATGCGTGCCGCATCGGTGGGCGGCGGCATGTGAGCAATGGTGTCGAGCAGGGCTTGCATGAAAAGAAAATACGGGCAGGGAATGAAAGAACCGTCGCCGCAAAACGCAAGCGCAGCGGGCCTTGCGGCGCGCTGCGCATCGGCGGCGGGAGGGCTGGATCCTACAGGCCGAGCTGGCCCAGTTGCAACTGCCCGTTGTGCATCGGCGGGCACCACAGGTAGGAACCCGTCAGCGGCTGCGAGAAGCGGAACAGTCCATCGACGATGCCGTCTTCCAGGCCGGCCATGCGGCGCATCTGGACTTCGAACGCGCCCAGGGAGCAGCCGAAGGCGGCGAACATCAGGCCGCTGCGATCGAGCCCCTTGCTGGAGTGCAGCCAGGGCATGGAGCGGCGCAGCACGAAGGCTTCAGGCTCGAAGCTTTCCTGGGCGGTACGCTTGACGTGCGCCGACTCGGGGGCATCCTCCAACTCTTCATTGTCGCTGAGGCGGCGGCCCATGAGATCGTCACGATCGGAGGCGGAAAACGATTCGAACTGCTCGAAATCGTGCTGCCATTGCTGAATGGCGAGAAAACTGGAGCCGTCCAGCAGCGGGCCCTGGCCGTGCGCGAAGGCCGCGGCCTGCGCCTCTTCGCCTTCCGGGTTCTCCGTGCCGTCCTCATAGCCGGTCAGATCGTGGGCGTGCGTCTTGTCGAGCGGGCCGTGGCGGAACGAATCGACGATGTTCGAGATGTCAAGCGCGGGTCGCAGCAAGTTCGCCAGGGCGCGCGTGCGGTTGACCAGCTCGCCCATATCGCTGCCGCGAAGCCACAGCAGCAGGGCTGCGGGGGTGGATGGCACCCGTACGTCCTGCGGGCCGCTCAGGGCCGGAAATTCGCGCAGGCCGGGCACTTTCATCCCCAGCCTGTCAGCCAGTTGCTGGCCGATGCCGGCCACGACCGACTCTCCGTCCACCAGCGACTTCATGCGCGTGAGGCTGGCCTTCAGCGACACTGTGTCCGCCGCCGGCGCGAGCTGGAAGAAAACATACCGGCCGATCATCGGAATGGGCTGGAAGATGCCTGCTTGGTAGGCTGTGGTCTGGTGGGGTGTACGGATGGCGTTCTGCATGGATATAACAGTACCAGAGAGAGCGCCCCGACATCCATGGACGGGATTGGTTTTTCACATCAAATGCATAGATTGCGCCAGTTTTCCGTTGCGGGGCCGCCAATCGCCAATGCGACAGGAGCGGCCCCCGCGGTTGGCGACAATGCCGGGCAGTCAACTCTTCACCAAGGATGCAACCATGTCGCGCTCCGTGCAGGAACTCTTCAATCTCAAAGGCAGGACGGCGCTGGTGACCGGCGGATCGCGCGGGCTGGGCCTTCAGATGGCCGAGGCGCTGGGCGAGGCGGGAGCCCGCATCATGATCACCTCGCGCAAGGCGGCAGATCTCGAACAGGCGGTCGCCGGACTGCAGGACAAGGGCATCGACGCGCGCTGGACGGCCGCTGATTGCGCGAGCGAGAGCGACATCGGCAGGCTGGTCGATGAAACGCTGCAGCGCATGGGCGACATCGACATTCTGGTGAACAACGCCGGGGCGACCTGGGGGGCGCCGGCGGAGGATTATCCCGCCCAGGCGTGGGACAAGGTGATGAACCTGAATATCCGCGGCTACTTCCTGCTCAGCCAGGAGGTGGGCAGGCGCAGCATGCTGCCGCGCGGGCGGGGCAGCATCATCAACCTGGCTTCCATCGCGGGCCTGGGGGGCAACCCCACCGAGATGAAGACCATCGCCTACAACACATCCAAGGGCGCAGTGATCAATTTCACGCGCGCGCTGGCTGGCGAGTGGGGGCCGCGCGGAGTCCGCGTCAACACCATTTGCCCGGGCTTCTTCCGCACCAAGATGGCCACGGTGCTCATCGACACCATGGGAGAGGACCGGATGTGCGCGGGCGCGCCGCTGCGCCGCCTGGGCGACGACGAGGATCTCAAGGGCATCGCGCTGCTGCTCGCCAGCGATGCGGGCAAGCACATCACGGGACAGTGGATGGCCGTGGACGGCGGGGTGAGCGCGATTCTGGGCGGCTAGGGATCCTCTGCACAAACCGGATCGGACGCATGCTTGGCGATCGATTCGCGCAGAGGATCCCTGGGCAATGGCATGAGGCCACGACGAAGGGATTTCAGCCGGTTGCTCCGGGCGCGCGCCCAAACGGATATGCTCAGAGCAATATCCAACACCCCTATAACGGAGAACAAACTGTGCTGAGCTTTCGTGCCGACGTCCCTTTCGTGAAGCATCTGGGCTTTACTTTGCACCGCATGGAAAATGGCGAGTCGGAGTTGCATTACACGCCTCGGCCGGAGCATCTGAACTCTCATGGCGTCACCCATGGCGGCGCGACGATGACGCTGCTCGACGTGGCGCTGTCGGTGGCCGCGCGCAGCGACACGCCGGATCATGGCGTTGTCACCATCGAGCTGAAGTCCATGTTCATGGCGCCCGCGCATGGGCCGCTGGTTGCAAAGGCCCGGCGCATGCATCGCACGCGCACCATGGCGTTTGTCGAAGGCAGCGTCTACGATGCCAACGGCAAGCTCTGCACCACCGCCACGGGAACCTTCCGCTACGTGCCGCGCCAGAAGCTCGATGGCGGCATGGCGGCGGTCGCCACCGACTGAGCCCAGCCCAGGCCGCGTGCGAGCCCGGTCAGCGCCGGGGAAAAACGACAAGGAGACCCATCATGAACGAGTTGATACTGCACCACTATCCCCTGTCGCCGTTCTCGCACAAGGTGCGCGTGGCGCTGGGCTTCAAGCAGCTGGCCTGGAGATCGGTGATCGTTCCGGGTGTCCTGCCCAAGCCCGACGTGCAGTCGCTCACCGGCGGTTACCGGCGCACTCCGCTCCTGCAGATCGGCGCGGACATCTATTGCGATACCGCTCTGATCTGCGACGTGCTGGAGCATCTGCACCCCGATCGGCCGCTGTATCCGGACCACCTCAAAGGCATCTCTCGCGTGGTGTCGCAGTGGGCCGATGATCAACTGTTCAGGGCGGCGATGTCCTACAGCCTCCAGCCGCGCGGGCTGCAGGCGCTGTTCGCCCATGCGGATCGCGCCCAGGCCGATGCGTTCGTCAACGACCGCAAGGCCATGGGGTTTCCATTCATGCACGCTCCGGAGGCGGCGCTGGCGTATCGCTCCGACCTGCGGCGCATTGCGAGCATGCTCGACGAGCACCGCTTCCTCATGGGCGGGCAGCCGTGCATCGCGGACTTTTCCGCCTATGCGCCTTTGTGGTTCACGCGTGCCGCAACGCCCGCGCTCGCGGCGATCTTCGATGCGACTCCCCAGGTGCTGGACTGGATGGACCGCATCGCGGCGATGGGGGCGGGGCAGATGGAGAAAATGAGCGCGCAGGAATCCCTGGCCGCCGCGGCGGCTGCCGAGCCCTTGCCTTTGCCCGATTCGGAGGCGTTCATCGACGAGCATGGAATCGCCCTGGGCAGCGAGGTGTCGATCGCCGCGCAGAGCTTCGGCGTGGAGCCCACTATCGGTACGCTGATCGCGGCCACGCGCACCCGCTATACGCTCTCGCGCATCGACGCGCGCGTGGGTCATGTCCACGTGCATTTCCCGCGTGTGGGATATGTGATGAAGGCGATGTGAGCATCGCCATGAATGGGGAGACAGACGGATGATCGAGAATTTCGCGGGGAAGACCGCGGTGCTGACCGGAGCGGCGTCCGGCTTCGGGCTCGAATGCGCGAGGATCGGCGCGCGCCTTGGCATGCGCCTGGTGCTGGTGGACGTGCAGGCCGATGCGTTGGCGCAGGCCGAAGCCGAGATGAGGAGCCTGGGCGCGCAGGTGCTCGCGCGGCGGGTGGATGTCTCCAGCGCCGACGAGATGGATGCGCTCAGCGCCGAGGTGCTTGCGCGCTTCGGTGCGCCGCACCTGGTCTTCAACAATGCGGGCGTGGGCGCTGCGGGCCTGATCTGGGAAGCCTCGGCGCGCGAGTGGGACTGGGTGCTGGGGGTAAATCTGCGCGGCGTCGCGCATGGCGTGCGGGTGTTCACGCCGATGATGCTCGAGGCCGCGCGCCGCGATGCAGCCTGGCGCGGCCATATCGTCAACACCGCCAGCATGGCCGGCCTGGTGGTGACGCCCAACCTGGGCGTGTACAACGTCAGCAAGCATGCCGTGGTGGCGTTGTCCGAGACGCTCTACCAGGATCTGCAACTCGTCACCAGCCAGATCGGCGCGAGCGTGCTATGCCCTTATTTCGTGCCGACCGGCATTGGACGAAGCGAGCGCAACCGCCCGGATGCGCTCAACGGCCTGAGCGCCACGCGCAGCCAGGAGGTTGGAGCGCAGATGCTCGACAAGGCGGTTGCCGGCGGCAAGGTGACCGCCGGGGAGGTTGCTGCGAAAGTGTTCGATGCGGTGGCTGCCAACCAGTTCTACATCTATAGCCATCCGCAGGCGATTGGCGCCGTGCAGGCGCGCATGGAGGACATTCTGCGGGCGCGCAATCCAGGCGACCCGTTCGCGGCCAGGCCGCAGCTGCGTGAACAGTTGCAAGAGCAGTTGCGGGTCGCGCCCCCGCCGCGCGAGGCGGCGTGACCCAGCAGGCGCACGCATCGCCGGCCCGGCCCGCGCCGCTGGGCGCATGCCTTTTCGCCACGCCGATAGGCGAGTGCGCGCTGGCCTGGTCGGAGGAGGGCATCTGCGCCGTGCAGTTGCCGGAGGCCGATTCAGCGCGCACGTTCCATCGTCTGCTGCGCGGGCTCGGCCGGCTCCCCGATACGCAGGCGCTGCTGCGTGCGGCGCAGCCCGCCGCTGTCACGCACGCTGTGCGGCGCACGCAGTCACTGCTGTCGGGCACGCGGGATGACCTGCTGGACGTAGTCCTGGACATGCGCGGCGTCCCCGATTTCGCATGCCGGGTCTATGCGCTCACCAGGGCGATTGACCCTGGCCGCACGCGCACCTACGGCGAGCTGGCGCGCGAGCTCGGTGACGTGCATCTGTCGCGGGCCGTGGGCCAGGCCCTGGGCGCAAATCCGTTCGCGCCCATCGTTCCCTGTCATCGTGTGCTGGCCGCGAACGATCGGGCAGGGGGCTTTTCGGCCCACGGCGGAGCGGTCCAGAAATTGCGCATGCTCGATATCGAGGGCGCATGTCCGGGCGGAACCTTGCCGTTGTTTTGATGGCGGCGGCACGTAAAACCGCCATCGCGCCGCGCGCAACCGGGCGTCGCCGAAAAAGAGGTTGAAGCCTGTTCATGGCGAATCCGAGGATATCTGCGGGTTGTTCGGCGGGCACCGGCCGCGGATGCGAGCTTTCCCTAGAATCGTCAACCATATTGTGGGGCCCCGGCGGCGGCTTCTCCGGCTCGCGCCTTTCGGCGGAATGCGGGGAAAGGACGACGATGCAGGGGAAGGCGGTGGAAACCGGCCGCGTGCTCCAGGAATGAAAGCAAAAGCAAGCACCGAAGGATGACTGGATGACCGAAGCAGCCCGCCTGGATGCAGCCCCGACCGCGGCGGCTGACGGCCTGCCCATGCCGCAGCGGCGCTATGCGATGCTGGTCATCATTCTGGGCATTGCGCTGTCGGTGCTGGACTCGAGCATCATGAACCTTGCGCTGCCGGATATCGGCCATCAGCTCGAGGTGGGCGCGGCGCAGGCCGTCTGGGTCGTCAACGCCTATCAACTGGCGACGCTCGTCCTGCTGCTGCCGCTGGCCGCGCTGGGCGACAAGCTCGGCTATCGCCGCGTATATCTCGTCGGAATGGCGCTTTTTGCCGTGGCGTCGGTGGGAGCGATGGCGGCTCGCAGCCTCGAGACGCTGATTCTGGCGCGCGCGCTCCAAGGGCTGGGCGCGGCGGGGGTGATGAGCGTGAACGCGGCGCTGGTGCGCCTGACCTATCCGCGCGCCCAACTGGGGCATGGCATGGCCATCAACTCCGTGGTGGTGGCGACGTCGTCCATGGCGGGCCCGACGATCGCCGCGGCGATTCTTTCGGTTGCATCGTGGCCTTGGCTTTTCGCCATCAATCTGCCGCTGGGGATTTTCGTGTTCTGGATGGGACGGCGTTCGCTGCCGTCCAATCCGGCGGCCGGGGCGGGCGGGCCGCGTTTTTCCGTCATCGACGTGATTCTCAACGTCGCCATGTTCTCGCTGCTGTTCCTCGGCGGCGAGCAACTGGGGGTGCGCACCGGCAGCGAGCACCATTCGCCGATGCTGGGCGCCATCTTCCTGTTGGGCGGTATTCTGGTGGGCGCGGTATATGTGCGTCGCCAGTGGCATCTGGCCGCGCCGATGTTCCCCGTCGATCTGCTGCGCATTCCGGTCTTCCGCCTGTCGATGGGCGCGTCCATCGGCGCGTTCTGCGCGCAGATGCTGGGCTTTCTGGCGATGCCGTATCTGCTGCTCGAGGTGCTGGGATACAGCCACCTGAAAGCCGGTTTGCTGATTACCGCGTGGCCGCTGGCCACCGTGGTGGCGGCGCCGATCGCGGGCCGGCTGATCGGGCGCTTTCACGACGGCCTGCTGGGTGGCGTCGGCATGGCCATGTTTGCCTTGGGACTGCTTTCGCTGGGACTGCTGCCGGCGCAGCCGGCCGACTGGAACGTGGTCTGGCGCATGGCGCTTTGCGGCGCGGGTTTTGGCCTGTTCCAGTCGCCCAACAACCACACGATCGTGACGTCCGCGCCGTTGAATCGCAGTGGCGCAGCCAGCGGCATGCTGGGATCGGCGCGGCTTACCGGCCAGACGCTGGGGGCCGTGCTGCTCGCGGCCATCTTCGCTCTGTGGCCCGCGCATGATGGGTTTTCCGAGCGGCTGGCGCTGTGCCTTGGCGCATTCAGCGCGGTGCTGTCCGGTGTCTGCAGCTCGCTGCGCATTCAGCGCGCCCCGGCGGAGCACTGAGAACGTGTTTACGATCTCTACGCAGCCGCGTTGGAGTGCAATCGGGATGAGTTCGAAGCGATGGTCTGCCGCTTGCACCGGGGTGCAAGCAAGGGCCAGCGCGCTGCAAATCGCCCGATTTC